>NZ_CP026103.1:1340889-1676111 GCF_002902945.1 Paraburkholderia caribensis
TTTTTGGCTATTTCGAAGGATTAGCAATGAACGAGACACCTGCTGGGTCGCACAAGCCGTTCCGCCGCCTGCTGCTGACGGGCGCGGGCGGCAATCTGGGCCGCCAGTTGCGCGATGCGCTGGCCGCCTGGGCCGACGTCGTGCGCGTGAGCGACATCGTCCCGGTGAGCGCCGCGGCTGCGCACGAGGAAGCGAGCGTCGTCGATCTGGCGGACCGCGACGCCGTGATGCGCATGGTCGAAGGCGTCGATGCGATCGTGCACCTGGGCGGCATTTCGATCGACGCGCCGTTCGACGATCTGATCGAAGCGAACATCCGCGGCACGTACAACCTGTACGAAGCCGCCCGCAAACATGGCGTGAAGCGCGTCGTGTTCGCCAGCTCGAACCACGCAATCGGTTTTCATCCCGTCACCGAAGTGCTCGACGCCGATGCGCCGCAACGTCCCGACAGCCTGTACGGCGTGACGAAGTGCTTCGGCGAATCGCTGTCGCGCTACTACTTCGACCGCTTCGGCATCGAGACGGTATGCCTGCGCATCGGCTCGTCGTTCGAAGAACCGAAGAATCCGCGCATGCTCGTCACGTACCTGAGCTATCGCGACTTCATCGAACTCGTGCGTTGCTCGCTGTTCACGAACCGTGTTGGCCACGCGGTGGTTTATGGCGCGTCGGACAACCCCATCAAGTGGTGGGACAACACGAAGGCGAATTTTCTCGGCTTCCGTCCGCGCGACAGCTCCACGCAGTTCTCGGACCGCTTCCCCGTCACGTCGCCGACAGCCGAATACGACGACCCGGCCCAACGCTTCCAGGGCGGCGCGTTCGTGCTCGGCGAACCGATGGAACGCAGCGCCTGAGCAGGCGCTGCCCGCCGCAATCGCGCCGCAATCGCGCCGCCAATGCGGCAAAAACGCTCCACAACACGCGCGATGCAGCCCCATTGCCTGCATCGCGCGCGTGACGCCAACACCATTCGCCGGCGAATTTTTTTTCGCAGCGGCAATGCATTGCCCGCACAGTTTCGCAACGTGTACCATGTGGCCTAGGGCAAAACCCTTGGAGATGATCATGGACAGGCATGCAGTACATTACCGGCGCCACGTCATCATCCCACTTGCGTCCGTGGGCACTCGCGGCTATGCAGCCAGCGTGTTCGTCACCGGCCCGAACGGACGGCGTAAGGCCTTTGGCATCCTCGGCTACTTTTCTTCCGAGGAAGAGGCGATCGAGTACGCGACGTCGTGCGCAAAAGCCCGCATCGAAGGCAACCGGATGCCGGGTTTGCCGCGCAAGCTCGGTGCTGTCAGGCACTGGTTTCTGCGCCATGGCATGCGCCGCCAACAGGGACTGTTCGCAGCGAATCCCTGGGAATGATCAGACGTTAGTTGTGCAATCAACGCGCCGTCAGCCGCGCGCGTTCTCGACACGCAAATCAAACCGAAGCGTTCGATAATCGGAGAAGCTTCGACTCGCTGCGTTTCACGCGCATGAGGGTCGTTGTCCCTTTTGGGAAGTGCGATTCTCTGGTTGTTGCTCGCCTGTTTCCACGCGCCAGGCGTGCCATTTGCTGGCATTTGTCTGACCTAAAACCGCGAGCCGGCGATGATCGAGGCTCGCGTCGATCGAACGACCGTCAGTATGATGACTACCCGAAAGATTTTGATGATTTTCGCCGGGCTCGTGCTCGGCGCGGCCTTGACCACGTACCTGATGCTGCTTCAGGCGGACCGCCGTGCAACGGCCGAAGCCAGGGCCGGCATGGACGAAAGCGTGCGCCCCGCCGCCGTCGATTCGCGTACGAGCGAAAATCATATGACGGAAGGCAGCATCGGCCAGTCGACGCCGCCCCGCGCAATCACGAAGAGTGCCGCCGTCGCACAGCAGCCCGTTGCGCCTGCACCCGTCCCTGCTCCGGCGGCGCCCGCGCCGATGAAACCCGCGCCTACGCCCAGCGTTGCCGTCACGCAAAGCACTGAGCAAGCGAAGCCGGCGCCTTCGACGGCCGTCGCATCGGTGAACGTGCAGGACACGGGCGCGCCGAAAGTGGTGCCCGCACCGCGTGCGCAGCGCGGACGTGAGAGTCTGGACCGCCGCGCGGCAACCAGTCAGGGCCCGACGCCGGAAACCGAGGAACTCGTCCGCGAATCGGCGAAGCTCGATCCTTCGTTGCCGCCTCCCACGTCGATGCCGACGCAAACGCCTTCCACGGCGAGCACCGACTCACGCAGCGCGTCTCGCGGTGCGTATCAGACCGGGGCCGCGCAAACAGACCAGTTGGTGCGCGATTCGGCGAAACTCGATCCTTCGCTGCCGCCGCCGAACATGTCGGCCGTTCGCGCTGCGACCGAACAGCAGCAACGGGCGATGAAACCGGGCGCCGGATCGAACCCTGTCGCCGCAGCGGCGACGGACCAACTGGTCCGCGATTCCGCCAGGCTCGATCCCTCGCTGCCGCCGCCGAAATAACGCGGATTGTTCGCGCAAGACAAAACGGCGCCGCTGCGCTCGCAGCGGCGCCTTTGCATGTCGCTTTCGTCCGATCAATAGTGGCTTAAACGGGGAAGTCCGTGGACGCCGACAGCGTCTTCCAGGCTTCTGTTTCCGTCGTCACGTACTCGTTTTTCTCCGCGATCGCCTTCAGCGTATCGGTGCCGAGCGCAAGCCGCAGCGGCGGCGTTTGCGCATCGACGAGCGTGACGAGGGCCGTCGCCAGCTTCTGCGGATCGCCGGGCTGGTTGTGATTCATTCCGACCGCGAAGCGGCGCACGTTGCCCGACGTCTCATCGTAGTCGCCGATGATTTCCTTGCCGACAACCAGCGACGACCCATCCAGAAAGTCCGTGCGGAAGTAGCCCGGCTCGACGACCGTCGCGTGAATGCCGAGCGGCTTCAACTCCGCATGCAACGCTTCCGTGATGCCTTCGACAGCGAACTTCGTCGAGCAATACACGCCAAAGCCCGCCCCCGAGCGATAACCGCCAATCGACGACATGTTGATCACATGCCCCGAGCGCTGCTTGCGCATGACGGGCAGCACGGCGCGCGTCACATTCAGCAGACCAAAGACGTTGGTGTCGTACATGCGGCGCACGTCGGCGTCGCTCGATTCCTCGACAGCCGCCAGCAGGCCGAAGCCCGCATTGTTGATCAGCACGTCGATCCGGCCGAACTTCTCGACGGCGGCTTCGACGGCGGCTTTCGCCTGCGCTTCGCTGGTCACGTCGAGGGCGACGGGCAGCAAGGCTGGCGACTCGCCGAGCCGCTCGACAATCGCAGCGGCATTACGGCCCGTGGCGACGACGGCATTGCCGTCGGCCAGCGCCGCTTCGGCCATCAGCGCGCCCAGACCGCGCGAAGCGCCCGTGATGAACCAGACGCGCTTGAACTGTTGTTTCGTGACGTTGCTCATGATCGTGATCCTTCGTTCGTGGTGAGAGTGAAACGAAGAATAGGCCGTCCGATTCGCACAAACTAGCCGCACATTGCTAGACTGATAATCAACTTTTATTTGCTAATTGGAACCCGCCGATGAACGAGGTCCGCGCCATTTCGATCTTCGTCCGCGCCGCCGCCGTCGGCAGCCTGCGCAAGGCCGCCGTCGATCAGGGCATCTCGCCTCAGGCGGCCAGTCACGCCGTGATGCAACTGGAGAAGTCGCTCGGCGTGCGGCTGTTTCATCGGACCACGCGCAAGCTGAGTCTGACGGAGGAAGGACAGCGACTGCTGCACAGCGTCGAGCCGGCGCTCGCCACGCTGTCGTCGGCAATCGACGACGCGCGCCGCGCAAAGGACGAAGTCGCGGGCCCGCTGCGCGTGAGCGCACCGATGGCGCTCGGCCGCGCGGTGCTATGGCCGTCCGCGCTCGAATTCGCCGCGCGCTACCCCGACGTGCAACTGGACGTGCGTTTCGACGATCACTTCACCGATCTCGTCAGCGATCGCGCCGACGTCGGCTTTCGCGGCGGATCGCCGCCGTCGGGCGGCGCGATTGCGCGGCGGCTACTGCCTATCCAGCTGATCGTGTGCGCGTCGCCGGCGTATATCGAACGTCATGGCAAACCGTCGACCGTCGATGAACTCGACGCGCATCGCTGCACGGGATACCGGCGCGCGAACACCGGCAAGCAGGCGCCGTGGGAATTTCTGATGGGCAATGAAATCGTCTATCGCGAGATGGCCACGACGCTGTGCGTGAACGATATCGACGCGGAAACGGACGCGGTGCTGGCGGGTCTCGCAATCGGCCAGCTAGGCAGCTTCTCTGCCGCCGCGCATATTCGCGGCAAACGGCTCGTGCCCTTGCTGACGCAGCACATGACGCAGCGCGAATCGATCTACATCTATTACCGGCATCGCACCGAACAGCCGCTGCGCGTGAGGACCTTCATCGACTTCATGATCGCGCGGCTCGCGGATAACAAAGACTTCTATCTCGAGCCGGCGGAGTTGCGCGCCTGACGCGTTAGCCGCACACGATGATCGAGCGCAACACGAAGGCGCGCCGGTCCGCGTGATGCGGACCGGCGCGCGCCGACGTTACTCCGTCTTGTTACGCGGCTTCAGCTTGCCCTGATAACGCAGCGTCGGACGAACCGTTTCGGCCTGCGGCGTCACCTGCAACTGACGGCGTGCCATCGCGCTAACTGGCGGCGTGATTGAGCCGATCGTCGTGGCGCGAGAAGGATCGGCGAGGCCCGAATTCACGAGCATCTTCGCTTCCATCTGCAGGTTGGTCAGCAACACGGGATCGGTCAACGCACTGCTTTGCGCAAGCAGCTGGCTCCACGCGTTGTCGCCGTAGTTCGTCACGTAGTAATCGAGCCCGCTCGGGTCCGCGACCACGGCCGAGCAACCGTTGACGCGCACCTGCATCTGCGTGTCCTTCAGCGCAACCGTCTTGCGCCGTGCGAGACCTTCGCCATAGGCGAGCGTCAACGGCACCGTCCATTGAATGCCCGGATACAGGTTCTGGTTCGGATACGGCGACTGCCTGAGCGTGACGACCGTCTGATTGCTCGTGAGATCGCATTGGGTATCGAGCGACACCAGCGGCACGCCCGTTTGCCGCACGAAGCTGTCGCCGATCGCCACCATCGGCTCGCCGCTCACCTTCGCCAGCTCGTCCCACAGACGCTTCGGCGTCGAGTTGCCGAGTGAGTAATCGGCGAGATACGACTGCAGCCCCCTGCGCATCACGCCATCGCCGAGATAGTTCTCCAGCATCTTCAGCACGATGCCGCCCTTGTCGTACGTGAACGGGCTCGCGCTCAACACGAAGTCGTTCGATGCCCAGTCGTTGAAGTTCGGCTGCACCGGGAACGACGTGTTGCGCAGGTCACGCGACATCACCGCGTACTTGGTCCTCACCTCGTCGACCCAGCTGAAGCGATCGGGGAAGAACAGAATCTTCGTCTTGTTCTCGAAGTACGTCGCGAACGATTCGTTCATCCACACGTCGTCCCACCAGTCGAGCGTCACGAGATCGCCGAACCACTGGTGCGCGGCCTCGTGCGTCAGCACCGTCACGCCATAGTCGGACATCGGCGTGCCGGGCGGCGGAAGAATGTCGTCGGCGAATTCGAGAATGGCGCCCCAGTTCTCCATCCCGCCGAAGTTCAGGTCCTTCTGTTCCTTGAACGCATCGTTCGCGGCGATCGTGTCGAACTTCGTCAGCGGCAGCGGGATGCCCGTATAGCGGTAGTAGTAATCGAGCGCCTGCTTGGTCTGCTGCATCGCCGGGACGGCCCAGTCGCGCATGCCTGGCGGCGTGAAAATCCGCAGGTGCAGATTCTTGCCGTCCTTCAGCGGACTCGTGAAGTCGTCTTCGAGCGTATCGAACATACCGCCGCCGAAGAACAGCAGATACTGCGGCATGGGCGGCGTCTTGTCGAACGTGACGCGCTTGTAGCCGCTGTCCACGTTGACGGACGGTTTCTCCGCGGCATTCGACACGACACGCCAGTTCTGCGGCACTTCCGCCGACACCTCATAGGTCATGCGGAAAGCCGGTTCGTCCCAGCCCGGGAACCATTGGCGCGCGAGGTTGGTTTCGCCTTGCGTGAGGATCGCGCCGCTCGTGGTGCCGTCCGTCGACTTCAGATCGACGCGGAACACGCCTTCCGCCGCGGAGCAGCCCGGATACGGATCGTCGCCGCAACTGCCGCCCGTTTTCGTGGCGGGATCGTCGTAGGTCTTGAAGTTGATGATGCCCGACCACTCCATATGCAGCGAGTAGTTGCCGGGATGAATCTGGCCGCTGACGGGCCGCAGCTGATAGAAGTCGCCGTCGTCCTGCGGCGTTGCGATCAGCTGGATATTGCCTGGCTGCAGTGTCGTCTTGCCGTTGACGAACTTGATGCGATGCCCGGCAATGACGATCTGATTGATGTTCTTCGTGACCTGGATCTCGACATCCGCGCGGCCGTCGAACGCGGAGAGATCTGCGTTAGGCCGGAACCACAGCTTGTAGTTGATCGGCTTCACGGTGTCGGGCAACTCGACGGGCGGCACCGACTTGTTGATCGACGTATCGGCGACGACGGGCGACTCCGGCGCCGCCAGCACAGGTTGCGACGCCGGTGCGGTTGCGCCCACCTGTGCAGACTTGCTCGACGTTACGCCTCCATCGTCTCCACCACCACATGCACTCAATGCCACTGTCGCAGCCAACAACAGGCACTGCGCCTTTAACCGAAAATATGGTCGCATGATTCGTCCTATCGGATAAAGCAGCTCTGGAAATGTGTGGTTATGCGTCTCTTTTTATTATTAAAAATCGCGAAAAAAGGTCTCCCCCACGCGCGTTAAGGCGAATGAAAGATTTTTCAATGAACAGACGAAAACCGGCCTCAGCCGAATTCGCTGATATTTACATTGTTGAAACGTGAACTAGAGAAAAAATTACGGCATGAAACCGACGCGCGACGGACGTCACGCGCAAGGCTCGCAGGGCCGACACGCGCGCGATAATGATTTGATGCGCCCGTTTCGAATGACTGTCAGCTTACGATGGACGGTAGATTAGTTGGGCAAACGTCAGCGTGTCAACGCCCATTACAAAATATTTCTCGAATATTTCGATTATGCGTGATGAGTGAAATCGATTTGGAGTCAACGCTGCTATTGGAATTTATTTTGCATAAATGGGCCTACGGGTTTTCCATAAAGACATAAGCCGACAAACGCATTATTTGCTGAATGGCCAATTCGGTGGAAAAGGCATATTAAAGAAATACCTTCCAACGAATGACATGTCGACCAATTGATCAGGAATGCCATTCGAATGGCAATGTGCAGTGATGTTTCGGAGCACGGATTTGCGAACGGCTCGCATGCTATATTTATCCGACGATTACAACCTCGTTCCTGCGACCACGATGTGAAGAGGTTCTCATCTATCCGCCAATCGGCTGTCATGGGGCGCGGCTTCACCCCGATGGTCGCACTCGTCGTCGCGATAGTGTGCGGGGCGTGCGTGATCGCCGCCGCTGCCTGGTGGGCGCGTCACGAAGATCAGGCCGCCATTCGCGAGCGCGAAAACCTGATCGCCAGCGACATGGTCGAATCGATCGACCGCATTCTCGACAACGTCACGTCACGCCGGAAACAGGAACTGTCGGCGCTGCCAGGACAGCCCTGCCCCAACGTCGAGCTTCGCCTCTCCGAACTGGAAACCTACGTTCAGTACGTGCGCAGCGTGAACCTCGTTGAGAACCAGCGGCTTTATTGCTCCTCGGCGATGGGACGTGTCGACGTCGCGCTTTCCGACTATCTGTCGCCCGCGCCTGCCGGCAACACGCTCGAGTTGATCGCAGGCACGCCGAATCAGCCGCAGTCGCCCGTGATGCCGCTGTATGTTCCGACGGGCAAGCACACCGGCCTGCTCTACATCGTCGAGGCCACCTATCTCGCGGACACGCTCGCGCACGGCGTGCGTTACGAAGCGGGCCAGGTGGTGCTCGTCGTGTCGAACGCGCGCGCCTTGAACGACCGGGGAGACATGATTTCAGCCGACAGCGCCGCCGCATTGGGCGGCACGCGCGCGGCGTCGGCACGCTGGTCGTTCTCGATCGTCGTGGTAGCCGCGCCGGCATTCGTCACGCAAACGCACTGGAAGTACGCTTTGGTCGCGGGCGCGGCGGCCATTCTGGTGAACCTGCTGATCGGCGCCGCGTACCTGATCGTGTTTGCGCCGCGCCGCCTGCTGCTTTCCTCCGTACGCCGCGCGCTCAGGCATGGGCAATTGCATATCGCGTATCAACCCGTGGTCGACATCGCCACGCGCCGCGTGACGGGCGTCGAGGCGCTGATACGCTGGACGCATCCGAAATGGGGCCCCGTGAGCCCGAGTGCGTTCATGACGGAAGTGGAAAGCAGCAGCCTGCTCGCGAGCGTCACCCGCTTTGCGCTGCAACGCGCGACCCAGGAGGTCGCGCAAAAGACGGACATCCGCCCATTGCGCGTCGCCATCAACGTCGCGCCTATGGATCTGGAGCGCAAGGATTTCGTCGCAGACGTGCTGGCCGCGAACGACCAGTTGCCCGACGACATCACGCTCGTGCTCGAAGTCACCGAGCGCTTTCTGCTGCAGAAGCATCCGCGTATCGAGGCGATCTTCGACAGCCTGAAGGCGCAAGGTGTCCAGTTCGCGATCGACGACTTCGGCACGCAGCACAGCAACCTCGATCTGCTCGGCCGCTTCCCGTTCGACTACGTGAAAATCGACGGCCAGTTCGTGCGGCAAGTCGACAAGCAGGGCCGCGAACTGATACGCGCGATCGCCGCCGTGTCGAAGCACTACGGAATGGAAGTCATTGCCGAAGGCGTCGAAACGCAATCGCAGCACGAAGCGCTGCGCAGCCTGGGCATTCCGTTCGGTCAAGGCTACTTCTACCAGCGGCCCGTGCCCGTCTCGCAACTCTTCGCGGATACCAGCACCGACCCGCCCACGACGAAATCACGCGTCACGCCTTGAGCTTTTCAGGCGTGACGCGTGCGCTGAACGCTCACAGCCCGAGGTCGCTCAAGCTGGGGTGATCGTCGGGACGGCGGCCCAGCGGCCAGTGGAACTTACGCTCCGACTCCTTGATCGGCATGTCGTTGATGCAGGCAAAGCGGCGTTGCATCAGGCCGTCTTCGCCGAACTCCCAGTTCTCGTTGCCGTACGAACGAAACCAGTTGCCCGCGTCGTCGCGCCATTCATACGCGTAGCGCACCGCGATCCGATTGCCGCCGAACGCCCACAACTCCTTGATCAGCCGATATTCGAATTCCTTGCGCCATTTGCGCTCCAGAAAAGCCTGCGCTTCGGCGCGATTGTTTGCGAACTCCGTGCGGTTGCGCCACTTCGTATCCAGCGAATAGGCCAGCGCGACTTTCGCCGCATCGCGCGAATTCCAGCCGTCTTCCGCGAGGCGCACTTTCTCTTTGGCCGTTTCCAGCGTGAACGGCGGAAGCGGCGGGCGAATTTCCTGTTGTTGCGACGACATGTCGATTCTCCTTGAACGAGGTAGGTTGCCGTGATGCAGGTTCTTGCGGGCAGAAAATCAGAATGGTTTAGTCGGCAGGTACTTGCCGTTGAGCGTGATGATTGCGCGCTCGCCGCCTTCGGGGTCCGGCACCTTCTGAATATCGAGCTTGAAGTTGATCGCGCTGATGATGCCGTCGCCGAACTGCTCGTGAACCAGCGCCTTCAACGTCGTGCCGTACACCTGCACCATTTCGTAGAAGCGGTAGATGGTCGGATCGGTCGGCACGCCTCCGGGAATGCTGCCACGCAAGGGAATGGTTTGCAGCAGACGGACCGCGTCGTCGTCGAGTCCGAGACGTTCGGCAACCAGCTTCGCGGCTTGCTCCGGCAGTGCGTGCTGGCCGAGCAGCGCGGCCGTCGTGTACGCGACGCTCAAGCCCGTGCCTTCATTGATTGCTTCGAAGGTCAGGTTCTTGCGCGTCTTGGCGTCGATGATGGTTTCCGTCAGGGCTTCGCGTGCGTACTGGGTGGTTTGCGATTGGGTCATGGTGTTGCTCCTTCAATGGATGAGACAGGGAACGACGACGAGGAAAAATCAGAATGCTGCGACGCATGCTTCACGCGTTCGCGTTGACATCCGGATGGTCGGACAGCGAAACGAACTGACGTGTCGTGCTGTCGAGCGCATCGATGGAACCGGATTCGATGTCATAGACCCAGCCGTGCAGTTTCAGGCGGCCTTGCGCGAGCGCCAGCGCCACGGACGGATGCGTCTTGAGATTGTTGAGTTGCGCGATCACGTTCTCACGCACCATCGAGTCGATGCGTTCACGCTCGCCTGCATGCTCGCGCGATTCGTTGACGAGCTTCGCCGAATCGGCGTAGCGCAGCCAGTTTGCGACGGCGGGCATGTGATCGAGACACTTGCACGTCGCGACGGCCGTCATCGCACCGCAATCCGAATGGCCGCAGATCACGACGTCGGTGACGCCTAGCGCGGCCACCGCGTACTCGACCGTGGCCGACACGCCGCCCGGTTCCGGCCCGAACGAAGGCACGATGTTGCCAGCATTGCGGATCACGAACAGGTCGCCCGGTTCGCGCTGCGTGACAAGTTCGGGGACCATCCGGCTGTCCGAACACGAAATGAATAGCGTTCGCGGCGTTTGACTGGTCGCCAGCTTGCGGAACAACTCTTTGCGCGCCGGAAAGACGTCGCGCTGAAATTTCAGAAAGCCGTCGATGATCTCTTGCATGATTCGCTCCATTCAGTCGCCGAGCGCGCTGGGTTGAGTTGCGCTGCGTTGGACAAAGAATGGACGCGAACTGCCATAGTGTCCAAGATCGGTTTACGATTGTGGCTATAGGCATAACCAATAGTTACCCGAGAGGGGCAGACATGCTGCTACGTCACATCCGTTACTTCATAGCCGTCGCACAGCATCGCAATTTCACGCGCGCGGCTGAGGCTTTACACGTGTCGCAGCCGACGCTGTCGCAGCAGATCAGGCAGCTCGAGGACACATTGGGCGTGCCACTGCTGGACCGTTCCGGGCGCGAAATACAGCTGACCGACGCGGGCGTGGCCTATATGCGTTACGCGCAGCGCGCGTTGCAGGATCTCGATGAAGGTAAACGCGCGATACACGACGTCCAGGAACTGACGCGCGGCTCACTGCGCCTCGCCATGACGCCGACGTTCACCGCATATTTGACCGGTCCACTGCTCGAGAAGTACTACCAGCGTTATCCAGACATCACGTTGAACATCCTCGAAATGCCTCAGGAACGGATGGAGGTCATGTTGATCGAAGGCGCACTCGACGTCGGCATTGCATTCGACGAAACGCATTCCCCCGACATCGAGGCTCAGGTGCTTTTCGTCGAAGCGCTGGCGATGGTGGTCGGCAGGTCGCACGCTTACGCAAAGAAACGTACTGCGCTGACGCTTCGCGAGTTCGGTGGCGAGTCGCTCGTGCTGCTCAACGAAGAGTTTGCGACACGCCGCTACATCGACAGATATTGCCGTCAGCATGGCGTCGCGCCTCGCATCGCGATGGAAGTCAACTCGATCAGCGCAGTCATTGAAGTCGTGCAGCGAACCACGCTCGCGACGCTGTTGCCAGACGCGATCGCACGTGAGCGCGACAAGCTATGCATGCTCAAACTCGAGCCCACCCTGCCGAAGCGAACGGCGGCGCTGCTGTTGCGTAAAGGTGCGTATCGAAGCGCGGCGACACGGGCTTTCATCGCGCTCGCGTTGGAGGAAAGCGCGGCCGGTGGGAGTCGTTGACGGGTGAGGACGGCTCCGTAGAGCGCAAACAGTCCGGAGGATGCGTATGTCGGCTGCAAGCTGGTTTGCGGCCCATTCGCAAACCGGCGCTGGCGAATCGCACTTTTCGCTGTCGATGAATGCGACTTCCGGACCGATAAGAGACAACGATCTTTCTACAAAGCGGCCGCCAGATTCGTCGACGTTACGCGCTCACGCAAATGCCAGCGAGCAGCCATTGATGACCTCAACGACCGCTCGGCAAGGAGTTTTCTAATTGCTGTTATCGGCCATGATGAGTCACCCGTCCAGCGCCACACCTGAATAGCGCGAACCCGGATGGGTCGTTCACCCGGCGGTGCTTTCGTTGCTCCCGGCCACCAGTTGAGCCGGCAGCGGGAAATCGATCACGGTGTCGTTGATCCGGTTCACCAGGTTTCCAAAGGTGATGGAAGCGATCGCCAGAGACACGCCGATCACCTGATGTTCGCTGTAACCAGCCGCGCGAAACGCATCCAGTTCAGCAGCGGAAAGCGTGCCCCGTGTTTCGACAAGGACCCGAACGAACCGTACCAGCGCATCTCGCCTGGCGTCACCTGTAGGCTTTCCAGCGCGGACTTGAGTGATCACCTCTTGAGACAGGCCCGAGAATTTGCCTTTCAGCGCGTGAGCGGCCACACAGTAATCGCAGCCCGAAAGCTCGCTGACGACCAGCTTGAGCGTTTCGATATCCGCGTCTGACAGTTCGCTTCGCGTCACCGCCGCGTCGACAGCGAATATGGCCTGAAGTCCATCAGGACTGTGGGTGCCGATCGTCGCAAATGCATTGGGAACTTTACCTACCCTTTTTTTTAGCTTCGCGAATACCTCTGCGGTTGCGCCAGTCGCGGTTTCAAGCGTGGCGGTAGTAAGACGGGACATGCTATTCCCTTTGATGGTTCTGTTTAACGGCCATAAATCGCGTAGTGCCAGGTGACTACGGCGAAGAACTTAAGATGGTGCATGCCGGAACTGTTGTACTGGATGTGCAACCGGTTGCCGACGCATCACGTGTGAATGGAACAATGAAGCCCTGCTCAACGCTGAGGCGCTTCTCGGTTTCTGGCCGCAGCAACGGTGGGAACGAGAACCGCGAAAACGACGATTGCCAAAGCAACGATAAACAGTCCGGCAAACGTCAGATGAACCGACTGATGCAAGGCCAGGCGAATGGCGGCAAAGTTGTCCGTGCTGCCGGGTGCTGACTCGATCACCTTGCGCAGTTGATCGGAAGTGACGGCGCCAAGCGTCTTCGAATGAGCCAGTCCGTAGTTGAGCAAGGCGCCGAAGACGGTCGCGCCGAGCGTGCTTCCAAGATTGCGCGAGAACAGGTTTGAGGCGGTAGCGCTGCCACGCTGCGACTTGTCGACCTGCTCCTGGATGAGGACGAGAGAAGTGACGCTAAGCGCGCCCATTCCAAAGCCCATGACCAGCGATCCGATAGCGGCCATAAGCGGCGCGCTATGCGGGGTCAACGAGACGAAGATCATCGCGCCCACCGGGATCACTGCGCTTCCACCGATCAACAGCTTGCGCAGATCGAACCGGTGAAAGGAGCGGGCGGAAAGCGTGGCGCCCAGCGGCCAGCCCACCATGACCATGGTTAGCGCAAAGCCTGCGACCACCGGCGTGCGATGCAGCACCCCTTGAACATACATCGGCAGGAAAGTTGTCAGCCCCATCAAGGCCATGCCGGAGAAAACCGTCGCGAGGTTGGTCATCGCAATGGGCCTATGCCCCCACAGGCTAAACGAGATCATCGGGTCCGGGCTTCGCCGCTCCTGCCAGACAAACAGCGCTGCGCTTGCGATGAACACGCTGCCGCTGAGCATCGCGTGCGTATAGTCCGCTGTACTCAGGTTCGTCAAACCGATCATGAGCGCAGCGATGGCGGCGGTAAAGAGAACCGCACCGCCGATATCGATCGACGGCCGGGCGTCTCTTTCCTTTTCATGCAGGAACAGGACAAATCCTGCGGCTGAAATCAATCCGATGGGGATGTTGATCCAGAAGATCCACGCCCACGAAAAGTCACGGACAATCAATCCGCCGATCATGGGTCCGAGGACGGCCGCCGTCGCCCACACGCTGGCCAGATAGCCCTGAACCTTTCCACGCTCTTTGACCGGATAGAGGTCGCCGACGATGGTCAGCGTGACCGGCTGTATTGAACCGGCGCCGATCCCCTGAATGAGCCTGAAGACGATCATCGCAGGCATCGACCACGCGAAGCCGGCCAGCAGCGAACCGACCAGGAAAATGACAATACCCGTCAGCATGATTCGCTTGCGACCAAAGATATCCGCGAGCTTGCCAAAGACCACCGTCATCGCGGTCTGCGTCAGCAAAAACGACGAGAAAACCCAGCTATATAAATGCAGTCCGCCGAGTTTCGTCACGATCTGCGGCATGGCGGTCGAGACGATTGTCGCTTCGATGGCGACCATCGCCAGCGAGGCCATCACGGCTGCGATGACAAGTGGCCTGGATGTCTCCGAGCGGGACGACAGGTTGTCCAACATTGTGTTCATGATGTTCCTGCTTAAATGGCAACGTTCAGGACATGATCCGCGCGTCACCGATGTCGATAGACTTGGCAAACCGCCTGTCCCAGATAAGCGGGAATCTCCGGATGGCCTGGACTCAACTCTAGGGCCGAGCTGCCCCTTTTCTCCTGCCCGAAAGATTCAAAAATCTGCTCAGGCGACTCAACCGGATATCTGCCGAGATCGACCGACATGGGGGCAGATTATCCAGGCGGAGCGAATGATCGTTTCATCATCCGGCGTGCGAATGGGCAGGCCCGCTTCACGCCGTCGATGGAGGCTCAGTCTGCAGCCGTGCGACGACCGGACGCCTCCGAACCGCTGCCGGCTCCACCCTGGCTGCCAGCCGCGGCCTTCTGCGCTGCAACCCGCGCCTCTGCCGCCTGGATTTGAGTCGGGTAGGTAACGTCTTCGCCGCGAGACTGGTCGTAGCCGGCTTTCTGAAGCGCGACGAGTTCGGCGCGAACCTGTGCACGCGTCAATCCCCCTGACTGCGCTGCCACAACGACAGGTTGCTGGTCCGGCACTTGTGCATCAGTAGCGGCAAAAGCGGGGAGCGAAAAGACGGCGGCAACGACGAAAGCGGCAATGATTCTGATGTTCATGATGTTCTCGATCAGGAAAGGTGAAAGCGCTGGTTCGCCATTGAGCGTGCGATCAGCTGCATCTGTCCCAGCGCATGCAGGGTCGGAGGGATGTGCGGCCGGTTTTCTGAAAACTGGCTGCACACACTGGCGTGTTTCAGAAGGGCCTGGTCGGCAGATACTTGCCGTCGAGCGTGATAACTGCGCGCTCGCCACCGTCCGGATCCGGGACTTTCTTGACGTCGAGCTTGAAGTTGATCGCGCTGATGATGCCGTCGCCAAACTGTTCGTGGACGAGCGCCTTCAACGTCGTGCCGTAGATCTGGACCATTTCGTAGAAGCGATAGATCGTTGGATCTGTCGGTACCCCGCCCGGGATGCTGCCGCGCAGCGGAATGGTCTGAAGAAGACGCGCTTGCTGATCTGATAGATCCAGGCGCCCAGCGACGACTTTGGCCGCATCCGTGGGCAAAGGATGCTGGCCGAGCAGGGCTGCCGTCATAAACGCGATGCTCAGCCCCGTGCCTTCGGTCAGTTGCTGAAACGTCAGCCCTTTACGCGCCTTTGCATCGATGATCGTGTCGACGAGGGCGAGGCGGGAGTCCTGGCTGTATTGCGATTGAGTCATGTTCGTTCCTTCGGATCAGGTGAAGTTTGGGTCCCGGCTTCGCGTGCTTGCCGGGAACCGATGAACGAAGAATGAGCCAGTCCAGCTATAGCGTCCAAGACCGATTTGTTCTTGTCACGATTGGTAAAACGAATAGTTCAGACGCCGCCCCTTTTCTGCCAGCAACGGTGCTACGCGTTACGGGATATTCCTTCGCAGCACGCGTGGCACCCTTCGAATCAACGCGTACGCGCCCCAGGCAGCGCCTGCACTGATTCACGCAGTGATTTGCAGTCCGTTTCTACGTTGCCACGAGAGGTCGCCATGAAGGAAATCATTAAAGGGTTTTTGAAATTCAGCGGGACGTTTTTCCCGAGCGAGCGGCCCTGTTCAGGAAGCTCGCTACGTCACGGTCTCCTACGGCGTTATTCGTGACATGTTCGGATAGCCGTTTCGTTCCCGTCAGACGTTGGAATGTAGTACGCGACCAGCAACGCGACGAGATTTCCCGGCGAGGTGAGCGAGATCGCGTGGAGTTCTTGCGAGGTTCTCTATACCAGCGAGGTCGATCCCAGCAGACGGAATATCCGTCTGCGTCCAGTTCTGGTTAGACCTGCGCCAAACCGCCGTCGACAAACACTTCACTGCCGGTCATAAAGCTGCTCTCGTCCGACGCAAGAAATAGCGCCACGGCAGCGGTTTCGTCCGGATCAGCTATTCGCCCAAGCGGCGTCTGCACTTTCAATGCGCCGATCAGCGCATCGAGTTGAGCGCCCGAGACAAGGCTCTCCATCAAACCCGGCGTTGCCGTCGCACCGGGAGACAGCACATTCACGCGGATTCCGGATTCCTTCAGATCGAGCGCCCAGCTGCGCGCAAAGTTGCGGATTGCCGCTTTCGTTGCGCTGTAGACGCTGAACGCCGGCGTCCCCTTCGAACCTGTCGTTGAGCCGGTCAGGATGATCGAAGCACCCGCGCTCATCAGCGGCAACGCCTTCTGAACTGTGAACAGCGTTCCTTTCACGTTGACGTCGAACGTAAGATCGAATTGCTCTTCTGTGATAGCTCCAAGCGGCGCCAGCGAGCCCAGCCCCGCGTTCGCGAACAGCACGTCAAGGTGCCCCTTTTCCGCCTGCACAGCAGCAAAAATCCGGTCGAGATCATCGAGCTTTGACACGTCGCCCTGCAGCGCCCGCACGTTGTGCCCGATGCTCGCTACAGCCTTGTCAAGCTCGCTTTGACGCCGCCCCGTGACAAACACGAACGCCCCCTCCTCGACGAAACGCTTTGCGCTCGCCAGCCCGATGCCACTGTTTCCTCCCGTTATCAGTACAACCTTTCCGGTCAGCCTGCCCATCTGCGTACTCCTTACAAAATATCGATTGCGGCTCGACATCCTAGACCTTCACTCTACTTGTGGCTAGTATGAACCTTTTGGTAAGTACCCATGGAATGTCGAATGAAAAGGGATATGTTCACCTGTGGCCTCGACGCGGCGCTGGCCGTAATTGGGGGTAAATGGAAGCCCTTGATAATGTTCCACCTTGCGCACGACACGCGACGTTATGGCGAGCTGAAGCGGGCGATCGGAGCAGTTAGCCATAAGATGCTCATCCAGCAATTGAAGGAATTAGAGGTCGATGGCCTCGTCCATCGTGTCGACCACAAGGAGATTCCGCCGCGAGTCGACTACTCGCTAACAGAATTCGGGCAGACACTGGCAAACGCGTTGGCCCCGTTATGCGAGTGGGGCACTGCACATGCCACGGAGGTTAGCGAGATGATGACGAACCGCGAGGCACGCACCAGGTGAAATTCCGCGCAACGCTGGCGCGCCGCCGGAGCATCGGTTGCGCCGACGGATACGTTTGTTTGCGATGAGTTGCTACAAAATTTAATATTCTGAAAGCCGTCGGAGATCTAATGTATGAAGAAAGCGCGGGGACATAGTTTGCGCAAGCGGATCATCGCGAGAAGCAAATTGTTCTCACCATTTGTATTTTCGCCATCTTTCCGCACTTCATATGCTCACGATTGACGATATACGAACGGTTCCCTTGTTCGCTGGTCTGCCCGACAGTGAACTTGACCGCTTGGCAAAGTCCGCCGGCGACGTACATTTGCAAGCCGGAGATTTTGCCGTACATGAGGGCGGAGAGCCTGCTCTTTACGCCGTGCTGGAAGGAAAAATAGAAGCCTTCAAGGTTTTTGACAGCGTTGAGCGCACGCTTGGTTGGAGAACGCCTGGAAGTGTGTTCGGTGAACTTCCGCTTGTGTTGAGCTCGCCATTCGTTATTTCTTACCGAGCTGCTTCGCCCTCCCGGGTCATGCGTGTCGACACACAGCACTATTATTCAATTGCGGCCTCGTGCCGGGAAATCGCAGTCAAAGTGGGCCTCCTCGCCCGAGAGCGCGTCGGGGGTCTGCAGGAAATCGCTGACGAGCCGCCTTCGCCTCGGGCGACGATGATCGGCGATCGCCTGGATCCGACCTGCAGGGCGTTGCAACAGTTCTTGCAACGCAATCAGGTAAGCTTCGAGGTGAAAGCGCCCGATGATTTCGAGAAGCAATCTTCCGAATCCGGGGAACGTTTTCAAGCAGCAGATTTTCCCGTTTTGAAACTGCATGACGGGGCTGTTCTCAGGCGCCCGTCAACTCGGCAGCTCGCTACAGCGCTTGGCTTGAGAACCCAGCCGAGCCTTCGGGACTATGACACTGTAATTATCGGAGGAGGTCCGGCTGGCCTTGCGGCAGCCGTCTATGGCGCATCTGAAGGTCTGCGTACGCTAGTCCTCGAGCGCGAGGCACTCGGTGGTCAGGCGGGTACATCGTCGCGCATCGAAAATTACCTCGGTTTTCCGAACGGCGTATCAGGCGAAGAGCTTGCAAGCCGCGCGTTGCAGCAGGCAAAGAGACTCGGTGCGGAGATCGTGGTTGCGCGATCGGTCAGGAAAGTCGAGATTGGCGCTCACTGCCTACATCTCGATGGGGACGACATCATTCAGGCGCGAACAATCATCCTCGCGACAGGCGTCAGCTGGCGGAGGCTCGACATCGAGGGCTGTGACCGATTTGCTGGTAAGGGAATCCATTATGGCGCTTCGCGCGGCGATTCCAGTGGTACGCATGGTCTTGACATATTCCTTATCGGCGGTGGCAATTCGGCTGGTCAAGCCGCGTTGAATTTCGCCAATCATGCACGGCACGTAACGCTTGTTGTGCGTGGGGACTCGCTCGAGAAAAATATGTCCCGCTATCTCATCGAGCAGATCAAGGCAAAATCCAACGTCTCCGTCCAACTCAATTCGGAAGTGAGCGCGGTACGGGGAGAATCCCGTCTTTCCGAGATCTGCTTGCGGGATCGGTCACAGGGAGAGGTGAGCTGGAGAGCCTGCGGAGGGCTTTTCGTTTTTATCGGTGCAGACGCGGAGACCGGATGGCTACCGATGGAGATCGCGCGCGATCAACGAGGGTTCGTGCTCACCGGCGACGATGTCGTTAAGGCCGGGCACTGGTCCGAAACGCGCGACCCTTACCTGCTCGAAACGAGTATTCCCGGCGTATTCGCATGCGGAGATGTACGACTGAGTCCGGTCAAACGCGTCGCCTCCGCCGTTGGAGAAGGCAGCATGGCGATCGCATTCGTTCACAAATACCTGGAGAGTCGTCGAGGGTGAATCTTTAGCAGGAACGCAAAGAGGTTGATCAGGACAACGACAATCAACCGCGCTGCGCCAACGCGATCTTCCCGTCAACGAGACGATTGATTCGCCATGGGTTGCCCGTTTTCAACGACTCGGGCAACAACGCCTCCGGCATGTCCTGATAGCTCACCGGCCGCAGAAACCGGCGGATCGCGAGGCTGCCGACCGAAGTCGAACGACCGTCGGCGGTGGACGGATAAGGACCGCCGTGCACCATCGCATGCGCGACTTCGACGCCCGTACCAAAGCCATTGACGAGCACGCGGCCCACGCGTCGCTCCAGTGACGGAAGGAACGAACGCGCCAGTGCGTAATCGGCTTCATCGATCTGCAACGCCGCCGTCAGCTGTCCTTCCAGCGACTCGATCAATTCACGCATCGTCTCCAGATCCGGGCAACGCACGATCAATGACGCCGCGCCGAAAATCTCTTCCTGTAATTCCGTTTGCTCACGAAACGCGGCGGCGCTTGTCACGAAGAGCGCGCCTTGTCCCTTGTTCGCGCCCGTCGCGGGCTGCGCGCGCGCCACCGTCTGCACCTGCGGATGGTCGGCGAATTTCGACACCGCCGTTTCAAACGCGCGATGAATGCCGGGCGTGAGCATCGTTGCGGCCGGCGCCCGATTCAGCGCCTCCGAAGCCGCGGCCACGAAGCGATCGAGTGCGGGACCTTCCACCGCGAGAATCAAACCCGGGTTCGTGCAGAACTGCCCGGCACCGAGCGTCAACGATTGCACGAAGGCCTGAGCGATCGCTTCACCGCGCTGCTCGAGCGCATGTGGAAACAGCAACACGGGATTGATGCTGCTCATTTCCGCATAGACGGGCACCGGCTCGGGACGCGCGGCGGCGACTGCCATCAACTCCGTCCCCGCATGGCGCGAGCCGGTGAATCCGACCGCCTTGATGCGGGGATCGCGAACCAGCCCCTGGCCGATTTCACGGCCGCTTCCGAACAGCAGCGAGAAGGTCCCCTCGGGCATTCCGCAGTCCTTCACCGCCTTCTGCACAGCCATGCCGACCAGTTCCGACGTGCCGGGATGCGCGGCATGGGCCTTGACGATCACCGGGCACCCAGCGGCCAACGCGGAAGCAGTGTCGCCCCCTGCTACCGAGAACGCCAGCGGAAAATTGCTGGCGCCGAACACCGCGACGGGGCCGAGCCCGATGTGCCGCAAACGCAGATCGACGCGCGGCAACGGTTTGCGCTCGGGCTGAGCCGGATCGATGCGCGCTTCGAGAAAGTCGCCTGCTCGCACCACACCCGCGAACATCCGCAACTGGCCCACCGTTCGCGCGCGTTCACCTTCGATTCGCGCGCGCGGCAAGCCCGACTCCGCGACGCAGCGTTCGATCAACGCATCGCCTGCTGCGAGAATGTTGGCCGCGATCGTCTCCAGAAAATTGGCGCGGGCTTCGAGCGTGGTTTCGCGGAAGAGATCGAAAGCGGTCCATGCCAATGCACATGCTGCATCGACGTCTTCGAGCGTCGCGCCACCGAAGCCCGGCTCCAGACGTTCGCCGCTCGCCGCATCGATGGCATACGACACGCCGTTCGTTCCGCGTCGCACGCTCTGGCCAATCAACAGGTTCCCTGCGATGTTCATTTCTATTTCCTTGATGGGATAAATCGACGCCCTGTCCCGGGCGCCTTTATTCACTCGATTGCGCTCGCATCGCTGCAATGACGAGCTCGCAACACCTGCACGAATGCGTTCAAACTGGCTGGCAAGCGTCGACGCTATCTTCGGATCTTCGAAGCGGAAGGCTTGCCCATCGTTCGACGAGCGCGTCAGAAGGTGCCCGGATAAGCGCCGCCATCCAGCAGCACATTCTGACCCGTCAGATATCCGGCCTGCGCGCTGCACAAGAAGGCGCAGAACGCGCCGAACTCCTCAGGGGTTCCGAAGCGTCCAGCAGGAACGATCTGGCGCTTCGCTTCGAGCGCCGTGTCGTAGCTCTGACCATGCGCATCGGCCGCTGCTCGCGTGGACTGACGCAAACGGTCGGTTTCGAACAACCCCGGCAGCAGATTGTTGATGGTCACATTGGCCTGCGCAATACGCTTTTGCCGGGCCAGTCCAGCGATGAAACCCGTCAGCCCCGAGCGCGCACCGTTCGATAGTCCCAGCACGTCGATGGGCGCCTTCACCGCGCCCGAAGTGATATTGACGATGCGGCCAAAGCCGCGCCCGGCCATTCCGTCCACGGTTGCCTTGATCAACTCGATCGGTGTCAGCATGTTCGCATCGACTGCGGCGATCCAGTCCTCTCGCGACCAGTTGCGAAAATCGCCCGGCGGCGGACCGCCCGCGTTGTTCACGAGAATGTCGATGTGAGGCGCCGCCGCCAGTGCGGCCGCGCGCCCTTCGCTCGTCGTGATGTCACCGGGCACGGTCTTGACCGTGACCGCGGGATTGAGCGTGCGCAGCGCCTGTGCGGTCGCCTCGAGCGCGTCACTGCCGCGTGCCGTGATGACGACGTTTACTCCCTCCGCGACGAGCGCTTGCGCGCAACCCTTTCCCAGGCCCTTGCTTGCCGCGCACACCAGCGCCCACCGGCCTTCGATGTTCAGATTCATCCCGCTTGCTCCTTGACTTAAACGATTGCCGTCTCAGCGCGATCCCGCGACTCGCGCACGCTGCCGCGCGACAGCAGATCATGACGACGCTGAAAAAGATTGTGCCGGCCGATTTCTCCGATCGTTCGGACGCCCGACAAGGCCATGCTGACGTCGAGTTCGCTTTGCAGTATCTGCAGCATTCGCATGACGCCGGCCTCGCCCATTGCGCCGAGTGCGTACATGAACGCACGTCCGACCATGGTGCCTTTCGCGCCCAGCGCGAGCGCCTTCATTACGTCCTGCCCGCTGCGAATACCGCCGTCCACCCAGATTTCGACCTTGTCGCCGACAGCCTCGACGATGGCCGGCAACGCTTCGATGCTGGACGGCGCGCCATCCAGTTGCCGCCCGCCGTGATTGCTCACGACGATGGCATCGGCGCCGATCGATGCGGCCATGCGCGCGTCCTCGACGCTCAGGATGCCCTTCAGCACGAGCTTGCGATCCCAGCCGCGCCGGATGGCGACGAGATCGTCCCAACTGAGCGTCGGGTCGAATTGTTGCGCCACCCACTTGCTGATCGCGATGACGTCGCCGCCGCCCTTGATGTAGCCGGCCAGATTGCCGAACGTTTTGGCGCCGCCCAGCGCACGCATCATCCAGCCTGGCTTCGACGCGAAATCGAGCAGATTGGAAGCCGTGAGACGCGGCGGAACGGTCATGCCGTTCTTCAGGTCCTTGTGCCGCTGGCCGTTGATCTGCAGGTCCAGCGTGACGACGAGCGCCGAACAGCCGGCCAGCTTCGCGCGCTCGATCAGCGACGCATTGAAGCCGCGGTCGCGCATCACGTAGAGCTGAAACCAGAACGGTGCAGCCGTATGACGCGCGACATCTTCGATCGAGCAGATGCTGACCGTCGAAAGGGTGAACGGCACGCCGAAGCGCTGTGCAGCCAGCGCGCCGAGCATCTCGCCATTTGCCCATTGCATGCCGGCGAGGCCGGTTGGCGCGATGGCAACGGGCATGGTCACCGGCTGACCGATCATCGTGCTGGCCGTGCTCCGACCTTCGACGTTCACGGCCACTCGCTGCTGCAGCTTCAGGTCGTCGAATGCGCGGCTGTTCTCGCGGTACGTCGATTCCGAATAGGAGCCGCTATCGACATAATCGTAAAACGCCTTCGGCACGCGCTTCTTCGCCATCAGACGCAAATCCTCAACACACGTAATGACTGACATTCGATCCCTGCACCTTGACTGTCTATCGGTTTGAAACTGCCGTGAGGTGGCTGCCGCGCTTGCTGCCGTTCAATCGGCCGCCCGCACGGTTGCGAGCGCGCCACGCTCTTCGTGCTCTTGCGTGACGCTCACGGGCCTGCGCACCATGACCATGTAAGCAACGGCGGAAAGCAGCGCGACGGCCGCGCTCACGATCAGCGCGTTCACGAACGAATGCGTGCGGTCTACCACCAGGCCGGTGACGATCGGCGCAGCCGATCCCGCCAGGAAACCGCCGAAATTCTGGATGCCGCCAAGCGACGCTACGGCGTGACGGGGCGCGGCGACACTCACGAGCGACCATGCGCCGCCGGAAGCCATGTTGAGAAAGAACATCGCCACCGAGATGTACGCGATCGCCATCCAGGCCGAAGGCGTCAACGCAGCGGGGACGGTGGCCGCCGCAGCGCCCACCAGCCCCACGCAGATCGGCCACTTGCGGCTCGTGATCGGCGCCATGCCCTTGCTGTAGAGCCAGTCGGCGATATAGCCGCTTCCCACCATGCCGAGCGTGCCGACGAAGTACGGGATCGCCACGACCCAGCCCGCGCGCGCGATACTCATGCCGCGTTCGTGCTCCAGATACGCAGGCAGCCAGGTCAGATACAGCCATACCATGTAGATGACGCCCATGAAGCCGAACAGCATGCCCCACGTCGTACGTTGCGCGAAAAGATTGCGCCACTGCGCGCTGTTCAACGGTGCTGCGTTGGGTTCTTCCTGCGCGCCTTCGGCGAGATGGGCCTGCTCGTCGGGGCTCAGCTCCACTTCGCCTCGGTTGCGATACACCGCGTACCAGCCGAGCGCAACCAGGATGCCGAACACACCCGTGACGATGAACATCTCGCGCCAGCTGAGGGTCAGCATCAGCGCAGTGAGGATCGGCGGCGCAATCGCGGGGCCGATGGTCGACGAGGCCACGAAAATCCCCGTTGGCGCGCCACGATCACGCAGCGCGAACCATTCGCCGATCACCTTCGCGCCGGCGGGAAACTGCGGCGCTTCGCCGATGCCAAGACACACCCGCGCGAGGAAAAACTGCTGGACGCCATGCACGAAGCCCGTGCACAGCTGCGCGACCGACCAGAGCAACATGCCCGCGCCGAGCATCAGCCGCGCGCCCAGACGATCCAGCAGGACGCCGACCGGCAACTGCGCGAACGCATACGACATCGAAAACGCGGAAAGCAACAGGCCCATTTGCGACGCGCTAAGTCCCATTTCGCCGCTAATGGTGCTGTTAGCGACCGATAGCGCGCTGCGGTCGAGATAGTTGATGCAACCCGCCAGCGTCAAAAAGAAAACGGAAATGCGCTGGATACGACGCAGCTTTTTGCTCGCCTGCATGTTGAGTGTCTCCGGTTGATGTGTTGGAGTGCCGTCTGCGCGGCACTGTGTCAGTCAAATACGATGCATCAGAGCGATGCTTCCAGCATGGCGCGGTAATCGCCTTCGGACGCCTCGCGGGGATTGGTCTTGTGGCTGTGATCCTTGAGTGCGCCCCTGATGATGTCGGGGAACATCGCGGGCGTGACGCCGAGTTGCGCGAGTCCCGTCGGTAAGCCGAGCCGCTGCGTCATGGTCCGCACCGACGGCGCCACCTCCGCGCCGTTGCCAAGCCCCATAGCGGTTGCCATGCGGCTGAGTTTGTCCTCGTCGCGCACGGATGGCGCGTGCTGATTGAATTCGAGCACCGCGGGCAGAAAGATCGCGTTGAGCGTGCCGTGATGCAGGCGCGGATTGATGCCGCCAAGCGAATGACTCAGGCTGTGTACGCAGCCCAGGCCCTTCTGGAAAGCGAGCGCACCTTGCATCGATGCGCTCATCATGTTCAGCCGCGCCACACGGTCGGCCGGTTCGCGCGTCGCGCGCTCGATGTGACGCCATGCGCGCCACAGTCCGTCCAGCGCGATACCGTCGGCGGGCGGATTGAATGCGCTCGCGAGGAAGGTCTCGATGCAATGTGCGATCGCGTCCATCCCGGTCGCCGCCGTCAATGCGGGCGGCAAGCCCAGCGTCAGTTCCGGATCGCAGATCGCCACGCGCGGCACCACGAATGGCGAGATCACGCCGACCTTGCGGCCGTCGTCGAGAATCAGAATGGCGCCGCGGCCCACTTCGCTGCCCGTCCCCGCTGTGGTGGGCACGGCAATCACGGGCGCGGTTTTCGCGGTGATGTTGGTCGCGCCGCCCTCGATCACGGCGAAGCGTTGCAGCGGGCCTTCGTGAGTCGCGCAAACGGCAACACCCTTGGCCAGATCGATCGCCGAGCCGCCGCCGACGGCGATGATGCCGTCGCAGTCGCCCGCGCGATAGGCCGCCACTGCGTCGCGCACCGCAGCCTCGTTGGGGTTCGGCGGCGTGCCGTCATAGATCGGGACGGACGCCTTGCCAGCGAGTGCGTCGAGCACGATATCGATGATGCCTGCCGCCCGGACACCTTTGTCCGTGACGATCAACGGCTGCCTGATCCCCACTCGCTGGCATTCGCTGCTGAGCAAACGGATGGCGCCATAGTCGAACTGAATCTGCGTGATGTAGTTGATGAGAGACATGGGAATGAGCGTCAGTTATAGTGGCTGTGGGCGGCGCGGCGCCGGACTTCAACGGCCCAGAACCTGGCCGTCGCATTGATGCTGGCGCTTTTGAGACGCCGTTTGTGGGCCAGTATAAGGAGACGCCCCTTTCTCAGTAATTGAGAAGATTTGATACAGATATAACTTTTCCTCAACCCTCATGACGCCGCCGCTCAACTCCATCATTTCCCGCCTGCATCTGAAGCAGCTGCGACTCCTGATCGCCCTCGGAGATCACGGCTCATTGCTGAAGGCGGCGCAGCAGGTCGCGCTCACGCAGCCGGGCGCCAGCAAGGCCTTGCAGGAAATCGAAACAACATTCGGGACGCCGCTGTTCAATCGCACGAACCGGGGACTCGAGCCCAACGAAGCAGGACGCTGCGTGATTCGCTATGCGCGTCTGATCCACACCGATTTGTCGCACATGCGTGAAGAGATCGACGGGATCATGCGCGGCCAGGGCGGCCGTGTGGCCGTCGGTGTGATCATGGGCGCCGTGCCGCTGCTCACCGATGCGATTACGTCGCTGATCGCGCGTAACCCCGAAATCTCAGTCGAGATCGTGGAAGACACGAGCGCAACGTTGCTCAGCCAGATCGACGAAGGCCGGCTGGATCTGGCGATCTGCCGGACGACGATCAGTCAGACGCCGCAGCACTACGAAACCACGCGGATGCAGGAGGAAACGCTCGCAGTCGTGGCCAATGTGCAGCATCCGCTGCGGCGCGCGAAGAAGCTCAAGCTTCAGGACGTCGCGGAATACCGCTGGGTGGTGTATCGCGCGAACATGCCGATGCGGCTATTGCTGGAGCGCGAGTTTCGCGAAGCCGATATTCGCTTCCCCATGCATCTGCTCGAAACGACGTCTGCATTCGCCACGCTCGCGCTGCTGCAAAGCAATCCGTCGTTCGTCGCGCTGGTGTCGATCGACGTCGCACAGTTTTTCGCCAGTCACGAGATGACGTGCATCCTTCCGCTGCATCTTGCTTCGCGCAGCGAGCCTTATGAACTCGTTACCCGAAAAGGCGCGCAGCTCTCGCCCGGCGCGCGACAGCTGATCGAGGAACTGAACGCCAAGCATGGCGGCGAAGCGTAATGCCGCGGGTGCCGAGCGTCCCGCGTGATCACGGGCCCGGACGCCTGATAGTGCGTCATCGGGCCCGAATTCGCGCAAGTTACGCGACGCCTTTATCAGCGAACGCTGCCGCCAGCGCGTGCAGGCCGTCGCGATAGATACCTTCGAAAAGTCTCGATGCTTCGTCGTCGCTCACACCGTTCGGCGTGAACTCACCGCTCCAGTCGACCAGCGATGCACCCGCCTCTTCGCCCTCGCGCACCTGCAGCGTCGAGCGATAGCCCGTGACGGGAAACGGCGCTTCGAGAATCGAATAGGTATAGCTGCGCGCGCGGTTGTCGAAGGCTTCCAGACGCTCGACGATCACATCGCCGTTCGGCGTGGCGAGACGCCGCACACGTCCGCCCTCGCTCAATTCGCTCGACGGAATGTAGGGCAGCCAGTCCGGCAGCGAGTTGAAGCCGCCGATCAGTTGCCACACCTTGTCGGGCGAAACGGGAATGCGGATCGACGCATTGGCTTGGGCCATGTCAGTCTCCTTAAGCCTTGACGGGCAGCGGTGCATTGGCGGCGACCAGACCTTGCTCGCGCAACTCGCGCCAGAAGTCTGCAGGAACCGCTTCCTTGACGGCGGCGTGGTCTTCCGCGATGCGCTCCGGCTTGCTCGCGCCGGGGATCACTGCGGCTACCACCGGATTGGCCAGCACGAACTGCAGCGCGGCGGCCTTGACGCTCACGTTGTGACGCGCGGCGAGCGCCTTGATGCGCTCGACCTTCGCGAGAATCTCAGGCGACGCCTTCTGGTATTCGAAGTGTGCGCCGCCCGCCAGCACGCCCGAGCTATACGGACCGCCGACGACAATCTCCACGTTTTTCGCGGCAGCGGTGGGCAGCAGACGCTGCAATGCACGCTCGTGATCGAGCAACGTATAGCGGCCTGCGAGCAGGAAGCCATCCGGTTTCACTTCCGAGAGATCGAGCAGCAGTTCGCACGGCTCGACGCGGTTGACACCCAGCCCCCACGCCTTGATCACGCCTTCGTCGCGCAGACGGTTCAGCACACGGAACGCGCCCTTGCGGGCCGATTCGAACATGGCGAGCCACTCGTCGCCGTAGAAGTCCTGCGCGACGTCGTGCACCCAGACGATGTCCAGACGATCCGTCTTCAGGCGCTTCAGGCTGTCTTCGATCGAGCGCTGCGTCGCGTCGGCCGAGTAGTCGTTGACGATCTTGTTCGGACGGCCGTAGGCGAACACATCCCCTTTCTCGCCGAGATCGCGCGCGCCGACATCCTCGATTTCGTCGAGAATCACGCGGCCTACTTTCGTGCTCAGCACGTAGTCGTCACGCCTGCGGCCGGCGAGCGCATCGCCAAGCCGGATTTCCGAGAGGCCCGCGCCGTACAACGGGGCCGTGTCGAAATAACGCACGCCTTGATCCCACGCTGCCTGGACGGTTGCCAGCGCTTCTTCCTCAGGGATGTTGCGAAACATGTTGCCCAGCGGCGCAGCGCCAAAACCCAGCTGCGTGCCGGCCGGCAGTTTGTCCTTGATGCTCATGACTTGCTCCTTTGATTGAGTCGGTAGCGCAAAGTCTAGGGTGACAAGTTAAGTCTGTCTAAGACATAATTCGACAAACTTGAGTCCGAAGAGGTCTTATATGCTTGATATCCGTCAACTGCATTATTTCGTCGCGGTCGCCGAAGAGGAGCACGTTGGGCGCGCCGCCGAGAAGCTGCATATCTCGCAATCGCCATTGAGCCGCCAGATCGCCCAGCTCGAGGAAAATCTGGGTCTTACACTATTCGAACGTTCGCAGCAGCGCATCCGGCTGACTACCGATGGGCGCACCTTTCTTGCGGAAACGCAGGCGTTCCTGACGCACGCAAAACGGCTGGAATCGTTGGCGCGACGTCTTGGGCGCGGCGACGAAGGCGGGCTATGCATCGGCTATCTGGAGAACGCGATGCACTCCGGCGTGCTGCCTCGCGCGCTGCGGCAACTACGCGCGCAGAAGCCCGACGTGCACATCGCCCTTTACAGCTACCGGTCGGCCGATCAGCTGACCGGCTTGCGTCAGCGCAGCCTCGATATTGCGCTTGTTTGCGAGCCACTGTCTTCGGACGACCCGGACCTCGAATCGGCGCTGGTACTCGACGATCCCATGCTGCTCGCGATTCCCGAGGACCATCCGCTGGCGAACGCGTCGCGCTTCACACCGAACGATCTGGCGGCGCAGAAGTGGATTGCCGTGATGTATGAAGAGGGCGCGCTGCGCCACGACAATTTCATCGCAGCATGCGCGAAAGCCGGGTTCACACCCGATATCGCGATGGAAGCCACCGAGCCGCTCGCGGCACTTGGACTCGTTGCGGCGGGCCTCGGCGTCACGATGATCCAGCAAAGCCTGCGGCGCCATGCGCCCGCTGGCGTGGTGCTGCGTGAAGTCTCGTGGTTCAGTTATCGGACGGCGCTATGGGCGGCGTGGCATCGGGTCAACCTGAGACCACTGGTCGAGCAATTCCGCAAGACGCTGCTGCATTCAAGCGCGGCGCCCGCCATGTCTGCAGATACATAGCGGCACAGCGACGGCTTGCGCGGTGACGCGTGAGCTGCACCAAACGGCCTTCTATCTCCGATGCACGTTAGATTGGAAAAGCGGGACGCCGGAGTCTGGTCTCGGCACAGCTAGCCGCACTTTTCTGCCAGATCTGAGATTTCCTTCTGAAGCGCACTGAGGAATATGTTCACCCGATTCGGCACATATCGCCGGCTTGGGATGACCGCCCACACTGACAGGTCTTCCATCGCGGCGTCCTCCAGTTGAACCTGCACGAGCGAATGATCGGCCAGTTGCCTGAAGACGTCCCAGTACGTCAGCATTGCGAGCCCGAGTCCCTGCACAGCCGCCGTGCGTGCCGCTTCCACACTGGTCGTGGTGACATACCCTTCAATGCGCTCGCGTATCAGCTTGCCGTCGACAACGAGCGGCCAACTTCCCACCGAGTCAAGTCTGATACAACGATGCTGGTCCAGTTCCGCCGACGTCGCAGGTCGTCCGTGCCTCTCCAGATACCCGGGCGAAGCACAAATAAGCCGTGGATTCGGAGCAATCTTTCTGGCCACCAGTTCCGAATCTCCCAGCGGTGCAATGCGTAATGCGAGATCCAGCCCCTGCCCCACGATATCGACCTGGCGATCGGAAAGGTCGAGGTCGATACGAAGTTCCGGGTTGGCCTCCAGCAGTCCCGGCAACATCGGCAACACGACCGATTGTCCGAAGCCACTCGGTGCGGTCAAACGCAATATGCCAGATGCAGTGCCCGACGACGGACTGAGTTCAGCTCGCGCGCCGGCTTCCGCAGCCACCATCGCCCTTGCGTAAGGGACAAACGCCTCCCCTTCTGCGGTCAGCGTCAGGGAGCGAGTGGTCCGATGAAAGAGGCGCACGCCGAGGTCTTCTTCGAGCGCGGCGATGCGCCGTGACACCTGCATGGGCACCACGTTCAGCTGACGAGCCGCCGCCGACAGGCTGCCCGCTGAGGCAACGGCGAGGAATGTCTGAACGTCCGGGAGGAACATCGTCTATATCCAAAAGTGTTAGGGCGGCTTCACGCGCCGACCTCTGTTTTCTGCCGCTCGCGACGCCTACCATGCAGTCACCTTCTTCACCAGACGAGCAGCGAAATGAGCGACGCAACCTCCCCCATCCTTTCTTCGTATAACCGCAATGGCATCGCATTACGCAACCGCATCGCCGTCGCACCCATGACGCGAATCACGGCCACGGAATACGGGCATCCGACCCAAACCATGTTCGACTACTACAAGCGCTTCGCGAAGGGCGGTTTCGGGCTGGTAACGACGGAAGGCATCTACACCGACAAGGCGTTCTCGCAAGGATACCGGTTTCAGCCAGGACTGGCCGACGACGAACAGGCGAAGGCATGGTCGACGTTCAATCGCGAGATGCATGAGCATGGGACCCCTGTGTTCGCGCAACTCATGCATGCCGGGGCGTTGAGTCAAGGCAACGTTTATCGAAGCCATACCGTGGGACCGTCGGCCGTCCGCCCCAAGGGCGAACAGATGAAGTTCTACTTCGGCCAGGGACGCTATGCTGAGCCGAAACAGATGACGGATGCTGAGATTGACGAAGCGATTCAGGGCTTCGTCGACGCGGCACGACGTGCCGTGAATATCGCCGGGTTCCAGGGCGTGGAAATTCATGGCGCTAACGGATATCTCCTCGACCAGTTCCTGACAGCGGGGACCAATCGCCGGACTGACCGTTGGGGCGGCGACACGAAGGCTCGCGTGCAACTGCTCGTCGATGTTGTCGAAGCAGTCAGGCTCGGCATCGGAGATGCTGTACCCGTGGGTATCCGGATTTCACAAAGCAAGGTCAACGATTTCGGTTCCAGGTGGTCGGGTGGCGAGGCGGATGCCGAAGTGATCTTCGGCACACTTGCCGATGCAGGCATCGACTTCCTTCACGTCACGGAGTTCGAGGCCTGGCAGCCGGCCTTCGAAGGCACGCACGATAGCCTCGTGACGCTGGCACGCCGTTACGCGCCCGCCGTCACCGTCATCGCAAACGGCGGCTTGCACACGGCTGAGCGTATCAACCACGCGCTGGCCTCCGGTGCGGATCTGGTGACCGTCGGACGCGGCGCGCTGGCGAATCCCGACCTGCCGAAACTGCTCGCAAACAGGCTCGAACCCCGTACATTCGACGGTTCGATCCTTCAACCGATCGCCAGCATCAAGCCCGAAGAACTCGCAATGCAGATAGCCGCTTCAACGTAACGTCCGCTTGCGCGGCAGCGCGCCGCGCAACCGTTCTGCGGCACGCTCCCGCCGTCAGGTTGCAAGCTCCGCATGTTGTTTCTCCCGTTGCGAACGACGCCAGTCCGCTGGCGTCATGCCCAAACGTTGACTGAACGCGCGCCGGAATGCGGCGACGGACTGATAGCCGACTGTCTCGGCCACAACCTCGGTCGAAATGCCGGGTCTTTTCAGTTCGTTGGCCGCCAGCGCCATGCGGATATCGGTCAAGAGATCATTCGGCGAACGGCCCAGCTTGTCCTGAAAGTGACGAATCAACGTTGCACGCGACATGCTGCAGAGGTTCGCCAGTTCCGGCAGCGTCCATGCCCGTGCCGGGTCGCTGAAGATCGCCGTGAGCGCGGGAGACAGGCGCGGATTGCCTGCGAGCGCAAGCAGTCCGACAGGTGCTTCATCGGACTCGCTGGCCACGCGCATCGTCAGCGCAAACAGCGCCGCCGATAACGCATTCATCATCGCGTAGCCGCCAAGATTGTCTGCACCCGCCTCTGCTCGCATGAGTGCCACGAGACCGTTCAAGTGCTCGTAGGCCGCACCATCCGTGCCGTGCTTTACACCGCTTTTTGTCGGCGACGTATGCGTGACAAGCCGTGCAGGCAGATACGCACGGATGAACCGGTCATGTGGCGGCGCCAGAATGATCCGCCCGCAGAGCATGTCGAGACGCGGGCCGGTGCCTTTGTTTTCGCTAATGGTCAGGTTCAGTGCGGCGCGCTCGTGCGCCCGCTTCGGCCGCGCGCCGCTACCGTCGTGAAGCATGTGGGCGCCGCCGTGCGCCAGCATTACGATGTCGCCTGCGCAAAGCTGCTGCGGCTTGCCGGAACCCGGCGTCTCCAGAATGGCCGACCCGCTGAGAATGATGTGATACGGCATCTCGCCCGGGTCCGAATCGCCATAGATCACTTCCCACGGTGCGCCATACGAACAGCGCAATTCGAGTTGACCGTGCACGGTCATCATGCCGAGCAAACGGCTCAGCCAATCTTGCGAAAGTGACATCGCGACTCCGCGTGATACTTTTGAGCATGATATTGATGATTCAAGGACTCAACAAGCTCATTCGCCGCACCTAAAGTGGAGGCTCCTAACCACCACTGAATGAGGTCCAACATGAGTCGCATCGCCATCCCCGCAGTCGAGAACGCAACGGGCGCCACCGCCGAAGTCTATGGACGGGTTCGCAAAATAGCCGGCGGCAGCGTGCCGAATCTGTTCGCGGCGCTCGGCCATCTCGCGCCCGCGACATTGAATGCGGCGCTAGACGCGGAAGGCGCGCTGGCATCGAGCAGTCTGAGCAAGCAGGATCTGGAAACCATCAAGCTGCTCGTGAGCGAGCAAACGGGCTGCGACTACTGCGTCGCCGCGCACGTGATGCTGGGCAAGATGACGGGGCTGTCGCCCGAAGCGCTTAAGCACATTCGCGCGGGTCAGGCGACTGGCGATGCCCGACGCGACGCCCTCATCCGTTTCGTGCTGACCCTGCAGACGACCCGCGGCACGATCGGCGAAAGCGAACTCGCAGCGATTCGCGCAGCAGGCTACAGCGACACGCAACTCGCAGAAATCTCACTGGCAATCGCCATGACGATTTTCACGAACACCTTCAACCGCATCAACGACACCGACGTCGATTTCCCGCCGGTCAAATGACGTCGCTTTGACGCGCGGACAGGCGGCGCGATGACGTGCCGCCCGCGCCGTACACCTGGCGCGCCGACGCCGACGGACCTGTCGCGATCGTCGCGCATTCACCCTTAGCTGGATTGGAGAAAGTCATGTCTCAGGTTGAACAGTTCGATACGTTGATTCTCGGCAGTGGCCAGGGCGGCAAACTGCTGGCCTGGCATCTGGGCCGGTCAGGACAACGTGTGGCCGTGGTCGAACGGCAGTGGGTGGGCGGCTCGTGCCCGGCCGTCGCGTGCCTGCCGAGCAAGAACGAAATCTGGAGCGCGCGCGTGGCTCATCTGGCGCGGCATGCCGCTGACTTCGGCGCGACTACGGGACCTGTCACCATCGACATGGCAAAGGTTCGCGAACGCAAGCGCGGCATGGTCGAACGTGAAGCCGCGTTTCACGTGCAGGCGTATGAATCGAGCGGCGCTGAGCTGATCATGGGCGTCGGCCGTTTTGTCGGGCCGAAGACCATCGAGGTGCAACTGAACGGCGGCGGCACGCGTACGCTCAGCGCAAGCCAGGTCGTGGTCAACGTCGGGACGCACGCAGCGATTCCCGACGTCCCGGGACTGCGCGCTGCCGAACCGCTGACGCACATCGGCGCGCTGGATCTCGACCGTGCACCCGCACATCTGATCGTCCTCGGTGGCGGCTATATCGGCGTGGAGATGGCGCAGGCTTACCGGCGCTTCGGCAGTCGCGTGACGATCATCGAGCGCGGTGCAAGACTGATGGCCCGCGAAGATGCGGACGTCGGCGCGGAGATGATGCGCATGCTTCGCGCGGAAGAAATCGATGTCGTGCTGGATGCACGGATAGTCAGCGTCGAGGGCCGCTCGGGCACGCATGTCCGCGTCGTCGTGCGCACGCCTTCGGGTGACCGGACTCTGGATGGAAGCGACATTCTTGTCGCCACCGGCCGGGTTCCCAACACAGCCGGCATCGGCCTGGAGCAAGCAGGCATCCAGCTCGACGAACGTGGATACATTCGGGTGAACGACCGGCTGCAAACCTCGGCACCCGACGTCTGGGCAATTGGCGAAGTCGCGGGCAGTCCGCAATTCACGCATGTATCGGTCGATGACTTCAGAATCGTGCGCGACAACCTGGCAGGCGGCAATCGCAGCACTGGCGATCGTCTGATTCCGTACACGCTGTTCACCGATCCCCCGCTCGCGCGCGTTGGACTAAGCGAAAGCGATGCGCAACGTCAAGGTATCGGCGTTCGTGTCGCAATACTTCCCATGAACAACGTGCTGCGGACGGAAGCGACCGACGAGACGCAGGGCTTCATGAAGGTGCTCGTCAGCGCAAACGACGATCGCATACTCGGCTTCACGATGATCGGCTCGGAAGCTGGAGAAGTGATGGCGGCCATGCAGACAGCGATGATTGCGGATCTCCCGTACCAGAAACTCCGGGATGCCGTGATCTCTCATCTGACCGTCGCCGAAGGCCTTGGACCGCTGCTGTCAAGGGTGCCCAAGCGAACCGGCGAGTGAGGAAGACAGGAGGCCAGGTTTAAAGAAAGGTGCGGCTGTATCGGATGCCCATCACCCCGTGATGGGCATCGCGCGGTGGGATAAGGCGCCGCACTGATTGCTGGAATGAAGCCGACGATCAATGCTATGAACCGACCCATAAGAGACACCGATCTTTCTACAAAGCGGCGATTAGACTCGGCGACGTTTGCGACTCAAAGCAGGAGCAGCAGCGCACCGAAGAAAAACAGGAAAAATCCTGTAGCAAACTGGGCTTGGAGAAAGCCGCGCCATCCTGGATAGCCATATGGCACCGGTTGGGAGTATCGGGTCGGGATTGGCAGGCGCAAAAGCCAAGTGCGCAAGGCGTGTGTGAGCGCGAGCACGCCCCCGGCCAGGATAAAAAGCGAAAACGTCCGAGGCGTATCGAACGGAATCGGAATGTCAAATACTTGCATCACAATGGGCACAAGCGCGCCTAGTACTAAAAGTCCGCATAGCAAACGATAGAGCGGAGTAAGGCTCGTCTTTAACCACGTTGGCGCGTTGCTCTTGCCTTGAGGTGGAGGCGTCCAGGTCATTCTGTTTGGCGGATGGGGTCCGTGCGTGGAGACGGGATTTGGCCGTGATTGAATTTAACCTCATCTCACGGTCCATCGCCTGATTGTTTACGATTCCGGGATTCCCGTCGAGTGTCCAATTCTGGTCGTTCTCACCCTTTCTCATGCCCCGGCTCATCCAACTCTTGGTCTTCTTGAGACAGAAGGGCGGATAGCTGGGACGGGGAGAGGCGCTTCATTTTCCTTTCGAGCTTGCGATCGTATTGCCGGTCGTTTGGCTCTGAAGCCTGAGCCTTGCGCGCTTACTGCTGCACGAAGCGATTGAGCTCGCCAGCCAGCCGAGTTTTTGTACGGTTCGTAGCCATTTATCGATCTTGCACCGCTCCAATTCATGCGTAGCGTAAGCCTGCGACCCGATTGTCACCGATTCAGATACTGACGTCGAGTGACTGTTTAGGCCGTTTGTGGAAGCTGAGCCTCATTGACGCTGAGGGCTTGAGTTGGTCCGTGAGCTCACTTCGGCCGTGCAAAAATTGTTCGGACTTCGGTTTTCCAGTCGAGCAGCAATTGAGCGACGCAGTTGGAATGTTCAGGATTCGCATCCAGCCCCATTCGCTCGCTCGCGATGGTGTCAAGGTATGCGAGCCTGTCCGCATTTTTGTGGGCGAGGCGGTTAAAGGAATCGTTAGCCGCGCGCCTGCGTAAATCGATCGCCAAACAGAATAGCAAACTGGTTCATGGCTGACTTCCAGTCGAAGGCTGAGCGCACGTTTTTGGCCAGGACGTTGCGCAATGCCAGCCAGAGTAGCTTGATTGCAGCCTCGTCATTGGGGAAGTGACCGCGGGTCTTGATGATCTTGCGCAACTGCATGTTCAGACTCTCAATGGCGTTCGTGGTGTACACGACCCGCCGGATCTCGGGTGGAAACACGAAGAACGGCGTGACGTGCTCCCAGGCGCGCTGCCAGGACTGCACGATAGTCGGGTATTTCGCGCCCCATGGCCCATCAGCAAAGGCCTGCAGAGCCTGCTTCGCTGCCTCTTCGCTGGCAGCTGCGTAGATCGGACGCAGCGCCTGGGCGACAGCCTTGCGGTCCTTCCAGCCAGCGTATTCCAGGCTGTTGCGGATCAGATGCACGATGCAGGTCTGCACCGCCGTCTTCGGGTAAGCTGCGCCGATCGCGTCGGTCAGCCCCTTCAGGCCGTCAACGACCGCAATCAGGATGTCCTGGCAGCCGCGGGTCTTGAGTTCGTTGAACACCTTGAGCCAGAACTTCGCGCCCTCGGTCTGCTCAATCCACAGGCCCAGCACATCGCGCTGGCCGTCCGCCTGAATGCCCAGAGCCAGATACACCGCCTTGTTGCTGACCACACCGTCATCGCGGATCTTGACCCGCAACGCGTCGAAGAAGACCACCGGATACATCGTCTCGAGCGGACGGTTCTGCCAGGCCAGCGTTTCGGCCATCACCTCGTCGGTGACCGAGCTGATGAAATCGGGCGACACCTCGGTGCCGTAGCTCTCGGCCAGAAAGGCCTGGATCTCGCGCACGCTCATGCCACGCGCGTACATCGCGATGATGCGCTCGTCAAAGCCGGTGAAGCGGCGTTCGTGTTTGGGGATCAGGATCGGCTCGAAGCTGCCGTCGCGGTCGCGCGGCAACTCGACCCGGACGACGCCACGATCGGTGATGACCGTCTTGCGGCTGGCGCCGTTGCGCTCGTTGGCCTGGCCAGCGGGTTTGGATTCGCCCGGTGGATACCCCAGATGCAGATTCATCTCCGCACCCATCGCGCGTTCGATAATCGCCTTGTTAAACGCCAGCATCAGATCCTGCACCTCGGTCGGCGTCATCGGCCCCTTGACCAGCTCGTCCAGCAGTGCTTTGGGCAGTTCAGGCAGCGGCCCTCGGGCCGCTGCCTGAGACGCCACCGTGCGTTTCTTCTTCATTGGCATATCCATGACTTTTACCTCTCATGATATGCCTCGCCCACAAAATGACGGATAGGCCCAGGTATGCCGCGATTATCGACGCATTCGCTCCCTCATCCTGCAGCATTGAGAAAACGATGGGCAGGTACCCATAATATTCGTCGCGTGCCGCCGGGCTGTTCGCGACTCCAACCGGGTCCCAAACATAGAACAGAACTTCGTCCACTCGTCGGTACAGTTCCAGTTCATCATCGGCCAACTTGTGTCCCATCAGCTTTCCCTTATCTCACCACTCGCTCATCAAGAGACAGACACGGAAATTGTCCACGATCTAGGCGTCGGCGTCGACCGACCGCTTCTGGCCGACCCCGGAAATCCATCGGCAGACGACGAACGGGCCGCCTGGATCGACCCCCGAACTTCCCTAGTCGACCCGCTGCTGCCGGTCCGGTCGCCGCAGTTTCAAGGGCCGGTATCAGAGCGGAGCAGTCACTTCGCACCGTTGCTCCCGGCCATGAAAACCGTTTTGGAGAATATACAATCCCGCGCGGGCGTATCTGCTCGTCTCATCGCTCCTTCCTGAGGCGCTTTTGTATTTCAACTACGTCAAGCTCCGAGAAGTCATCGCTCACCCCCTCGAATATCAATCGCTGCGTTTCTTCGCTCAGGTCCGCGCGAACCATACCGAGAAATTTTGCTTCGGCAGCGATGATCAAGCGATGATACTTTTGATGCAAGCGTCCCTGTTCCAGGTAGTCTGCAACACGCTTCGAAAATTTCGCTTCAAGTTTTTCCTTTTGCTCACCCCGATCAAGCACTTCTGCTTCTTTATCCGTTAGTCCGGTTCCACGTCCTGCAGTGTTGACCAGATCCTCCATCTCCTGCAAATCGAGCGCTAGCCCTTGCGTCTGGAAAACACGCGCACGCTCACCATTAGCCACAATCACCCAGGTAATATCGCTCATCGCACATCTCCTTCACAGAACAAAGCATTTGACCAACCATTCGCTGTAGAAGTGAACGTCGCGCAGCACTGCCTCGCGTGGATAGCCCGCGTCTCTATCATGGCGCAACGATCGCGATCCGACACGGCAAAACCGCATCGAACCGACCTGGAACGGGGCAATGCGAGCCGATACATATCATCGGTACTTCCGATATTCACACAGGCCTGTCCAGTCCCTAGAATTTCTTCACCGGTATCTCCGGCGGCGCGAGACCGTGGCCTCCGCGTTTTGCCTTGGAGACGACGTATCGATCGACTATATACACAGTACCTGCCCGGTCACGCGACGCCGTCCTCGCTCGCTTTGTGACTCGGGGGGAATGAGTTTTCGCTGGCACACCAATTCGGAGCAGAAGACTGTCCTGCAAAAATCCGTGCGTATCAGCGGATGGATGCAAACGCTCCATATGACGGAGGCAATTTCACCATGCCCTTGCTCTGCGATATCTGTCATACCCGTCCCGCCGTGGCCCGTGTAAGCGTCGTGCAGAACGGCGAACGTAAGACCATGTCGATATGCGACTACGACTACCGACAATTGATGCGCCATCAGAGCATGGTTAACCCATTCGACTCGTTGCTGGGTGGCGGCTCGGGCCTGTCGCGCTTCTTCGGCGGCTTTGACGATGGTGACGGCGAAGAAGCGGGACTTGCCGCCGAAGTGCCGCGCGAATCGGTCGATGCAACCGACGCCTTTAGTGAACAGACGTTGGAACTGCTACAGCGAGCCGCCGAAAAAGCGCACGAACTGCGCCGGAAAGAACTCGATACCGAGCACCTGCTCTACGTGCTCGCGGATACCGACATCGTCGCCGCGCTGTTGAAAGAACTGAAGTTGTCGCCGCAAGACATCAAGGGATACATCGACGAGCACGCGCAGACGGGAACGGCCGAAGCCGACACGCCGCTCGACAGGATGACGATTTCCCCACGTCTGAAGAAGGCATTTCAACACGCGTTTCAGGCGTCGCGCGATCTCGGGCATTCGTACGTCGGCCCCGAACATCTGCTGATCGGCCTCGCGGCCGTGCCCGACAGCATTGCAGGCACCTTGCTCAAAAAGTATGGCGTCACGCCTGAGGCACTGCGGCAGAAGGTCGTGAAGGTCGTCGGCAAGGGCGCCGAGGACGGCCGTGTCGATACGCCGACGGGCACGCCGAATCTCGACAAGTTCGGACGCGACCTGACGGCAATGGCGCGCCAGGGCAAGCTCGACCCGGTGCTGGGGCGCGCACAGGAAATTGAAAGCACAATCGAGGTGCTCGCGCGCCGGAAGAAGAACAACCCCGTGCTGATCGGCGAGCCGGGCGTCGGCAAGACGGCGATCGTCGAGGGCCTTGCACAGCGGATCGTGAACGGCGATGTGCCCGAGGTGCTTCGCGGCAAGCGGCTCGTCGAGGTGAACATCAATTCGATGGTGGCAGGCGCCAAGTATCGCGGTGAATTCGAGGAGCGCGCAAAGCAGATGATCGATGAGGTCACTGCGAAACAGGCCGAACTGATCCTGTTCATCGACGAGCTGCATACGATCGTCGGCGCAGGCCAGGGTGGCGGTGAAGGCGGACTCGACATCGCAAACGTGCTCAAGCCCGCGCTCGCGCGCGGAGAACTGAGCCTGATCGGCGCGACGACGCTGAACGAATATCAGAAGTACATCGAAAAGGACGCCGCGCTCGAACGGCGTTTCCAGCCCGTACTGGTACCGGAGCCGACGGTCGAGCAGACCATCGTCATCCTGCGCGGACTGCGCGACAAGCTCGAAGCGCACCATCAGGTAACGTTTGCCGATGATGCGTTCGTCGCCGCTGCCGAGTTGTCCGATCGCTACATTACTTCGCGCTTCCTTCCGGACAAGGCCATCGATCTGATCGACCAGGCCGCCGCACGCGTGCGCATCGGCGCGACTTCGCGGCCTGCCGGCATTCAGGAACTAGAAGCCGAGATTGCGCAACTCAGGCGTGAGCAGGATTACGCGTCGTCGCGCAAACGCTTCGACGAGGCGAAAGGCTTCGAGGATCGCATCAACGATAAACAAAAGGCGCTCGATGAGCAGACCGAGGCGTGGCAACGCAAAACCGGCTCCGAGACGCTGGAGGTGACCGTCGAAGCGATCGCGGAGGTCGTCTCGCGCCTCACGGGCATTCCCGTGTCCGATCTGACGCAGGAAGAGCGCCAGAAACTGCTCAGGATGGAAGAGACGCTGCGTGAAAGAGTCGTAGGGCAAGACGATGCCGTCATCGCCGTGAGCGATGCGGTGCGTATGTCGCGCGCGGGGCTCGGTCAGACACACAAGCCGATCGCTACCTTTCTGTTTCTCGGACCGACGGGCGTCGGCAAGACGGAACTCGCGAAAGCGCTGGCCGAAACCGTATTTGGCGATGAACAGGCGGTGATCCGCATCGACATGTCCGAATACATGGAGCGTCATGCAGTGGCGCGGCTCATCGGCGCGCCGCCCGGCTATGTCGGCTACGACGAAGGCGGTCAGCTTACCGAACGCGTGCGGCGTCGCCCGTACAGCGTGATCCTGCTCGACGAAATCGAGAAAGCGCACCCCGACGTGAACAACGTGTTGCTACAGGTCTTCGACGATGGACGCCTGACGGATGGCAAGGGCCGGGTCGTGGACTTCAGCAACACGATCATCATCGCGACCAGCAATCTGGGTGCGTCGATCATCATGGAAAACCTGGAGCGGCCCGAAGCCGCTCGCATGACCGAAAAGGCCTTGCGCGACGAATTGATGACGGTGCTAAAGGGTCACTTCCGCCCCGAATTCCTGAATCGTCTCGACGAGATCATCGTATTTCACTCGCTGTCGCGCGAGAACATCCGTTCTATCGTTCAAATCCAGATTGACCGCGTCATACGCACTGCTGCCGCGCAAGGCATCACGCTCAAGATCGACGATTCCGTCATCGAGCATCTGGTCGAAGCGGGTTACCAGCCCGAGTTCGGCGCTCGCGAACTGAAGCGACAGATTCGACAGGAAATCGAAAGAAAGCTCGCGAAGGAAATGCTCGGCGATGCACTCAGATCCGGTGATACCGCCGACGTCACCTATGACAAAGACAGTGGTGAGGTCAAATTCCACAAGGTCGCATCGGCATCGAAACCGGCAAAGGACAAACCGAAAGCAGGTAACGGGCACGATGCGCAGCCCGATGGCGAAGCGCAGACACCGCTCGCAGATTCCGCATCCAGCAAGGGACGTAAGAAGCGTGGTTCAACAGAGTCTGGTAAACATACCAGGTGAATCACATGAGCGTTGTCTCCAATGGCGTGCTTATCGATTAGATCACTTTCAACCTGTAACCGACCTACCCGTTCTTCACTCGATCTATACAAGCAAAGACATCGGTTGTGCGCTCGTGTAAAGAGCGCACAACTCGTCAATAACTTTTCGACTCGAGACCGTAGCCGTATATGGAAATAGAAACCTCACCACGCCATCGATCGGTGCATAAATTTCTGGTTCGGAAACCTTAACGGAGTGCGAGATGACGACACGACGCGAAGTTCCAGGCATTCGCCCATATGACGGACCCGCGGGTGGGTGGGGCGCGCTCCGCGCCACGGCTCAGGCGGTCCGCCAGCAGATGGAAAGCATCTCCGCCCCAATTACGCTCATGCGGACCAACCAGCCGGATGGCTTTGATTGTCCCGGATGCGCGTGGCCTGACAAGGAACATCGCTCCACATTCCAGTTCTGCGAGAACGGTGCAAAGGCTGTCACCTGGGAAGCGACGACCAAACGTGTTCCTCCCGAGTTCTTCGCCAGCAACACCGTGACTTCCTTGTTGAAAAAATCGGACTACGAACTGGAAGACATGGGACGCCTTACCCATCCGCTCGTCTACGATCGGGCAACGGATACCTATCGTGCTGTTGAATGGGAGGACGCGTTTGCGCGCATAGGTGAAATCCTGCGGACGCTTTCGCCGGACCAGGTCGAATTCTATACCTCCGGTCGCGCCTCGAACGAGGCGGCATACCTGTATCAGTTATTTGCCCGTGAGTACGGTACAAACAATTTTCCTGATTGCTCGAACATGTGTCATGAGCCGACCAGCGTCGGCTTGCCTCGTTCAATCGGCATCGGCAAGGGAACTGTTTCGCTGGAAGACTTCGACTCGGCCGAGCTCATCATATCGATTGGTCACAATCCCGGCACGAATCATCCGCGCATGATGGGAACGCTGCACGAAGCGTCGCGGCGCAACGTTCCCATCATCGTGTTCAATCCGCTGCGTGAGCGCGCGCTCGAACGGTTCGCCGATCCGCAGAACTTCCTCGAAATGGCAACCTATGCATCCACGCGCATTGCCTCGACCTATTTTCAGGTTGACGCAGGCGGCGATGCAGCCGCGCTGAAGGGCGTCATGAAAGCACTGCTTCAGACGGAGGCGGAGCAAGGCAATGTACTCGACCGCGAGTTTATCGCCGCGCACACGGAGGGTTTCGACGCGTTCGCCGCTGATCTCGAAGCGACGTCGTGGGACGATATCGAAAAGGCGAGTGGCCTCACGCGCCCCGATCTCGAAGAAGTCGCCCTTGCCTACGCGAAATCCAATGCGACCATCGTGACCTACGGGATGGGCATCACACAGCACAACAAAGGCACAGCCAACGTCCGTCTGATTGCCGACCTGTTATTGCTGCGCGGCAACTTCGGCAAACCAGGTGCAGGCATCTGCCCGCTTCGCGGACATTCGAACGTACAGGGGAATCGCACGGTCGGCATTACGGAGAAGCCGTCCGGCGAGTTTCTCAAGCTGATCGAACAAACCTGCGGCTTTACCCCACCCTCGGAACACGGCCATGATGCCGTCCAGGCGATGCAGGCGATGATCGAAGGCAAATCGAAAGCGCTGATCTGCCTGGGTGGAAACTTCGCGGTCGCGTTGCCCGATCCGGAAGCGTCGTTTCCCGCCATGGCCGGGCTCGACCTGGCCGTCCATATCGGCACGAAGCTCAATCGCACTCACCTGCTGGTATCGAAGGAAACCTACCTGTTCCCGTGCCTCGGCCGTACCGAACTCGACATGCAGGCTGGAGGTCAGCAGTCGGTGACGGTGGAAGACTCGATGTCCATGGTTCATGCATCGGCCGGCAAGCTCACCCCGGCGTCGGAACATCTGCGCTCGGAGCCCGCCATCGTCGCCGGCATGGCGCGCGCGACGCTACCCAACAGCAAGGTAGCGTGGATGGAACTCATTGGCGATTACGACAAGATCCGCGACCTGATCGAGCAGACCGTCCCGGGCTTCGAAGCGTTCAACGAACGTATCCGGCATCCCGGCGGATTTCGCCTCCCGCTGCCGCCAACCGAGCGGCAGTGGCCCACGCCGTCCGGAAAGGCGATCTTCTCGGTCTATGACGGCGTCAAGGAAGACGCGGACGTGCTCGGCGCAGAGAACGTACTGCGGCTCATCACGATACGCAGCCACGACCAGTACAACACCACCATTTATGCGATGGACGACCGCTATCGCGGCGTATTCGGCCGGCGTGACGTGCTGTTCATGAACGAATCCGACCTCGAAGAGCACGGGCTCGAACATGGCGACCTGGTCGACATCGAGACTATCGTCTCAGGCAGACAGTTGCGCATGAAGAACATCACCGCGATCGTGTATGCCATTGCAAAGGGCTCGGTAGCCGCGTACTACCCGGAAGCCAACGTTCTGGTCCCGCTCGACTACATCGACAAGGAGTGTGGCACGCCCTCCTACAAGTCTGTGCCAGTCAAGGTCACGCGCGCGACGGCGAGTTGACGTTGTCAGTTGCCTTTGCGCACGGGGTTTGAGGACACAACCGCAGGCTCCGTGAGTAGCGGCTTGTCGTTCAGTACGTTATACGGGTCACGTCACAATCGATCCTGGCGAGTCATCCGGCAAATGTCGTCATCAACGGGAGCTATTGACCGATTATGGAAATCTTCGACGCCTTTCATCTCGCCCGGTTGCAGTTTGCGTTCACCGTATCGTTTCATATCGTCTTTCCCGCCATCAGCATCGGCATGGCCAGCTTTCTCGCCGTGCTCGAATGGCGCTGGCTGCTGACGGGCGACACCGCATACAAGGACATGTTCCTTTTCTGGTCGAAGATCTTCGCGGTCGGGTTCGGGATGGGCGTCGTCTCGGGCGTGGTGATGGCCTATGAGTTTGGCACCAACTGGAGCGGCTTTTCCAGCATCGCCGGGAATATCACCGGGCCGCTTCTCACCTATGAAGTATTGACGGCATTTTTTCTGGAAGCAGGTTTCCTCGGCGTGATGCTGTTCGGCTGGCATCGCGTGAGTCCGCGCGCGCATTTCTTTGCGACGTTGATGGTCGCAGTCGGCACGCTGATTTCCACGTTCTGGATTCTCGCGTCGAATAGCTTCATGCATACGCCGCAAGGATATGCAATCGAAAACGGCCGTATTGTGCCCGTCGACTGGTTCAAGGTGATCTTCAATCCGTCATTCCCGTATCGCCTCGCGCACATGACGATTGCCGCCTTCATCGTGGCCGGCTTCATCGTCGCGGCGTGCGGCGCGTGGCACCTGCTGCACGGCCGACGCGACAAGCCCGTCATGCGCAGCTTTTCGATGGCATTGTGGATATTGCTCCTGCTGACGCCGATACAGATCCTGGTGGGCGACGCGCATGGTCTCAATACACGCAAGTACCAGCCCGCGAAAATCGCTGCGATCGAAGGGTTATGGGAAACGGAGAAAGGCGGAACAGCGCTGAATCTGGTCGGTCTGCCCGACATGGACGCCGAAGTCACGCGATACGCCATTCAGATTCCGCACCTGGGCAGCCTGATTCTGACGCATAGCTGGAATGGCGAAATTCGTGGCCTCAAAGAGTTCCCGCCTCAGGACCGGCCTTATTCACCCATTATTTTCTGGACGTTCAGGCTGATGGCGGGTCTCGGCATGCTAATGCTGCTGACGGCGCTGGTCGGTCTGCTGCTCAGGATACGCGGCCAGTTGTACGAGACGCGCTGGTTTCAGCACTTCGTATTCTGCATGGGACCGTCGGGCATCGTGGCGCTGCTGGCCGGCTGGATCACCACGGAAGTCGGCCGTCAGCCGTGGACCGTCTACGGCGTATTGCGCACGGTGGATTCTCTGTCGCCGGTCGATGCACAGCAGGCGGGCGTGTCCCTGCTCATCTTCGTGCTGGTGTATTTCCTGGTGTTCGGCGTCGGCATCTACTACATGCTGATGATGATGAAGCGTGGTCCTGACGAGCACATCGAGCGCCGCGATCAACGCAAGCATCCCGTATTGCACAACCGCGCTCTCGAAGCGCTGGAAGGAGAATGAGCCATGCAAATCGACCTTCCTGTTATCTGGGCCGCAATCATTGGGCTGGGCGTGTTCATCTATGTGATGCTCGACGGCTTCGATCTCGGCATCGGCCTGCTGTTTCCATTCTTCGAGGCGAAAAACGACCGGCAAGTGATGCTCAATACAGTCGCCCCCGTCTGGGACGGCAACGAAACGTTTCTCGTGCTCGGTGGTGCCGGCCTGTACGGTGCATTCCCCGTTGTCTATTCGACGCTGCTGCCCGCCAACTATCTGCCGTTGATCCTGATGGTCGTGGGTCTGATCTTTCGCGGCGCGGCGTTCGAACTGCGCGGGAAAGCGACCCGTACGCAGCATGCGTGGGATCTCGCGTTCATCTGCGGCTCGGGGCTCGCCGCGCTCTGCCAGGGCATCGTGTTGGGATCGCTGTTGCAAGGGATCAAAATCGCCGACGGACGTTTCGTCGGCGGTCCGTTCGACTGGCTCTCGCCCTTCAGCCTGTTCTGCGGAATCGGCGTGCTCATCACGTATGCGACGCTCGGCTGCGGATGGCTCATCCTGAAGACGGAAGGCGAGCTGCAACGCAATATGCGCCAGTTGATGAGACCGCTCGTGTGCGTGCTGCTCGGCGCCATTACCATCGTGAGCCTGTGGACAGTGATTGGCCTGCCTGCCGTTGCGCATCGTTGGTTCGGCAGCGGCAACCTCGGCTGGTTCCTTCCCGTTCCCCTTCTGGTGATCGCGTGCGTGTGGGGAATCTTCCGTTCAGTCCGCTTGCAGCACGAAGCGATGCCGTTCATTCTCACGCTCGCGATCTGCTTTCTTGGCTACAGCGGCTTGCTGATCAGTATCTGGCCAAACATCGTGCCGCCCTCACTGTCGATCTGGGAGGCGTCGTCGAGCCCATCAAGCCAGCTGTTTGCGCTGGTGGGCACCGCCATCATTCTGCCCATCATCCTTGTCTACAACGCAATGCAATATCGTGTATTCCGGGGCAAAGTGCGGGAGGGAGACCCGGGCTATCACTGATCCCAATCGTTATTCCGGGGGACATGGACGGGCATATCCTTCCGGACGCCGGCCGACGTCTGAGTTGGCGGCGAATCAATCTGTACAAAAGAAGAGCACGCTATGATCCTGAGGCCGAGACAGAACTGGTTCAGCTTGTTGTTCGTCTGGAACGGTTCCGTATTGCAATCGATTATTCCCCAGCTTTTGTTCATGGCGGTCGTCAGCAGTCTGGCCGTCGTCACGCAGGGACGCATCTTTGGCGAAAAGATCCCCCTTAACACAACGCCCTTTACGCTCTTCGGGCTTACTCTTGCGATTTTCCTCGCATTCCGCAATACCGCAAGCTATCAGCGATTCGACGAGGCGCGCCGACTCTGGGGCAATTTGCTGATCTCCGCTCGTGACCTCACTTCACAACTGCAATGTTATGCGCCTCAGAGCGACGAAAGCCGTTCCGTCGCGCATACCCTGATTGCGTTTGTCTACGCACTCAAGCATCAATTGCGCGGTACTGATCCAGAAGGCGATCTTACCCGGCTTCTCGGAACCGACCGCGCCGGGAGATTGCGGGAGATTCGTTACCGGCCCGTCGCGCTTCTCAAGGAAGTTCGTCGGGAACTCGCTGACCTGCAAAGTCGAGGATCGATTTCGGATACGAAGCTCTGGATGCTGGATGCGCAAGTCAATGAACTCGAAAAGTGTGTGGGTGGGTGCGAACGCATTGCGTCCACACCCATTCCGTTTGCCTACAACGTGTTGCTGCATCGTACCGTCTACACCTACTGCGTTTTGCTGCCGTTTGGCCTTGTCGACTCGACAGAATTTTTCACGCCACTACTTTGCGTCTTCATTTCTTACACGCTGATCGCTCTCGAGGCGATCGCCAGCGAAGTTGCGGAGCCGTTCAGCGTTGCACCGAACGCGCTCGCCCTCGATGTCATGACCCGCAACATCGAGCGGTCGGTTCTCGAGCTATGTGGGTGCGAACTGCCCGAAGAGATCGTACCGGTGCGTCTATATCAATTCACGTGAATCTGCTCCAAAGCGCCCCGAATGACGCCAGAGGTCGCGCAAAGCTGCCCGGCCAGAGCAAAAGGCCGAAATCCTACCGGTCACGCGTAACAGGTTGGCGTGACATCCGAAGTCATCCACATCGACTCGGCGGAACTGGCAATCGACCATCTGCGAGCTACGCTGGCATCGAGAGACGAGCGCATGGCGCAAGCCCTGCATGCGAGCCTCCCGATTCGCATCGCCGTCGGTCACGAGTTGGTCAACAGCGGATTTGTCCTGCGCGAAAACAGCGAGATCGCATTCTTTCCGCCCGTCGCGGGCGGCTGACGAAGTGACAGACCGCCTTCGTTAGCGGGCACAAACGGCCGCCAGCTTGCCGATCGTGATCACCGCCTGCTCGATTTCGCTCGTCCACGGGCTGCTGTAGTTGAGGCGGATAAAGTTTCTATAAGTCGCATCGGACACTGAAAACATATACCCCGGTCCAATTGTGATGCCCTCATCGAGCGCGAGATTGTAGAGGCGCATTCCGTCGACCTTGGGCGGCAGTTCGATCCACAGCACATATCCGCCTGCGGGATTCGACATCCGCGTACCTTCGGGAAAGAAACGCGACACAACGACCTTCATCAGATTGGCCTGCTGTGCGTACGCTTTTCGGACCCTTCGCAGGTGATGTTCGTAGCCATCGCGTTCGAGGTATTCCGCGATCGCCTGCTGAGGTATCGTCGGCGACGTCAACGTATTCAGGAATTTGAGCTTTTCGACCTGATCGCGATAGCGCCCGGGCAAAGCCCAGCCAATCCGGTAGGCAGCCGTCAGGCTCTTCGAAAACGACGAGCAATGCAGCACCAGGCCCTTCGTATCGTAGGCCTTCAGTGTGCTCGGGTGCGAGTTGCCAAAATACAGTTCGTTGTAGACACCGTTTTCGATGACAGGGATATCCCGCTTCGTCGCGAACTCGACGAGTTCGCGCTTGCGCTCGTCAGGCATTTGAAATCCCAGCGGATTCTGGAAGTTCGGCATGACCATGCACGCAGCGATAGCCTGTGAGTCGGCAATCGCAGCCAGCGCGTCGATATCGATGCCATATTCGGGGTGCGTCGACACCTCGATCGCCTTCATGCCCAATCGCTCAATTGCGTGAAGCATCGCGTAGAACGTCGGCGATTCGACAGCGATCACATCCCCGGGCTTCGCGACAGCCTGAAGGCAGAGATTGATCGCTTCTGTCGCGCCGACCGTAATGATGACTTCGTTCGGATCGACCGCCATGCCATTCTCGAGGTAGCGACGCGCAATCTGGCGCACGAGATTCGGATTGCCGGGTGGCAAGGCGTCCGTTACGCCCCATCTGGACTTGCCGCGCCCGATGTCGTACGCGTAACGGTTGATTCGTTCGAATGGAAACAGACTGGGGTCCGGGTACGGTGAACCAAGCGGCAACGCGTCGTCGACGCCAATCGAGCGCAGCGTGGAAAGTACCAGCCGGCTGACATCTACCGGCGACGAGATCGGGATGGGTCTCGACGGGCGCAGATCGAGCGCCTGCCCTTCTTCGTCACCGCCCCGGAAGTTGGCGAAGTAGCCCGACTGCGGCCGGCTTGTCAGCAACCCGCGGCTTTCGAGCAACAAATACGCCCGAATCACGGTCGAGATGCTGATCCGGTGCTGTTGACTCGTCTGACGTACCGAAGGCAAGCGCTCCCCGTGACGGTAAACACCCTGACGGATCAGCCGCTCGATGTCGTCTGCGAGTTTCTCGTAAATATTCATTAGACGTGTCCCTGACACTGTACTGGTCGGACGGGCAGCACAGCCCAACCGTCCCGCGAACGGCCACCGGCGTGGCTTTTGCCGGTATCGAGATCCTAGCAAAACTGTACTGATTCACCGCCCCCTGATTTGTGCCCACTGCGATGAACGGGGCCGCCTTACGCTTTGCCTCATCGTGCATCGTTTCAGCTCTCAACAGTAGCGCGGGCCGATGCGTAACTATCGGAGGCACGTCATGTACGGATCAACATTGAAGGAAAGAGCCAACGCATACCGGCAATCACATGCCCAAATGCGCGCGTTGACATACCTCGCCTTTGATCTGCACGAAGCCTCGTGCGTATCCAGTCACATGCCTGTTGCCATCTCAACACGCGCCCAGGGCAAGGGCCGTACCGGCCATGCGTGGCTCGAACGGCGCAACCCGTCGAAGTTCGAACTGCGCGCAACCGGTGCGAAGGCGGGGTGGGCGCCATGAACCTGCTGGAGACCATGCGCATTTATGCCAGAGTGGTTGAACGTGGCAGCATTTCGGGCGCGGCACGAGACCTCAATATTGGCCAACCCGCGGTCAGCGAGCGCATCGAGCGGCTCGAAAAGTATCTGGGCTGCCGCCTGCTGCTGCGCAGCGCACGCGCGTTCAACTGCACGCCTGAAGGTATGGCCTTCTACGAGCGCAGCAAGAAGATCCTGTGCGCCGTGGAACAGGCCATCGCAGAAGTCTCAAACAACGGGCAGGATCTCAGAGGAACCATACGTATTGCAGCGCCCCACTGCTTTGGCGAGACCGTCGTGCCGGAGGCGTTGAAGGTCATCCGGGCAACCTATCCCCAACTGGATCTGGATCTCGTCCTGAACGACAGGGTCGTCGATCTCGTGACGGAAGGTGTCGACATCTCGTTTCGCCTCGGACCACTTGGAGAAGGCGCATTCATTGCCTGTAAGCTCGGCCAGATTGATCGCGCGCTCGTAGTTGCACCCGAATACCTGGAACAACATGGCCAGATCTGTACGCCGTCCGACCTGACGAACCATCCGTTCATTCGGGTGCAGAGCATGTTCGGCGCGGATCAGTTGCCGCTTAAACATGTAGACAGCGTCGTGGAGAGTGCTCCGATTCAATCGGCAGTCAAGACAAGCCATTGGCGGCCTATGTACGAAATGATAACGGCTGGCGTCGGTATCGGCGTTATCGAGGAGCCCGCGTGCGCCGCCGCACTCGCGGATCGCACGTTGATACGGATTCTGCCGGAATTCAATGTGCCTCCGCTTGATCTGCACATCCTGTTTCAGGCACAACGGCCAATCCCTTCCAGGGTACGGATGATCGTAGCGCTGCTGAAAAAATGCACGCCCAATATTCTCGGTCGGGTGAGCGCCAACGCTGGTGAAACGGCACGTCGAATTGAAGCACTGCTCGATGAGAGCTAGATCCCGACGCGCACAAACGTGACACGTCGAAATGCTGATGGCAATCACTATCGCAGGCAGACCGGCTTGATTATCGGGCAATTGCCCAAGCCATCAACACCGCCACTTCCGGATTGTTGATATCGGAAGAAGCAAGCAACCAGGCATCTGCCCGTCCGGCGCGGATGGGCAGTTCTTACGCTCGCCTGATGTGCTTGACAGCTGTGCACGCTTCGCCTTTGATGAATGAACAGCCGGCACGGTCGGCTGATCAGGCAGAGACCCGGCCATGACAACGCCAATCCATACAGCACTGTTGGAAACCGCCATCGACGCCCTTGAGCGTGCCGAGCGATTGCATCGTCAGTTCTTCCGGCTAGCGGGCCAGCCATCCAGGACACCTGTATGGGAACCGCCTATTGAAGTATTCGAACACGATGGCCAGCTGGCCATCGTGGTTGCATTGCCCGGCGTGCGTCCCGATCAAGTGAACCTGACTCTCGAAGGTGGAACGCTGATAGTCGTTGCCGAAAGGAATCTGCCGCAGGGGTTTGCGGTGGGTGCGGTTCATTGCATGGAAATTCCTTATGGACGCTTCGAGCGGCACATCCGCCTTCCGGCCGGGCATTTTCGACTCGCACGGCGCAATGCCGAACATGGTTGCCTTTTGCTGGAACTCGAGCGGCTCGGCTAACTCGCCGCGAATCAAGGAACGAAGATGAGCATGGACAGCGAAAGCGAGGCTCCCGAATCCAGTTCGGCGAGCCTTGAAACGGCCCTTGAGCCGGCCCTTCCCCAAGACACCCTGATCCTGCTTCCCGTCCGGAACACCGTGCTGTTTCCAGGCATGGTGCTAACGTTGACGGCGGGACGCGGGCAAAGCAAGGAAGACGTTCAGGCAGCCATCAAGCGCCAGCAGCCCTTGGGCGTCGTGCTGCAACGTGATCCGCACATGCAGGACCCGCCCTTCGAGGGCCTGAACACAATCGGCACTGTGGCGAACGTATTGCGCTATGTCACGAGTCCGGACGACGGCGCGCATCACCTGATCTGCCAGGGCGTCGAACGCTTCCGCCTGATCGCGCCAGTCACCGGACCCGACTACCGGGCGGCCCGCGTGGAGTTCCTGCCCGACAAGGAAACCGATGATCCCGCCGTCGCCGCGCGAGCGCTGGTGCTCAAGGAGCGCGCGGGCGAAATGATCGGCCTGCTGCCCAATGCCGGCGGCGAACTGGTAAAGGCGCTGGATGCGATCAATTCACCCGGGTTGCTGGCCGACACGCTGGCGGGCCTGATCGAGATCCCGCTCGAAACCAGGCAGGCGATTCTGGAAACCCTCGAATTATGCAAGCGCCTCGACAAGGTGCTTGACGCGGTCGCCGGACGTATCGAAGTCCTTCGTCTGTCGCGCGAGATCGGTGATCAGACGCGTAGCCGCATCGACAAGCGCCAGCGCGAGATGATGCTTCGCGAGCAATTGAGGACCATCCAACACGAGTTGGGCGATGACGCGGAAGGCCAGGAGGAAGCGCGCAAGCTGGCCGGGGCGATTACAGCTGCCAGCATGCCGCCCGATGTCGAGACCCATGCCCGTAGGGAACTCGCGCGGCTTGAACGGATGCCGGAGGCTTCGTCCGAATACTCGATCAGTGTGAGCTACCTGGAATGGCTGACCGAACTGCCCTGGCAGCTTCCACCCGAAGCACCCATCGACATCGCACAGGCGCGGCACATCCTGGATGATGCGCATTTTGGCCTCGACAAAGTCAAGCGCCGCATTCTCGAATACCTGGGTGTCAGAAAGCTCAACCCGCACGGCAAGGCGCCTATTCTGTGCTTTCTGGGGCCGCCGGGCGTGGGGAAGACCTCGCTTGGCCAGAGCATCGCCCGGGCGCTGGAACGGCCCTTCGTGCGCGTGAGTCTCGGTGGGGTGCACGATGAGGCGGAAATTCGCGGCCATCGGCGCACCTATATCGGCGCGATGCCGGGCAATATCATCCAGGCCATCCGCAAGGCTGGCGCGCGCAATTGCGTAATGCTGCTGGACGAACTCGACAAGCTCGGTCAAGGCGCGCATGGCGACCCTGCCGCAGCCATGCTCGAGGTGCTGGACCCCGAACAGAATGCCTCTTTCAGGGACAACTACCTGGGCGTGCCGTTCGATCTGTCCGCCGTCGTGTTCGTTGCCACCGCCAACCAGCCGGAGGGCATTCCCGGCCCGTTGAAGGACCGCATGGAGGTGCTGGATCTGCCGGGATACACGGAGGCCGAGAAGTTCGAAATCGCACGGCGCTTCCTGGTTCCGCGTCAGCTCGAAGCCTGTGGTCTCACGCCGGCGCAATGTGATCTGAGCGACGAGGCTTTGCGGTCCATCATTCGCGATTACACTCGCGAAGCGGGTGTGCGCAGCCTGGAGCGGCAAATTGGCGCTGTATTCCGGCATGTCGCATTACGCGTGGCGGAAGACGCAGCCACCCGCGCAAAGATCGAACCCGACGATCTGTCGTCGATACTGGGACATCACCGCTTCGAGAACGAGGTGGCGATGCGCACCAGCATGCCGGGCGTGGTAACAGGACTGGCGTGGACACCCGTTGGCGGCGATCTGCTCTTCATTGAAGCGAGCAGTACGCCAGGCGGAGGCAGGCTGGTCTTGACCGGTCAATTGGGCGATGTAATGAAGGAAAGCGCACAAGCCGCGCTGACGTTGGTCAAATCGCGTTGCGACGCGCTTCATATCGACTGCGCAGGCTTCGAAAAGCGTGACATTCATGTTCACGTGCCGGCCGGTGCGGTGCCCAAGGATGGCCCCAGTGCCGGCGTGGCAATATTCATTGCGATCGCATCGCTGCTGATGGGACAGGCCGTGCGCAGCGACTGCGCCGTGACGGGCGAGATCAGCCTGAGGGGCGTCGTGTTGCCCGTCGGTGGGATCAAGGAAAAGGTTCTGGCCGCCTTGCGCGGAGGCATCAAAACGGTTTTGCTACCCGCGCGCAACGCCGCGGACATCGAGGACATTCCCGCCGATGCACGCAGTCAATTGCGCTTCGTGCTGCTGGAGAATGTCGATGACGCCGTGCGCGAGATCATTGAGACCCGACCGGTCCCCTGACGTCTACCGCTCACGGTGAAGGTTACTCATCTTGAGGATCTCCTTTGAGAGCGCCGATGTTCAATGAACCATCGGCACGTGGTTCATTGAACATCGACGCAGCAACAGGCACGCTCGCGACATCGTCGCCCGTTTCAGGGTGGCGGTCAGCAAGCGCTTCGAGCATCGTCGCCGATGGAATAAAGAAGAGACCGCCCGTCATCGCGTGACTGTAGTCGAGCAAACGGTCGTAGTTGCCGGGTGGACGTCCTACGAACATGTTTTCCAGCATCTGCTCGATGGGCGCCGGCGAGCGCGCATAGCCGATAAAGTACGTCCCGAACTCGCCGGCACCGGGCCGGCCGAACGCCATGTTGTGTCGCAGGATCTTCACCTCCTTGCCGTTCTCGTCGAGCGTGGTGAGGGAACTGTGCGAACAGGACGGCTTCACTGATGGATCGAGTTCAACATCCGAAAGCTTCTTGCGGCCAATGATGCGCTCCTGATCCTCGACGGAGAGCGCGTTCCAGCCCGCCATATCATGCAGGTACTTCTGCACGATCACGAAGCTGCCGCCTTCGAACGAAGCGTCTTCATCGCCTATCGTCGTGAAGTCGACGGCCTCACGGCCACGCGGGTTCTCGGTGCCATCGACAAAGCCGACGATGTCGCGCAGGTCGAAATACCTGAAGCCATGTACCTCGTCGACGACCTTGACGGCAGCGCCGAGTGCGTCGAGCAATAACGTGGCAAGTTCAGAGCAAAGGTCCATGTGATCCGCGCGAATATGCAACAGGATGTCGCCGGGCGTGGCCACCGCGTGACGATTGCCCGAAATGATTTCGCGAAATGGATGGAGGCTGGCAGGACGCGGCGCACCGAATAGCACGTCCCATGCATCCGAACCGAAGCCGCATACACAAGACAGATCACCCGTGGGCACGCGTGTGCCCACCGAGCGTACCAGGGCAGCAATGTCCCCGCACCAACTGCGGACCGCGTCCGCTGCTTCCCGGCCAGCAGAAAGCGTCGCGGTTATGAAGATCGCGCTGCGGGTAATGGGGTGACAAACGGCTTGCGGTTCGGTGGCGCTATTTGACATCGCATTCAATATTGTTAGGTATCCGTATTTCGCTTCGTGACCGTTTTTCCCTGCTTCGGAAAGCCGCATCTTTCTAAGGAGAAAGCAGCGCTATCTTCACACGGCATATCACCGAACATATCTGCATCGACATGTTCCGAACAGCCTTCCTCATCCGATATTTAACATCGGGTGATCTCTGCAAACGCCGACGCGCACGGGGCGGATAGCGCCAGGTCTCGGACCGCCTTTCTGTTGATACTTCATATCGGGTTCGGCCCCTTTTGATTCTCCCGCCACGTCGCTATGATCGATGTAACCAACTTGTCCCCCATTTGTCGGCCAAAGGCGGAAGATGAAAGACCCGGTGTCATGAACCTGCTGGAAGCGATGCGCATTTACGTCAGGGTCGTCGAGCGCGGAAGCATCTCCCGAGCGGCCAGGGACCTCAATATTGGACAGCCAGCGGCGAGCGAGCGCATCGAGCGACTCGAGAGATTTCTCGGCTGTCGCCTGTTGCTCCGGAGTGCAAGAGCTTTCAGTTGCACGCCCGAGGGTCTGGATTTCTATGAACGCAGTAAAAAAATCCTGCACGACGTAGAGCAGGCTATTGCCGAAGTTTCTAACGACCAGCAGGCCCTCAACGGAACAATTCGGGTGGCAGCACCTCACTGCTTCGGCGAGACAATTGTGCCCGAGGCATTGAAGCTCGTTCGCGCCGCCTATCCTCAACTTAAGCTGGACCTGGTCCTGAACGACCGGATAGTCGACCTCGTCACTGAGGGAGTGGACATTTCGTTTCGTCTGGGACAGCTCGGAGACGGCGCGTTCATAGCGTGCGAACTTGGTAGCGTTGGCCGGATGCTCGTTGCCTCGCCCAGCTATCTTGCGCAACACGGGCCAATTCGCAAGCCGACTGATCTGGTAAAACACCCGTTCATTCGGGTTCAGAGCATGTTCAATTCGGAACAGTTACCCCTTACGCAAGTACAAAGCGTCGTGGAAAGCGTCCCGATTCGCACATCGATCAAGACCAGCCACTGGCGGCCAATGTACGAAATGATCGTGTCAGGCGTGGGTATTGGCGTGGTGGAAGAACCAGCTTGCGTCGACGCGCTCGTAGAAGGTCGGCTGGTTCGCATATTGCCGGACTTCGATATTCCTCCTTTCGATCTGCATATCCTGACTCAAACACAGCGCCCGTTGCCGCCACGGGTACGGATGATTGTGACGAAGTTGCGAGAGCGCACCCCGGAAATTCTCCGGACCGTACGCATCGCGATCGATGGTCACCATTGCCGATATATCGAATCGTCAAAGGATATAGCGGCCGTTCAGGAAAATTCACTATCCTTGGATAATCGCTTCAACGGCGCAAGGAGCTGCCCAGTGTCTCAACACTTGATCATCGCGGTCTTCGACAGTGTTGAAACCGCGGAGAAAGCAAGCCGCGATTTCAAAGAGTGCGAAGACAAAGACGACGGCTTCAAGGTGGAGAGTGGTATGCTGGTCCGGAAGGACGCAGCGGGCAACGTCACTATGCTCGAAAAGCACACGCGGTCACTCTGGGGCACTGTCATCGGTGCAATGACTGGAGCGCTCTTCGGAATGCTGGGCGGACCAGCAACGGCAATCCTGGGCATCACCGTCGGCACGGCGGGCGGGCTGGCTGAGCATACAATCAGAGACGTCCTCGACGACGAAACGATAGAAGCAATATCTGAGAAACTCAGACCTGACACAGTCGCGCTGATCGTGGAGGCCCAGGAAACTTCCCCGTACGAAGTCGACAACATCGTACGAGGCTATGACGGGACGTCTTTCGCAAGGAATTTTCCTGACTGGAAGCGCAGCTTCCGCTTGAGGCGAGGAAGGACATGAGCCAAAACATCAGTGAAGACATGGTTCGCACGACAATTGAAGCGTTCTACCGGGCGTTTGCCGCGAAAGACGTCGCGTTGCTGCGACAGGTCGTCACCCCGGATTGGCAATACATTCCGGAATCACCGGGCGCGAAGCCGGGAGCCGATCAGATGGCAGACGCATTCGCGCGAATGGCCATTGCGCTTCCTGACATGGAAATTACCATTCTCGATCTATTGACTCATGGTGACCGAGTTGGTGTTCGCGCGGAAGTCACTGGTACCCAATCCGGTGAGTTGCTTGGCATCGCGCCGAGTGCCGTCCAGATCAAATTTGCCATTCATTCTTTCCATGAGTTGCGCGGACCTTTGATTGCGAAAACATGGCATCTCGAAGACTGGTTTTCGGTTTTTCGCCAGATTGGGCAGCTACCCAGAAATCTCGATCATCATCCGATCTGATACGTCATCCTTCGCTAACTACCCGGCGCCCACGCACGCCGGACAAAAATGCCGTGATGCGCCAGCCGCACGCTTGCGACTTGCCTTGAGTCGGTCAAACACGATCTCATGCGCCGAGTTCCTGGAACGCATGACCATTGTTTTTCAGGTCGGCCAGAATACCCGGCGTGAGTTCGCTCTCCCACACATGCCCCTCAAATTGCCACTCTTGTGGATTCGCGAGATCAGCCAGCCCTGCTCCATTGCGTACATAAAGTCCAAGCGTTGGCTTCTCAAGATTGATGTAGAAATCAAATTCTTGCATGTTTGAAAACTCCATCGGGTCGATCGTCAAGCAGCCAGCCTGACTAATGATGCATCGCCGCAACAATCAGAAGATGAAAGGGCAAGACCAGCAGTGCTGTGCCGGCTACACCTAGCAGCCATAGTGCGATGAACCATAGCATGCGCCTACCAAACGTAGCGTCGGGACCATCGTCTACTTTCAACATAGAATCCTCCCGTCATTGATGATCATGCATAGCATAGGTCATCATTCTGGTGTGTCACTTCCGATTGCAGATATCGGAGAACAAATAAGCCCGGAATTGTCTCTGTATGGCGCCTACCGATGGATTCAAGCACCTCTTTCCCCGGCGGTTTTCTAATCACGGTCCGACCGGAGCGCAACACCTATGGCGCGTGGATCGCGCGTTTAAATATTAGCAGTAGTGGCCAGACGGTTCTCGAGGCCCGTCCTCAAACGATTCAACCCGAATGGACAACCGAGGACGAGGCAATCCGGGATGCGATCGAGTGGGGACGTCGATACATCGACCGCGAATTCGGGCAGCAGCAACCTCGATCATGGGTGGTGGTCCGCTCGCGCGCTGAGCAGTGGTTCCAGGGAGTCGAAGACAGAAAGGACCACTGATGCGGCCATCGCGCGACGACGCGGCGCTCATTCGCGGACAGGGCCACGACGGCACTCGCCAACGCTTATTTGCCTGTGTCTCGCATCTCTTGCTCGTCCACCGTCAAGACAGCCTCCGGGACGGCCTCGAGCCGCTCAAGCGGTATCGGCTCGCCGCTCTCATCAGAAATGCCGTATGTTCCATCCTCAATTTTCTGCAGCGCGCGTTCTATGTCACTAATCCGTTGATCGTTCGCGTTACGCAATCCTTGGTTGATCTCTTTCTGGGCCATTGCCTGAGCCGCGTCCTCGAACTCCTCGGCTTCGCTGCCGTGCTGCTCTTGATCTGAAACTTCGTTTGCGATCGTACTCTCCTCTCTGCCCAGCAACGTCGCCCGTAACGCAACCAGGCGGCTCTGCTGCCGTGCAAGAAATTCTTTGCTTAGTGTCACTTTCTGAGCCGACATAACACCCTCCTGCATCGTTCGGGACGTAATACGTACGACCTGGATGGATGGGCATCCATGCGACAATAATGAACGCAGGCACTTCAGTGCGCAAGATGGCCAGGATCCGTACTTCGTCGGAGCGCCTCCTGAATTTTGCGTCCACGCATATCATATGCGCGCAAATGCCTCGCACGGGCAACGCCGATCGCGGCGCAGATGCAACGTGCGGCGATTCTGGTGTTCGGTGCGCAGAAACGCCCAAGATGGTTCGCGTGTTCGAACTGATGCGCGCCATGACGATTCTCATCGCGCGTGGAGAGTGGCCGAACCCGGAAATCCATCGGCTGACAACGAACGGGCCGCCCGAACTGATCGCCGAACTTCCCTGGCGATCCAACTGAAACATTCAAATACTGGCATCAGGCGGCGGGACTCAAACCTTCAGCGGCCGGTTACGCCCTAGCAGCGCTTCTTTGTATCGCCACGCACTTGATTTCGGCCAGTAAACCGGGATGTGCAAGCTCCGATACCCCGATCGCCGTCCAGGCACACTTTCCACGCGGAAAAACGCGGTTCTTGACCTCGCGGAAGACCGACATGTGTACGCTCATTTGTACGTGGTAAGTCGTCATCTCGACGACGTCCTCAAACGTACAGCCTGCCGCATCGAGAAGTGTCTTTAGATTCTCCCAGCACGCGAGGAACTGTGCTTCAGGGTCGTGGATGACTTCAAGCTCACGCGTACGCCCTACTTGCCCGGCGCAAAAGACAGTTGTTCCTACCCTGACGGCTGGCGCATAGCCTGCGCGTTCTACGATCTGCTCCATTCCATTGGGGACAATGATTTCTCGGTCAGTCATGCAAGGTTTCCTTCGTCATACTGAGGGGCAACTGGGTGTGCAAATCAACACAACTATACGCGCGACCGCGTCTAATCCGCGCTAAAGCGGTCATCCGTCGCATCCGACTGAAGTCTTCGATTGGCCGATAGGGTGAGGCCGCCAACGGCCGCTTATTGGCACTCCGGTTAGCAAAAATCTGGATCTGGCTGACTGAAAGGTCGGAGAGAGTTATCTGACGGGAGCCATTCAACGTCGAAAGGCGTGGCCACGTCACCCTCTCCCGCTTCATCGATCGTTTTACCAACGGGCAGGTTGTTCATGCGTTGCGACGCCACGAAGTCCCGCAACCGAATCCGGCGCGGCTACGACGGCAGCTTCGCCGCAAGTACATCGATGTTCATGATTTCCGGCGGTTTGGCGAAGAGATCGGACGCCTTCGCCATCAGTGCCTCGGCTACTTTGCCCGAGAGGTGCGCCTGACGGCCGGCGTCGTCGGGGAACGCATCGAAGATGCCGTACACCGACGGCGCGATTTTCAGCCCGAACCACGCAATCGTCGCGGGTTCCTGCTCGACGAGCGGCAGTCCGCCCATCAGGAAGCTTTCGACTTCCTGCTCCTTGCCCGGCTTCGCTTCGAGCCTGACGAACTACGCTGTCCTGACCATGCCTGCCTCCTTGTTGGTGCCGCTTGCGGGTATCGCCCCCTATGATCTCCAAAACGCGGCGGCACGGTCGGCCTCATCGATGTACCAGGTGCCCTGGCCGATTACCGCCCCGTCCCACAACGAGGAACCGAAGCGGCGCTGTACCATGTTCTCGCTTGCGCTCCCCACAATATCACGCAGCATGCCGCCGCCCGCGCATAGTGCTAAACAGCTTGATCATTTCTCGATTGAATGCGGGGATATCGTCGGGGCTGCGGCTCGTGACCAGGTTTTGGTCAACGACGACCTCCTGATCCACCCAGTCCGCTCCCGCATTCTTAAGGTCGGTTTTGAGCGATGGCCACGAGGTCATGCGCCGGCCGTGCGCTGCGCCGGCCTCAATGACGGTCCACGGACCGTGGCAGATCGATGCCACTGGCTTGCCGTCATCGAAAAAAGCCTTTGCGAAGGCCACCGCTTTCGGCTCCGTCCGGAGCACATCCGGGTTCAAGACGCCGCCCGGCAGGAGGAGCGCGTCGAAATCTTGCGGCTTGGCGTGGTCGAGGGCGACGTCGACAGGGAACTCGTCTCCCCATTTCGTGAAGTTCCAGGCGCGCACGTGCTCATTTCTGGGCGAGACGATGCGCGTCTCGGCGCCGGCTTCGTCGAGCGCCTTACGAGGCTCGACCATTTCGACTTGCTCAAATCCTTCCTCGATCAGGATCGCGATCTTCAGTCCCTTGAGAGTTTCATTCGTCATGTTTCGATCTCCAATGATGAGCTTCGATTCGAAATACGCTTCGTCTGCGACAACCGTCTGGCCCGCACTCCGGCAGTGGCCGCGCTGTAGAAGCCAGTCGACTGGATGTCGATCCGCATGGTGATGGTCGCCGATCTTCTCCTTCGTCTGCTCCTTGTCACTGCTGAACGCAGCACCGAGCCGCTTAACGCGGCCCGGCCGATGCGCGCGTAAAGGATCGTGCGGAAGATGTCAGCGAGCGTGAAGTGGGAGGCGTAGTCGAGCGGCCCGTAACGACTTCCGGCTCTATGCGGCTTTCTTCACGCTGCCGTGCGGATCGATGACGAACTTCTTCGGCGAGCCATCGCTGAACGTCTTGTACGCCTCAGGCGCCTGCTCCAGCGTAATGATCTCAGTGTTCAGCATGGCGCCAAGATAGGGCATCCGATCCCACAGGATCGCCATCATCAGGTCGCGGTTGTAGTGCATGATCGGCGCCTGCCCCGCCGTTAGTTTCGGCGACTTGATCCAGGCCTTGCCGAAGCCAACGGGAAGCTGGCCTTTCTTCGTCAGATCGGTGCTCGCCTTCGGGTCGGCGTCGGTATAGATGCCGGGCACGCCCATCGCCCCACCGGCCCGCACCACTTCGAGAAGCGTGTTGATTACCGCCTCCGAGTGCTCGCTGTTCGCCTCCGGGCCGCAGCCGTGCGCCTCCAGCCCGACGCAATCCACGCCGCAATCCACCTCCCGCTTGCCGAGGATCGCTTCGATCTGGTCGGCCACCGGCGTGTCCTGGGTGAGATCGACCACCTCGCAGCCATTATTCTTCAGCAGGTCCAGCCGCGCCCGGTTGGTATCGGCCACGATGATGCAGGACGCGCCGATCAGGCGGGCGCCCGCCGCGGCGCACCGGCCCACCGGCCCGGCCCCGGCGATATAGACGGTCGAGCCCACCTTGGCCCCGGCCTCCATCAGACCATGGAAGCCTGTCGGCAGGATGTCCGATAACAGCGTGAGATCCCGGATCTTCTCCATCGCCTGGTCCTTGTCCGGGAAAGGCAGCAGGTTCCAATCGGCGTAAGGCACCATGAGGTAGTCGGATTGGCCACCCTGCCAGCCGCCCAGATTGAAGCCATAGGCACCGCAATCGACGGCGTCATTGACGTTCATGCATACATCGGTGTGCCGCTCCTTGCAATTGCGGCAGCGTCCGCAAGAGACGTTGAACGGGACCGAACATAGGTCGCCCTTCTTGATGAACTCGACGTCCGGCCCGACCTCGATGACTTCCCCGGTCATCTCATGTCCCATCACCATCCCCTTAGGCGCGGCAAAACGGCCGTGGTAGATGTGCTGATCGCTGCCGCAGATATTCGTCGTCACGATCTTGAGGATGGCGCCGTGATTGGCTTTCTTGCCTGTCGGGGTGACCAGCTTCGGATAGTCGAAAGTCTGCAGCTCCATCTTCATCGGACCCATGAACGTTACTACGCGATTGCCGCTCGCAGCCATGAAATTTCTCCTTGTTCGGTGTGTGAGGTCCGATCGATGTTGCCGTCGCGGCCTGGGTAAGGCGCCACGCTCGAATGGAGCCTGCCGATCATCGCGATCCCGATCACGCATGCAGGCACGAGATGGCGCCGATCTCGTCGACGCGGTCATTGACCCAACGACGAAGACATTAAGACTAGGCTCTTGCCGGTTGTACTTCTTTCTCATTCCTGCAAAGACTTGTCGGATCTCTGCGCTCCCGCTGCGCGGCTTTCAGACGCGAATGTACGGCAACCAGGCACGGCGGCCATCCCCGCCCTCGTTGTTCAACACCTGGAGCCCCAATAGCCTCGCCGAGTTGTGCGAATCGGGATGTGTGCCACCGCCGTATGTTGGGACTGAGTGGTGGTGGGCGGCCGTGGTGCTGGCTCTATCAAAGCGTCGTCAGCGCGAATTCCGCGTCAACTAAAATTGCTACCACGGTGCGGTCCGGCTGTAACTAATTTCTTAGCGCAATACGCATCGATTGCCGTGCCTCGGATGCACACCGGACGGTGCAGTGGTCGGCCCGAACTTTTACTGGCTTAGATGCCGTCAGGAAGCACGCGACGTCCGAGCGCGAGGCCCAAACCAATACCCACCCTAAATGGCTAACCTGGCGATTGATGTCCGACTTCAAGAGGGTCGCCCGTTTCCGTCACAACAATGGCAGGGCCGATAAAGGACAAGACTAAGGCGCTCAAGTGTTCGCAAACCCACCGAGCCTCTCTGTCAAGTCTTCCTACAATCTAACGCGGCGAGCGACAGCCCGGCCGAGGGTCTGCAATGGGTGTTCGAGCCACGCACAGGGCGAAGCTGAGTACTGCATGGATCATGTAGTGATGTTGGGCACTGTCTCGCGATTGAACGGCGTATCGGGCAGAGGGGCATATGAACATGCAAACCACGTCGGACAAGTACTCGACCTTGGACAGTCTACGCGGCGTGGCGGCGATGCTCGTCGTCATGTACCATTTTCCTGGCTTGTTTCGTCCGGTATATGTCGAAAACAGCTACCTTGTGGTCGACCTGTTCTTCGTAATGAGCGGATTTGTTATTGCGAGTGCCTACGAAGAAAAGCTCTCGCGTGGCGACATCAGTCCGCTTCGGTTCATGAGACTCAGGCTTATCCGGCTGTATCCTCTTTATGCGCTCGGAACACTACTCGGAACCGCGGGTCTGCTATGGCGGCTACCTCTTTCGGATTGGCACCTCGTGGCTTCAGCACTCCCTCTTGGCCTGCTGATGATCCCATGTCCTCTCGTGATGCGAATCTTCTATCCGCTCAGCTATGCCGAAAGGGTCCTGTACCCCTTGAATTATCCCTCGTGGTCACTGTTTTTCGAACTCCTGGCGAACGCTGGCTACGCAGTGTTTTTCAAGTATCTTTCCACCCGAGTGCTGCTTATGGTCGTCGCAGCGTCTGGTGTGATGCTGATCGCCAAGGGCATTCATGGCGGCAAGCCTTTTAGCGCCGGATGGATTCTCGCCGGGAGCTACGGCGGATTGCTACGCATTGCGTATTCTTTCTCGACAGGTATTCTCCTGTTCCGGTTTCGCGCCGCCCGACGAAAGACCAGTAACGTCCTTGCAATCGCACTGGTGGCGGCTTTCATATTGCTTTTCTGCTTGCCTATCCCCGATATTTTCCACACGGCATTCATCTTTTCCATCGCGCTCTTCGTATTTCCGGTGTTGGTCTGGGTCGCCGCGGCCGTTGAACCGTCGCACAAGGTTCGTAAGGTATTTTTATTTTTTGGAGCGGTTTCCTACGGCGTATACGTGCTGCATGTGCCGGTTGGCGCCTTTTTCCAGCTTATGTTTGCCGACATCGAGCACCTCGGACCCCACGTTACACCCTGGGTCGGCGCAGGCTTGCTGCTGACGGTGGTTGCTCTTGCCAGCATTGCCGAGAAAATCTACGACATCCCCGTTCGCCGGCGTCTTCTCAAGGGGTGGATAGTGCGCAAAAACCATCCCATGACGGTTGATGCGACACTCAACCAGTAAAAAGCCTTTTAGAGACCATCATATTTTCATTAATGGCCCAAACGGGCAGACGACCACCCAGAACACGAGTCGACCGCATGTGAGTCGGCTTCGGCCGTCAATTGCAGATCAACTTGGCGGAGGCGCGTCCGTTACACCCCGACAGCGGTCATTGCGGTGTCAGCAGTCCGAACGGCGACTGAGGGTCGGGAGTACGCACTGCCGACTGGCTGTTTTCGGGCCGCTGAATTCAAGTGGCCGCTTTCGAGCGATGAGTTCGAGGAGCAGACTGACGCAGCCCGCCCCCAAGCGGTCTCTCGGCCATTCCCAGAATGGACATTACATGATGTGTCGCTAGCCCAATTGTTGACGAAAAACTTCTGACTGAACATACTTCGCCACGCTGTCGACGGAGGACGAAGTGACGCCTGTTCAAATCGATTTACCACCGCGTCCAATTTCAACGGAACGCCTGAAGCTTGTTCCGGCATGTGAGCGGTTCGCGAGCCAGTTGAGGGAATACTTCATCGAAAATCGCAATCACCTGCAGCCGTGGGAGCCGCTTCGGGCCGAAGACTTCTTCGAGCCTGACTCGGTGCACCAACGGCTAGCCACGATGGCGCATAACAACAGCTCAGGACTGGCACTGCATCTACTTCTAATTTCGGCGGAAAAAGGCGAGCTGGTCGGTGATTGCAATTTCACTAACATCATTCGCGGACCCTTTCAGGCATGTCATCTTGGATTTTCGCTTGCAAAGCGGTTTGAAGGCCAAGGTCTGATGCGAGAAGCTTTGACGGCTGCGATCTCTTATATTTTTCATGCGATCGGATTGCACAGGGTAATGGCGAATTTTAAGCCTGAGAATGTTCGTAGCGCAAAACTATTGGAAGGGCTAGGATTTGAGCGCGAAGGACTGGCTCGGTCCTATCTGATGATCGATGGGGTATGGGCCGACCATGTGCTCGCATCGCTGATCAACCAAATTCCAGATTGTTGATTCGGTCTCGCAACCATCGCTCCGATCTTTCGACTTCCTCAGGCTTGAACCGTGCGGTGCCATTCGAAGCACGGATATATGCGTGATCGGCCAGAAAAGCTTTGAACGGACCTTCGTTGGGAAACCAGGGTCGCCGGGCACCGGCTCACGCGGAGGATGTATCCACCACGGTCGGAATCCGCTTTCCCATCTCGAACGCCCGAATCTCGTAGCCAAGTTCCTGGTACAGATCGATCGCCTGTTCGTTAAACTTCCAGACGGCTAACCTGATATCAGTGGCGCCTTGCTCCCGCGCCCATTCTTCCGCGAGTTTAATAAGGGAACTGCCGACCCCGCATCCTCTCACTTGCTCTGAGACTGCGACAGAACCAATGCGACCAACGACCATTGGCTGCAAAAGCGGACTTATCGGTTTCACCACCTGAATCGTAATGAAACCAACAGCTTTGGCGCCAAGCTCTGCAACGAACGTAGCTCGATCTTCTCCTTGGAGGCTGGAGAGCCAGTGCGGCTTGTCTCGGCCGAACTCCGTGGTGGCATCCGCATAGATGTCGGGGCGTGCCGAGTGGTGGTTCGCATTCAAGATTTGACCCAATTCGCAAATTGTCAAAACGTCTTCGATGGTCGCGCGTCGATAGTTTATCGAGTAGGTCATCACCAGCTCTTGATAACGGGGAAAAAGAAAAGGCGCCGCAGGCGTCTTGGTCGTTGCACGTGGAGCTTGACTGATGAGGTTGATTTGATGCTAAGGACGTAAGGAACCAATGCCCAAGAGTGTGCGATCGTGAAGATGACGAGACTGAATTAATACGTTAAGGAGGCCCGTGATGTTGATATTGGCAAACCAAATTTAATCTGTGAAGTGATCGACGTCGATGTTGACGTGGCTCGGCCGACGGAGTGATGACATTCGGGAAGCGAAAGAAGCGCCGCACACTGTCACGAGTTTTTTCGACACTCAACTCACGTTAGCCGACCTACCGCTTGTGGTCGAACTTTGCCAGATACCTGTCACACTCAATTCAGTTAGCGTCGGCTCAGCGTGCACTCATGTTACGTGGATCCTGGCACAAGCTGGCGACGCGCCCCTGCTGCTGGAACCCCATCGTCTCGTATATTCTCCCAGCGTGATATGCCTCATCTGCAACGATCACGAGCCGGTTAGCACGTCCTACGATCTGCCTTGCCTGACAATGCAAACGCTACGTATCGATCTCTTCGCCCTGCACATCGCGCGCGGCGATTTTCAACTGGCGAAGCTTGTGATACAGCGTCTTCTTCGGCATGCCGAGCGCCTCGCTCGCTTCCGCCACGTTGCCGTGGTGACGCCGCAGCATGTCTTCGATCAACCTGCGCTCGAAGTACGCAAGCTGGTCGGCGAGCGTACCGCCCTTGACAGCCGTGCCGCCGCCCTCGGCCAGCAGACTGTCGCCCGTGAGACCGAGCACGAAGCGGTCCGCGACGTTCTGCAACTCGCGCACGTTGCCGGGCCACGCGTGCGTCATCAGTTCCGAAACCTGCGACGCCGACACAACGGGCGCAGGTTGTCCAAAGCGGCGCGCGGCCGCCAGCACGAAGTGCTCGAACAGCAGCGGCACGTCTTCGCGGCGCTCGCGCAACGGCGGCAGTTCGATCTGCGCGACGTTGAGCCGGTACAGCAGGTCCGAGCGAAAGCGCCCGTCGGCGGAAAGCGCCGTCAAATCGGCCTTCGACGCGGCGATCACCCGGCAATCGACGGAAATCGACTCGTTCGCGCCAAGCCGCTCCAGCGTGCGTTCCTGCAGCACGCGCAGCATCTTGATCTGCAGCCCGACCGGCATGGTTTCGATTTCGTCGAGAAAAAGCGTGCCGCCGTGCGCCCATTCGATCTTGCCGACGCGCTTCTTGATCGCGCCCGTGAACGCCCCCGCTTCGTGCCCGAACAGCTCGCTTTCGAAAATCTGTTCCGGCAGGCCGCCGCAATTGAGCGCGACGAAATGTTTGTCGCGGCGTCCGCCGAAATCGTGCAGGCTGCGCGCAATCAGCTCCTTGCCCGTGCCCGTCTCGCCCGTGATCAACACCGATACCGACGTGTCGGCGAGCCGCAGAATCTTCTTGCGCACTTCGGCGATGGCGGGAGACTTGCCGAGCACCAGCGCCTCGATGCCTTGCCAGTTGTCGAGCGCCGCCCGCAAGCCCTGCACTTCGAGCGTGAGGCGCCGCTTCTCGACCGCGCGCGCGACACGCCCCGCGATATGGTCGGAGGAAAAAGGCTTCTCGATGAAGTCGTACGCGCCCACCTGCATCGCGCCCACGGCCGTCGAGATGTCGGCATGCCCGCTGATCAGCACGACGGGGATCTGCGAATCGATCGCCATCACCTTGTCGAGCAGCTGCAATCCGTCGATGCCGGGCATCCGCACATCCGACACGATCACGAGCGGCGCGCCCGGCGCGACTTCGGCCAGCGCCTGTGCCGCCGATGCAAACGCGCTGACGGCAAACCCCGCCAGCGCCACCGCCTGTTCGACGCCGAAGCGAACGTTCTCGTCGTCCTCGACGACGAGCACGCGAATGTCATCTCCCATGAACCACCCTCTGCGACGTTGCCGCCGCGAATTCGATAGTGAATTGTGCGCCGCCGTCCGCGCCGCTGTCTGCAAGATTCGCGGCGGAAATCCTCGCGCCGAAACCTTCCACGATACGCGACGAAATGGCAAGCCCGAGGCCGAGACCTTGCCCGCGCGGCTTGGTCGTTACGAACGGCTCGAACAGATGCGCGAGCACGTCGGGCGCGATGCCGGGGCCGCTATCCGCAATCGTGAACAGCACGCGTTCGCGCGCGTCGGGATCGGCGGCGGCAATCGTGACGACACGTCTTGGTTCGTTGCGCACGGCGTCGAGCGCATTGCCCAGCAGGTTGACGATCACCTGCTGCAACTGGCTCGATTCCGCCCATACCGTCGTGCCCGCCGGAATCCTCACGTCGAGCTGCACGCCTTCGTCGCGGATGCGCGCTTCGTAGATGAGCCGCGCGTGCGCGACGGCTTCGCTCAACGACACCGCCACCCGCTCGACATCCGGTTTGCGCGCGAAGGTCTTCAACTCGCCCGTCAGCACGGCCATGCTGTCGACGAGTTTCGCCACGCGCTCCAGATTCGCCACCGCCTGCGCCGGCTGGTTGCGCTCGAAGAACGTGCGCGCGTTGTCGCACAGCGTGCGGATCGCGACAAGAGGCTGGTTCAGCTCGTGCGTGAGGCCCGCGGCCATCTGCCCGAGCACGGCGAGCTTGCCCGCATGCACGACTTCCTGCTGCGAGTCGCGCAGACGCTGCTCGGTCCGCTTGCGCTCGACGATCTCCTGCTTCATCCGTTCATTGGTTTCCACGAGCGCCGCCGTGCGTTGCGCGACGGTCATCTCCAGCCGGTCGTTCACGAGGCGCAACGCGTCCTGCGCCTTGAGCTTTTCAGCGATCGTGCGGCGCCGCTGGGTCGCGTACAGCGCATACAACCCGGCGATCAGAAACGCGCCCGTCACGAACGCCAGCGCAATCTGCTGCTGGCGTCGCGCGGTGGCGACGTCGAGCAACACCATGATCGAGTCGCCCGCTTGCGGCGCGCTCCGCGACATCACGAGAAACTGCGTGGTGTGGCCCGCCCGCCGCCAGTCGGGAAAGCGCCCGAGCCATGCCGCTCCATTCCAGTCGCCGACCCGGCGATAAGGCAGCGCGTCGACGTTGCGGCCCGCGTATTGCCGCGAAGCCTGAATATCGTGCTGCTGCTGGGCGGTGATCGGACGGATGGCGGTGAACTTCCACGCGGGCACCGTCGAGATGACGATCACGCCGTTACCGTCGATCACCATCGCCGCTTCACCGGGCGTGCGCCATGCCGCTTCGAGCGCATCGACGCTCAGCTTCACGGCCGCCGCGCCGATCGGCTTGCCCGCGTCGCGCACGGCGCTCGAGAAGTACAGGCCCGGCATGCCCGTGTTCGTGCCGATGCCGAAGAAGCGCCCCGCGCCGTGCGCGAGCGCGTCCTTAAAGTAAGGCCGATAGGAAACGTTAGTGCCGACGAAGCTGAACGACTGGTTCCAGTTGCTCGCGGCGATCACCTCGCCTTGCAGGTCGATCACGTCGGTGGCGAGACTGCCCGCGTCGGCATTGACGGCTTCGAGATACGTGTTGACTTCGTGCAGCAGTTCAGGCGAAGCGCGCGAGCCTGCGCGCAGCAGCGCGCGCACGCTGTCTTGCCGCGCGACGATGGCGGGCATCGTCTCGAAGCGGCCCAACTCGCTTTTCAGGCTGGCGGCGTACAGGTCCAGCCGATGCGCGCCGACTTGCGCGAGCGCATCGATGGCACGGTCCCACGCAAATTCGACGGCCGCGGCCGCTGCGCCGAGATACAGCGCGCCGGCAGCGGCCCATGCCCATAACGGTATGCCTCTTATTCTCACGCGCACATTCAACCTCATCGATGCCGGACGCCGGATGCCGGCTTGCGCTGGACTCGCGCACGGCACCTTATACGAAAACGGGCGGCGCAAGCCGATCGCGCCGCCCGCCGCCGCGCCGCATCGGGCGCCGTCGCGTCAGCCGAAATGCGCCAGCAGGATCAGCGTCAGCGTCACCACGATCGCGCCGCCGATGCGCGTGGCGATCTGCGCGAACGGCATCAGCGTCATGCGGTTCGCCGCCGTCAGGATCGCCACGTCGCCCGTGCCGCCCTGGCCGCTGTGGCAGGCGTTCACGATTGCGGTGTCGATAGGGTACATCTTCAGGAAGCGTCCAACCACAAAGCCCGTGCCCATCAGCGTCGCCACCGTCACGACGATGGTCACGATATTGGCGATCGTGAACGCGGCGATCAGCTTGTCCCACGGCGTCATCGCCACGCCGATCGCGAACAGCAGCGGATACGTGACGGCCGTCGAGAAGAACTTGTAGACGACGAACGCGCCCTCCTGCAACTGCGGCGACACCGCGCGCGCGAGCTTCACGAGCACCGCGAGGAACAGCATCGCGACGGGCGCGGGCAGGCCGAACAGGTTGCGGCACATGAGGCCGAGCAGATACAGCGTGATCGCGGTAATGCCGGCTGCGGCAATATGCGAGACGTCGATATGGCCGGTGATCTCTTCCTTCACGGGGTCCATTTCATCCTTCTCGCCGACCTGCAGACGCCCCTGTCCCGTCAGATGCGGAAAGCGCTTGCCGATCATGTCGAGCGCGCCCGACAGCACGATCGCCGTCAGGCTGCCGAGCATCACGGGCGGCAGCACCTGTGCGAACAGCTCGCCCTGCGGCAGGTGCATGATCTCCGAATAGCCGATGGACAGCGGAATCGCGCCCTCGCCGACGCCGCCCGCCATGATGGGCACGACGATATACAGCAGCGTATGCCGCACGCCAAGCCCGAACATCGCGCCGACGGCCGTGCCGACGATAGCCGCCGCAATCGATCCGACTGCCAGCGGCACGAAGATCTTGATGAAACCCTGGATCAGCACGCGCCGGTCCATGCTCAGAATGCTGCCGACGATGATCGACGCGATGAACAGATACAGGAAGTTCGTCTGCTTGGTGAACTCCGTCGTCAGGTTGAGGACGGGTTTCGGCAACAGGTGGTAGTACGTGAGCGCCGAGGGCACGAAGGTCGCGCAGATCGCGGCCGCGCCGATATTGCGCAGGATGGGCAGACGCTTGCCCAGCTCGGCGCAGGTGAAGCCGAAGAAGGCCAGTACCGCGATCGCCATCGAAATTTCGCCGGGCACCTTGCCGGTGACGGCGAAGCCCGTGATCAGCGCCAGCAGGATGAAGTAGATGGGCAGCGGGATGATGCCGATCCGGTATTCCATCAGCTTCCACCAGCCTTCCGGCCAGAAGCGTGTTTTGGTGGTGGGTTGCTGCGTGGACACCGGCTGCGAAGTGCCGTGGGCGGGTGAAGTGGTTTGCAAAGCATGTCTCCTTGATCGGGATGCGCGGGTGGCATCGCTTGTCTATGGCCGTGGCCAGCGGGTGCCTGTAGCGCAAAGCCCATGCCAGTTTTTTTTCCAAGGAGGAAATTTTTAATCCATTGATTCTTATATGTTTTTTCGGGTAGAAAAAGAGTGGCAGACGGTGCCGTTCTGAGACCTCAGAATTGGTCTGGACGGGCAGGCTGAGAATTCAGCCATTCGCTAGAATCGCGGCATCGCCCGATTGGGGAAAACCATGCAGGACACATGGCAGTTCCAGATCCGGATCACCGCTTCGGAAGAACGCGCTGGCGCGTGGCGCGCCGATCCCGCTGCGCAGTCTTACGCGCCGCTCCATGACGTGCTGAAACGGCATCGGGCGGAACTGAAATGCCAGTTCGACGCATTCGCCGATTACGTCAGGGAAGCCGAGGAAGTCGGGACGGCTGCGTACCCGCTCTATGACTGGACGCGGCAGACCATCGACAACCCGGACAAGAAAGCGAAATACCTGCGCTCCTTCACCGTGTACGTGGAGGGCGAGCAGATTTACGCAAAGGCGACGGCCGACTCGCTCGAAGCCGCGCTCTCGTCGCTGGCGCTGGATCGCGACTCGGGTATCGAGCGTGTATTCAGGTACGACACGAATCCCGCGCATAACCCGCAGCCGCCGCAATCGGGCGGCAAGGCGCAATAGCCGCTCCGCCGCGCCCATCGTCTGAAGGACGCCAGCGAACCGGCCACCGCCGCGCCCTCACGCCAGCGCGATTTCGACGTCGATATTGCCGCGCGTCGCCTTCGAATAGGGGCACGTCTGATGTGCCGCGTCGACGATCTTCCGTGCGACTTCAGCGCTTACGCCCGGCAGGCTCACGTTCAGACGCGCCTGCAGGAAGTAACCGCCCTCGCCCGTGCCCAGATCGACTTCGGCGTTCACGCTGGTATCGGCGGGCAGCGCCACTTTCAGATCGCGCGCTGCCAGTCCCATTGCGCCGATGAAACACGCCGACCAGCCCGCTGCGAACAGTTGCTCGGGGTTGGTGCCCTTGCCGCTCGATCCCGGCGGCGAAAGCTGGATATCCAGCCGGCCGTCCGAGCTGCGCGCCGCGCCTTCGCGGCCGCCCGTGGTTTGCGTCTTGCCCGTGTACAGGACGTTGTCGATTCTTGCCATGACGTTCTCTCTCCTCTGCTCGCCAATTAATGATGCTTGAAGGTGGACAGGCCGAACTCGGCAGAAATGGTGCGGTGACCCGACTGAACAGTCTGGGTTGCTACGCCGCCCATATCGTCGTTGATAGCTGCATTGCGGCCTGCGTCGGCGACGATGGCGCTCGGGCCTTGCTGCGACACGGGCGCGCCTTGCAGCGGGTTGTAATGCGGCGCCGGGCCGTAGCCGCTCGCGAAAGCAGAACTGGACGCTGCCGCGCCAAGGGCAAACCAGACTGCGACTTTGAAGAACTTGTTCATGTTGAACTCCGCCAGGATGGAGGCACCCGCCTAAGGGCGCCGTAACTTTAAAAATTCCGTGGATCACGCCTCTTCGACGTCACCCACCTCTTTAAACCGCACACGATTTGATCGCGTACGACACATTCTAGGCCCAAAACTTTTCATGTCAAGCACGATTTAATCGCGTGCGATGTATATGCCGTGAAAAAAGCCGGGAATCCGGCTTGACGACGCGCCTGGCACGGCCGACGGGCACGGCCAGGCGTTACTCAGTCCTGCTCGTTCACAGCTTTGATCAGGTTGTTGCGCAGGGTGACGATCGACTTCTGCATCTTCGAGAACTCGTCGGGCGTGAGGCCGCAAGCCTCCACCAGATCCATGCCGAACGCCTTTTCGCGCAGCTTCCGCCCAGCCTTGGTCAGGCTGACGCGCACCTGGCGCTCGTCTTCCGGGTCGCGCTGGCGCTCCAGATAGCCCATCGCTTCGAGCTTCTTCAGAATCGGCGTGAGCGTGTTCGATTCGAGAAACAGTTTTTCACCGAGACTGCTGACGGTCTGATGGTCCTCTTCCCACAGCGCGATCACGGTGATGTATTGCGTGTACGTGAGCCCCAGTTCTTCGAGAATCGGCTTGTAAGCCTTGCCGAATGCCAGGTTCGCCGAGTAGACGGCAAAACACAGGAAGTCGGCGAGCTTCGGGTTCGTGTCTTCTGCCTTGGCGGTGGTCTTCATTTGCGTCCTCGTTGGCACGAGACGGATGTCTCAACAAGAACCCATTATACATCGCGTACGATTTAATCGGAAATGCTTGACATGCCGGCAGCATGCGAACAAGGATGCGGGCAGGTTCGCCGCGCCCCCATCAGTACACGTCGCGCACGTAGCGGCGGTCCTTCGCCATTGCCCCGACGTATTCTTCCGCGCGCTCCGCGCTCAGGCCGCCGTGTTGCGCGACCACTTCCTTCAAGGCGGCATCGACGTCCTTCGCCATCCGGCTCGCGTCGCCGCACACGTAGAAGTGCGCGCCTTCTTCGAGCCATGCCCACAGCTGCGCGCCCTGCTCGCGCATCCGGTCCTGCACATACACCTTGTCGGCCTGATCGCGCGAGAACGCCAGATCGAGGCGCGTCAGCAGCCCGCTTTGCTGCATGCTTTCGAGTTCGTCGCGATAGTAGAAATCCGTTGCCGCATGCTGTTCGCCGAAGAAGAGCCAGTTGCGCCCGGTCGCGCCGCGCGCGCTGCGCTCGTGCAGGAAGCCGCGAAACGGCGCGACGCCCGTGCCCGGCCCGACCATGATCATCGGTGTGTCGCCGCTGCGCGGCGGACGGAAATGCGCGGACTTCTGCACGAAGACAGGCACGCTGACGTCGTGCGCGCGATCGGCGAGGAACGTCGACGACACGCCTTTGCGGTTGCGCCGGCCATTGTTGTAACGCACGGCGGCCACCGTCAGATGCACTTCACCCGCATGTGCCTTCGGGCTCGATGCGATCGAATAGAGCCGCGGCTGAAGGCGCTTGAGCACACTGAGCAATTCGCTGGCCGACAGATCGGCGGGAAACTCGTGCAGCACGTCGGCGAGCTGCTGGCCCCACAGCCATTGCTTCAGGTCGGCCTTGCGATCGTCGGCGAGCAGTCTGGCGAGCGCATCGTTGCGGCTGCGCGAGGCGATCAGCTGCAGCGCTTCGACGCTCGGCCGCGCTATTTCATAGTGCCGCGCCAATGCGTCGGCGATCCGCATGTCGCCGACACCCGCCACATGCACCGACGCGTCCGGCTTCACGCCCGACAGATCGATAAGTTCGTCGACGAGTTCGGGGCAGTTTTTCGGCCACACGCCCAACGCATCGCCTGCTTCGTATTCGAGGTTCGAATCGCCGATGGCCAGCGAAAAGTAGCGCGTGTCCTTCGAGCCGTTGCGATTGAGGCGCAGATTGTCGACGAGCCGCGACTGGGCGGGACTCGTCTTCGACGGCGTCGCGCCAGGCAGCACGGCGGGAATCAAGCCTTGCGCGGGCACTTCATACAGCGACGCGTCATCAGCCTTGATCTTCGCGATCACGGCTTCGAGCCACTTGTCGGCGGCCGGCTGAAAATCCGTGTCGCAATCGACGCGCGCATGCAGGCGTTTGGCGCCCAGCTCGGCGAAGCGCGCGTCGAGCTTGCGGCCGTGGCCGCAGAACTGGTCGTAGCTGGGGTCGCCGAATCCGAGCACCGCGTATTGCTGATCGACGAGACGCGGCGCGCTGTCGGCCTGCAATGCGTTCCAGAAGCTCTGGCCGTTGTCGGGCGCGTCGCCGTCGCCGAACGTGCTCGTCATCAGCAGCACGTACTTGCTCTGCGCGAGCGCGGTGACGGGCATGTCCGCCATGCACGACATGCGGATTTCGAAACCGGACTCCATCAGTTGCGTCGCGTACTGCTCGGTTAGCGATTCGATGTTGCCCGTCTGCGATGCCCACAGCAGCGCGACCTTGGGCCGCGCATGCGCGATGCGCACGGCCGGCTCACCGGCGGCGGCCGGTTGCGTCACGGAAGTCAGCGCCGGACCTGCTTCCGGCGCGCGGCTGAAAAGACCCGCGAGCACGCCGTCGAACCAGAGGCGCGCATTCGCGGATAGCGGCGCATTGACGGGCAACGTAGGCACGCCTCGCGCGTCGCCTTGCGACGAACGCAAGCCGCTGACGAAACCCGCCATGTAGAGCCGCGCCGTGTCGTCCAGCGCCGGCGCGGGCGTGTCGGTAATGCCGAGCAGGGCGGCAAGAGCGTCGATACGGGACATATCCGGTTCCTGTGGCTGACCGGCCGTCGCGATGGGCGTTTCCTTCGTGACGGCGGGTGCTTCTTCAGTATCGTGCGGCAACGCTTCTTCGACAGGGTCGGCTTCGACGCGCGTCAGCGCCACCGCGCAGAACTTCAACTCAGGCTGCTGCGAGATCGCATCGATCGCGTCGCTCGTCACCGCGTTGATGCACAGGTCGTCGCCATACACGTCGTTCCAGTGCATCGGCGCGAAGCAGTTGCCGGGCCGCACGCGCTCGGTGACGACGGCGGGCAGCACCGCGCGCCCACGCTGCGAACGAACCTCGACGCGGTCCTTGTCGCGCACGCCGAGCGATGCGGCGTCTTCCGGATGCAGTTCGACGAAGGGCGCAGGGTTCAGCCGGTTGAGCATCGGCACCTTGCCGGTCTTGGTCATCGTGTGCCACTGATGCTGCAGGCGGCCCGTATTCAGCACGATGGGGAATTGCGCGCCCGGCATCTCGGCGGGATCGACGTGCGGACGCGCGAAAAACATCGCCTTGCCGCTCGCGGTCGGAAATACCAGCGCGGGGCGCGTGCCGTCGGGCAGCACTTTCAGCGTCTGGCTCACGCCGTCGTTCAGATAGCGCAGCGGATTGCGGTCGGACGCGGCGTCGGGCGCGCACGGCCATTGCAGCGGCGTCTCGCGCAGGCGCGCATGGCTCGCGCCGCGCAGGTCGTAGCCCGTCTTCGGATTCGACACGCGTGCGATCTCATCGAACACTTCAGCCGCCGACGCATACGTGAACGCATCCGCGAAGCCCATCTCGCACGCCATGCGCGCGATGATCTGCCAGTCGGCGAGCGCGGCGCCGGGCGGATCGACGGCCTTCTGCATCAGCGTCATGTTGCGCTCGGAATTGATCATCACGCCTTCCGCCTCGGCCCACAGCGCGCCGGGCAGCAGGACGTCAGCGTAGCGGTTGGTCTCCGTGTCGAGAAACGCGTCCTGCGCGATCACCAGTTCAGCGGCCTGCAATCCGGCAATCACGTTCTGCCGGTTCGCGACGCTCGCCACCGGGTTCGTGCAGATGATCCAGCACGCCTTGATGTCGCCCGCCACCATGCGCGAGAACATATCGACAGTGCCGCCGCCGAGCTTCGTCTTGAGCGTGCCGCGCGGCACTTGCCACAGGTCTTCGATGAACGCGCGGTCTTCATCGACCAGCACCGAGCGCTGGCCCGGCAAGCCCGGACCCATGTAGCCCATCTCGCGCCCGCCCATCGCATTCGGCTGACCCGTCAGCGAAAACGGACCGCTGCCGGGGCGGCAGATCTTGCCCGTCGCCAGATGCAGATTGCAGATCGCGTTCGTGTTCCACGTGCCGTGCGTGCTCTGATTCAGGCCCATCGTCCAGCAACTGATCCACTCGGGCGCGTCGCCGATCCACTGCGCGGCCTGACGGATGTCGGCTTCGGGAATGCCCGTGAGCGCGGCGACTTTCTCAGGCGTGTAGTCGTCGAGGAACGCGGGCATCGCGTCCCAGCCTTCCGTGAATTCGCCGATGAAGCGCGCGTCGGTACGGCCATTTTCATGCAACAGATGCAGCAGGCCGTTGAGCAGCGCGAGATCGGTGCCCGGCTTGATCTGCATGAACAGATTCGCCTTGTCCGCCGTCGTATTGCGCCGCGGATCGACGACGATCAGCTTCGCGCCCGCCTTCACGCGATCCATCATGCGCAGAAAAAGAATCGGGTGGCAGTCGGCCATGTTCGCGCCGATCACGAAGAACAGATTGGCCTTGTCGAAATCCTGATACGAGCCAGGCGGGCCGTCCGCGCCCAATGACAGCTTGTAGCCGCTGCCCGCGCTCGCCATGCACAGCCGCGAGTTCGACTCGATGTTGTTGGTGCCGATAAAGCCCTTGGCGAGCTTGTTCACGAGGTACTGCGCCTCGATCGACATCTGCCCCGACACGTAGAAGGACAACGCATCGGGACCATGTTCGTCGAGAATCGCGCGCAGACGGCGTGCGGTGTCGGGAATCGCGAAATCGGCGGAAACGGGAATCGGATCGGCGTCGCGCGTGCGCCGCTCGAACGCGCTTTCGAGGCGGCCCGACTTGCGCAGCGCGACATGCGCCGACTGACCTTTCGTGCAGAGGCGGCCGTAGTTGGTCGGATGATCCTTGTCGCCGGAAATCTTGACGACCTGCCCTTCCTCGACATGCAGCACCATGCCGCAACCGACGCCGCAGTAGGGGCAAACCGTCTTGATGTTCTCGCACGCCATCGTCAGAGTCCGTTCAACAGATTACGCCGACACCCACACGTGTCCGTCTTCGACACGCGCCGCGAAGGCGCTGACGGACTTCTCGGGCGCTTCGAGGCATTCGCCCGTGCGCAGATCGAAGTGATGCTTGTAGATCGGCGAAGCGACCACGAGGCGATCGCCGAGACTGCCGATCAGCCCGCGCGACAGCACGGCCGCCTGCGATGCGGGGTCGAAGTTGTCGATGGCGTACACGCCGCCGCGATCGCCTTCGACGCGGAACACGGCAATCTGCTCGCCATTGACGAGCGCGCAGACGCCCGTGTTCGGCACGATGTCGTCGAGCGTGCAAACCGACGTCCAAGTGGTGGGCAAACGGTCGTTGTTCATGTCGATCTCCGTTCTATCGGATGAGTGAATGACGTGGGGGCTGCCGGTCAAACCGTTTCAGCGGGTTCTGTCGGCTGTTCGACGACGACGGGAATGCGCACCGGCCGCTGGCGCTCTTCGGGCGTGGCGGGCCGGATCTGGCCGCGCGTCGGGACGAAGCTGACGTTGTCGTCGACGCTGTCGCTGTTGACGAAGTGACGGAAGCGCTTGCGCGTCTCGGGGTCCGTGACGGCTTTCTTCCACTCGCATTCGTACGTGTCGACCACGTGCTGCATTTCCGCTTCGAGTTCCGCCGCGATGCCGAGCTTGTCGTTGATGACGACGTCGCGCAGATAGTCGAGGCCGCCTTCGAGGTTCTCGCGCCACACGCTGGTACGTTGCAGCCGGTCGGCCGTGCGCACGTAGAACATCAGGAAGCGGTCGATATAGCGGATCAGGGTTTCGCGATCCAGGTCCGACGCGATCAGTTCGGCGTGGCGCGGCTTCATGCCGCCGTTGCCGCACACGTAGAGGTTCCAGCCCTTTTCCGTCGCGATGATGCCGACGTCCTTGCTTTGCGCCTCCGCGCACTCGCGCGTGCAGCCCGACACCGCAAACTTGATCTTGTGCGGCGAGCGCAGGCCCTTGTAGCGGTTCTCGATGTCGATCGCGAGACCGACGGAATCGTCGACGCCATAGCGGCACCACGTCGAGCCGACGCACGATTTCACCGTGCGCAGCGACTTGCCGTATGCATGGCCCGATTCGAAGCCCGCTGCGATCAGTTCTTCCCAGATCAACGGCAACTGTTCGACGCGCGCGCCGAACAGATCGACACGCTGCCCGCCCGTGACCTTCGTATAAAGACCGTACTTCTTTGCAACCTGGCCGACGGCAATCAGACCGTCCGGCGTCACTTCGCCGCCCGGCATGCGCGGCACGACGGAATACGTGCCGTCGCGCTGGATGTTCGCGAGGTAGTAGTCGTTGGTGTCCTGCAGGCTTGCGTGTTCTTTTTTCAGCACGAACTCGTTCCAGCACGACGCGAGAATGCCGGCGACAGCGGGCTTGCAGATATCGCAGCCAAGGCCGTGGCCATGCTTTTCCAGCAGCGCGCCGAAGGTCTCGATGCGCTCGACGCGAACGATGTGATACAGCTCCTGGCGCGAAAACGGAAAGTGCTCGCACAGATGATTATTGACGGCGAGCCCCTGCTTCTTCATCTCGGCCTTCATCACCTGCGTGACGAGCGGCACGCAGCCGCCGCATGCCGTGCCTGCCTTCGTCGCGCTCTTCACGTCGCCGATGGTCGTCGCGCCTGCGCACACGGCCGCGCAGATCGCGCCCTTCGAGATGTTGTTGCACGAGCAGATCTGCGCGCTTTCGGGCAGTGCATCGACACCGAGCGCGGGCTTCGCGTTGCCGTCCGCTTGCGGCAGGATCAGAAATTCCGGCGACTCCGGCAACTGAATGCGGTTCAGCATCATCTGCAGCAGCGTGCCATATTCGCTCGCGTCGCCGACCATCACGCCGCCGAGCAGAAACTTGCCGCAATCGGACACAACCAGCTTCTTGTAGACCTGCTTGCGCTCGTCGCTGAACTGATACGTGCGGCTGCCCGCCGTCGCCGCGTGCGCATCGCCGAGACTCGCCACGTCGACGCCCATCAGCTTGAGCTTGGTGCTCATGTCCGCGCCTGCGAACGCGGCATCCGCTTCGCCGAGCAACTGCTTCGCTGTCACGCGCGCCATCTCGTAGCCCGGCGCAACGAGCCCGAAAATCTGGCCGTTCCACAGCGCGCATTCGCCGATCGCGTAGATATCGGCATCGCTCGTGCGGCACTGGTTGTCGATCACGATGCCGCCGCGCGGGCCGACTTCCAGACCGCTCGACCGCGCGATCTCGTCGCGCGGACGGATGCCGGCGGAGAACACGATCATGTCGGTGTCGAGATGCGTGCCGTCGGCGAACTGCATGCGGTGCGTGCCCGCTTCGCCGTCGACGATCTCCAGCGTGTTCTTCTGCGTATGCACGGTCACGCCGAGTTCTTCGATCTTGCCGCGCAACACCTTGCCGCCGCCGTCGTCGACCTGCACGGCCATCAGGCGCGGTGCAAATTCGACGACATGGGTTTCGAGGCCCAGGTCGCGCAATGCCTTCGCGCATTCCAGACCGAGCAGGCCGCCGCCCACCACGACGCCCGTCTTCGAGCGTGCGCCGCATTCCTGCATCGCTTCGAGGTCTTCGATCGTGCGGTAGACGAAACAGTCCTTGCGATCCTTGCCCGGCACGGGCGGCACGAACGCATACGAGCCGCTGGCGATCACGAGCTTGTCGTAGGAAAGCGTCTCGCCCGTCGAGGTCGTCACGGTGTGCGCGTCGCGATCGATCGATACAGCCTTTGCGTTCAGGCGCAGCACCATGTCGTCGCGATCGAAGAAGCCGGGCGCCACCAGCGACAGATCGTCGGCGGATTTGCCCGCGAAGAACTCCGACAGATGCACGCGATCGTAGGCGGGACGCGGCTCTTCGCACAGCACGGTGATGTCGAGGCGCGCCGTGGTTTGTTCCGCGAGGCATTCGAGCAGTTTGTGGCCGACCATGCCGTGGCCGATAACGATGACTTTCATGTCGCCGATCCTGTCAGAGAGGGGATTCATTTGTTTAATTCGTTGCGCCGAGTGCAGCATCGCGAGCGGTGTGTTCGGCGGAGAAACGCACGGCGATCGCGCAGATCGCAGACGCGCTCACGAAGCCGCCGAGCGTCAACAGCGTTTGATGCAGGTCGCCCATGCCCTTCGCCAGGAAGCCCGCCGCCACGGCGCCGACATTGCCGCCCGCGCCGACGATGCCCGCCACGCCGCCGAGCGCCTTGCGATCGATGAAAGGCACGAGCGCGTAGGTCGCGCCGCACGCCATGTGCGTGAAGAGCCCGAACAGCAGCATCGCGATCACGGCGAGCGCCGCGTGGTTTGCCTGCGAGAACAGCAGCAGGCCCACGCCTTCGCCCGCGATCAGCGCGAACAGCAGCATCGAGCGCGCGGACAGTCCGCGGCGCTTCGCGCCCCAGTCCGACAGCAGACCGCCGAGCGGACGCGCGAAGATCGCGAGCAGGCCGAAGCTGCCAGCCGCAAGACCGGCGTCGCGCAGCGACAGCTGGAAGTGATCGACGTAGTAGATGGCCGCGACGTTATGAATGAACACCTCGACGCCGAAGCACGCGGCGTAGGTGACGAACAGCATCCACACGCGATAGTTGCGCGAGGCCGCGAGCAGGCTGGCCCAGCCTCCTTTCTTGCCGCTGTCGATGGCGATGCCGCGTGCGCGCAGTTCGGTGAAATTGCCTTGCGGGCAGTCCTGCGTGAAGCGCCAGTAGAGCGCGGCCGTGATGGGCATCGCAATGCCCGGCAACACCAGCGTCAGACGCCATGCGTCGGCATTGCTCGCGCCTAGCGCGAGGGCGCCGGCGAGCAGCAGCGGCACGAGCATCTGCGCGGCGCCTGCGCCTGCGTTGCCCCAGCCTGCGCTCGTCGCGTTCGCCGTGCCGACCACGTTGGGCGCGAACATCACCGACGTGTGATATTGCGTGATCACGAAGCTCGCGCCGACCGCGCCGATGCCGAGCCGGCATAGCAGGAACGCCGTGTAGCTGTGCGCGAGCGCCGCGCCCAGCACGGGCAGCGCGCCGATCGTCATCAACGCGACGTAGACCTTGCGCGGACCGAAGCGGTCGCACATCGGACCGACGATCAGACGCACGAGAATCGTGATGGCGACGGCAGCAATGTTGATGTTGGCCACCTGATCCGCTGTGAGGTGAAACTCCTGCTTGATGAGCGGCATCAGCGGCGCGCAGGCGAACCACGCGAAGAAGCAGACGAAGAACGCCATCCACGCGAAGTGGAAGGCGCGCATGGCTGGCGTGCGCCAGCTCAGCAGATCGATCGATGTGGCTTTGTCGGTCATGTTCCGGGCCTGTAAACGACTACGGCGTCCCGCGAATCGGGTGCGAGACCAGATTCAGGGGACGCCGTTGTCCAAAGTTCGTCGGTGAGGATGCTGCTTTGCGGCTCGTCGTTGAGTCGCGATGCGGGGATTAGTGCAAGGTGTGTGCCATGCGGGCTATTGGCGGCGGGAAGGCCTTTCTGGCTTGGGTTTCAGGGCGGTTTGCGGGTTTGGCGGCGAGGTGGTCGGCTGGTTCATGGTGAGGCTCGCGGGCACTTTGCTGGTGCAGCGCAGCACTGTAGGCGTGCGTTGGGGTGGTGCGGGTGTGGTGCCGATTCGTCCGTTGCGGGACAAGGGAGTGTCACATTGTTTGCGCTGCGCGAGCGCCGCGCGAGCCTTTGCAATCTTTGACAGATGCGTCGAACTACGATTCGTCGCGCGTGTAGTGCTGGACGGAGCGGACTACGACCTCACGGCATGTCAGCCGTATGTCGAGACCAACGTTAGGCATCAGGTCGAGCTTGATCAGCCCATCGAATTCCCTCGTCAAAGTGATGTCCATGACGGAAGCTTCTTCGAGCATCGCATTCAGGTCGATTTGGGAACTTCTTAGATCCAGAAAATCGACCACGACCAGATAGTCACTCGCGCGCGGAGCACCATAGCGGTTGTGTTCTATTTCGAGCACAAGGTCGACCAATCCGCGCCGACGTCCGCCTGACAGAGGTTTCCCTTCGACCGTCACCGATGATTGCCTGTTTCGTTCCATGCAAATGCTTCTTATCGCTGAATCATGGAAGGACGGATATTCTCCAAAGATCTTCAATAGCAGGTCGCTATTCGTTGCAAGTTCCCAACCCCACGTTTCTCTGTGAACGTTCATCTAAGCTCCTGGCGTTGTCTTTATCTACAATTGATTGGCGACATCGAGACATGACTGTTGTCCCTGACACCGTTGTCGAAATTGTGACCATGTGCGGGACCATGGCTCTCGTGATATTGAGCACAAAGATTTCCGTGGTCATCAAAGTAATCCACATCGAGCCCGTTCGGGTTAATGCGGAATCCGCCCGGATCATTGCCACTTAGACGGACCCCACGGGCCGCCACCTCCGTCGTCTCGTCGCTCAACTTATCCGGGTAATACCCAAACGGCTGCGCGTCACCTGGAGGTGACGAGTCCGCCTTGGCGCTGTCGTCAATGCCTGTCGCCGCTGAGATGCCCTTCGCAAACGACGGGACTGCGTCTTCATCACTCTCGGCTGCGACCATGCCGCCGGCTATGGCTCTCGCTGCGCCAAGCAGATCAAGAGCATCACCACTTCTGCCCGCTCCATTGGCCATCTCCGCCCATGCCGCCTTTAACTGCGCTTCTCGCGTAGCAGGATCGTATGGGCCTCTCAACACTGGCTCGCCGTTCAACATCAGCGGTCCCGGACCGGCATCCACGAAAGCGGCCCATTTTCCTCGGCCGAATCCGCCGGCATTGCCAAGTCCACTACTACTCGACGCCCATCGTTCCGGGGCGCAATCCGGACGCGTCGCTCGCGCCAGAGCACGCCGCTCCCGATCGATTACGGGCACGAGTCGCCCGGAGGCAACCGCTTCGCGCAGCGCTTTCTCAATACCTTCGTTATCAGCCGGCAGGTTCCAGTGCGCGACATCCAACAGATCGCGCAGAAACGAACGTATGACATCAAGTTCACGTTTCCCGGTCACCGTCCGCAGGTCCGGGCGCGGCCGAAAGTGAAGATCGAAATCCCGTCTATCCAGTTCGCGCTGTCGGTCGTCGATCGTTAATGAACACGACCCGTTACGCGTCCGGCTAACTGAACCGCCGTATAACTCCGCTCCTCGCAGTTCCCGAGCGAGCCGCCGGTATTGCCACACCGGATACAGCCTACATTTCCACCCATTTTCCAGCGGTACATCGAGCGTATTCCATTGCATAGATATCCGAATCAATCTCCGCATAAAGAAGCGGATATACCTAGCATGAAACCCAGACCGCTCTGTCAAAGAACGTCAAGTACCGCGCATCATATCCCCTACCCCTCCCGCGCCTCCCTCAACTCCCCCGCGATGAAATCAACAAACGTCCGAATCCGCGCCGACATCTGATGCCTCTGCGAGTACACGGCAAAAATATCCGCACCCGGCGTCTCAAACCCTGGCAGCACCTGCACGAGCCGTCCATCCGCCAGATACTCATTGACGTCCCACTCGGCGCGCATCAAAACGCCGTGCCCATCGAGCGCCCACTTGACCGCGATCTCGCCGTCATTCGTCGTCAGATTGCCATTGATGCGCACCGCTTCCGTCTTGCGCGCAGCGCCGCGCCCTGTCGCGAGCCGCCATACGCCGTACGCTTCGTCGCCCTGCCGTATGCCGATGCAGTTGTGCCTCACCAGTTCGCGCGGCGTGATCGGCATCCCATACTCGGCGATGTACGAAGGCGCCGCGCACAGCAAGCGGCGGTTCGGCGCAAGCCGCCGGGCGACGACGCGCGTGTCGGGCGGCTCGCCAAAGCGGATGCAGACGTCGAACGCGTCGTCGGTAAGCGGCGGCGGCGTGACGGACAACTGCAACTGCACCGCGACCTGCGGATAACGGTTCACGAAGCGCGAGATCGCCGGCGCGACATGGCTGCGCCCGAACCCAAGCGTCGCATTCACCCGCAGCAAACCCTTCGGGCTCTTCTTCGCGCTGCCCAGCAACTCGGACAGCGCGTCGATTTCATCGAGTATCCGCCGCGCGTGCTCCAGGTACACCTCGCCCTCGGGCGTCAGCATCATCCGGCGCGTCGTCCGGTTCACGAGCGGCACGCCCGCGCGCTGCTCCATCTGCGTCAGCCGCTTGCTCACGGCGGCAGGCGTCAAACCCAGCTCGCGCGCCGCCGCGCTCAGGCTGCCTGATGCGGCGAGCGTCGAGAAAAAGCTCAGGTCGGTCGGTTGAACGGTTCCGGTCACGGCTCGATTTGTGAATTCAAGTTAAAGATGCTTTGAGTTTAGCACCGGTTACCGCGCTTTCAGTTGGGTACAGTCAGTTCCATTCCAGATAAATTGAAGGAGCGAGACATGAACACCTATCGCATTGCGACGATCCCCGGCGACGGCATCGGCAAAGAAGTCGTGCCAGCGGGCAAGGAAGTGCTGGAAGCGCTGGCGCGCACCAGCACCAGCTTCCGGTTCGAATTCGAAAACTTCGACTGGGGCGCCGACTACTACCGCAAGCACGGCGTGATGATGCCCGCCGACGGCCTCGACGCGATCCGCAACAAGGACGCCATCCTGTTCGGCTCGGCGGGCGACCCCGACGTGCCCGATCACGTGACGCTGTGGGGCCTGCGCCTGAAGATCTGTCAGGGTTTCGATCAATACGCGAACGTGCGGCCGACGCGCATTCTCCCCGGCATCGACGCGCCGCTGAAGCGCTGCACGCCCGAAGACCTGAACTGGGTGATCGTCCGCGAAAACTCCGAGGGTGAATATTCGGGCGTCGGCGGCCGCGTGCATCAAGGGCATCCGATCGAAGCCGCTACCGACGTCTCCATCCTCACGCGCGCCGGCGTCGAGCGCATCATGCGCTTCGCGTTCCGTCTGGCGCAGTCGCGCCCCCGCAAGCTGCTCACCGTCATCACGAAGAGCAACGCGCAGCGCCACGCCATGGTGATGTGGGACGAAGTCGCGCTGCAGATTTCGAAGGAATTCCCGGACGTCAAATGGGACAAGGAACTCGTCGATGCTTCGACGGCCCGCATGATCAACCGCCCCGCATCGCTCGACACCATCGTCGCCACCAACCTGCACGCCGACATCCTGAGCGACCTCGCCGCCGCGCTGGCGGGCAGCCTCGGCATCGCGCCGACGGGCAACATCGACCCGGAGCGCCGCTATCCGTCGATGTTCGAACCGATCCACGGTTCGGCATTCGACATCATGGGCAAGGGCCTCGCGAATCCGATCGGCACGTTCTGGTCGGTCGTGATGCTGCTCGAGCATCTCGGCGAATTCGAAGCGGCGCAGCGCGTGATGCGCGCAGTCGAGACCGTCACCGCGGACCCGTCGCTGCATACGGGCGATCTCGGCGGCAAGGCGACGACGGCGCAGGTGACGGCAGCCGTGTGCGCGCTCGTCGAGAAGGTCGCCGTCGCCGCATAACGCGCATGCAAATCCGTGGTCGCGCGGCGCTCGCCGCCGCGACGACGGGCGTGGCGAAAAGCGCGCTCGAAGGTTTCACGCACACAACAACAACTGACCCGCAAACGGCAGACAACGCGTGAAGCCTGAATTGTCCGGCACAGTCCGGCTCAACCTCCAAGGAGGAGACAGATGCAACCCGAACTCGAATCGCGGGTATCGCGCAAGCTTATGCTACGGATCATTCCGTTCGTGATGCTGCTGTACTTCGTCAGCTTTCTCGATCGCGTCAACGTCGGCTTCGCCGCCCTCACGATGAACAAGGCAATCGGTCTTTCGCCGACGGCCTTCGGTCTCGGCGGCGGGCTGTTCTTCATCGGCTATTTTCTGTTCGAAGTGCCGTCGAATCTCATCCTGCATCGCGTGGGCGCAAGGCTCTGGATCGCCCGCGTGATGGTGACCTGGGGCATCGTGTCGGCGGCTTCGGCGTTCGTCACGGGACCGACCAGCTTCTATGTGTTGCGCTTCGTGCTGGGCGTCGCGGAAGCGGGCTTCTTTCCTGGCATCATCCTGTATCTGAGCCTGTGGTTTCCGGGCAAGCAGCGCGCGGCGGCCGCCGCATGGTTCATGGCGGCCGCGCCGATCTCCACGGCCATCGGCTCGCCGATCTCCGGCGCGATCATGCAGTTGCCGCCGATGTTCGGCCTCGCCGACTGGCAATTGCTCTACATCATCGAGGCCGTGCCCGCCGTCGTGCTCGGCTTCGTCGTGTTGAAGTTCCTCACCGATACGCCGTCGAAAGCGCACTGGCTGAAGGACGACGAGCGCGAATGGCTGATCGCGAAGCTCAAGGCCGAGGCCGACGAGCGCAGGGGTCACTCGGGACATACGGCGGGCGCGCTGAGTGCGTTGCGTGATCCGCGGGTGCTGGCGCTCGCGCTGATCTACTTCGGCACATCGGCGGGCTTGTATACGCTGGGTCTGTGGGCACCCCTCATCATCCGGCAGTACGGGTTCAGCGCGCTGCAAACGGGCCTGCTGACGGGCATTCCAAGCGTCCTGGCCGTGATCGCGATGGTGTTGTGGGCGCGGCACTCCGACCGGACGGAAGAACGTACCTGGCACGTCGTGATTCCGTGCGCGCTGGCATGCGTCGGCTTTGTCTTCGCGGGACAGGCGGGCACGGCGCTTCTGATCGTGCTTGCGCTGGTGGTCGTCAATGTCGGCATCAGCGCGGCGAAGGCGCCGCTGTGGGCGATGCCGAGCATGTTCCTGTCAGGCGCGGGGGCCGCAGCGGGTATCGCGATGATCAACTCGGTCGGCAATCTGGGCGGCTTTGTCGGACCGTTTGCGATCGGCTGGCTCAAGAATGTGACGGGCGGATATGCGGCAGGCCTGTACGTGGTCGGCGCGACGCTGGCCGTGTCGGCGGCCGTCACGCTGATGCTCAGCCGCAAGGCCGCGCAGCAACCCGCCACGGCCTGCATGCGGCACGATCATTGATCGCTTTTAGATGAACATGGGCCGGTCCGGCGCAAACGTCACCGGCCCATCCTTCTGATCTTCTCCTTCCCGTCGCCGAACGCCTTACGGGCCGTGCCCGTGGCCTGTTGCAAATCGCCCTTCAGTTGCTGCGTGCGATTGCCCGTCACCTTGCCGACGACTTCGTTGACCTTGCCCTTCACCTGCTGCGCAACCCCTTTGATCTGATCGCGGTTCATATCGCTCTCCCTGTCGATTGGCGCATTAGCGCCATCGGGGTGAGTAACATGCAATTCACGCGCCAGCGCTTACGCCAGCCACGTGGCGCGTCTCAGGCCCGACACGAAAGCGTCTTCATGACAACGCGCCGGTAACTTATACCAACGCATCATTCGACATCCGCCGCAACCCGCTGCGCCGCCCACATCTCCAGTTCTTCAGCCGATATCGCCGGCGAATACAGGAATCCCTGCAATTCATCGCAACCGATGCTGCGCAGCGTATTCGCTTCGTCCTCGTTTTCGACGCCCTCCGCGACCACGCGCAAACCCAGTTCATGCCCAAGCTCGATGATCGCCTTGATGACGGCCAGATCCGCTGGCGCGGCGAGCATGTCGCGAACGAACGCCCGGTCGATCTTCAACCGGTCCAGCGGGAAGCGGTTCAGATAGCTAAGGCTCGAATAGCCCGTGCCGAAATCGTCGAGCGACAGCTTCACGCCGAGCGCGCGTATCGCGCGTATCGCGTCGAGATAGTTCTCCGCGCTATCCATCAACACCGTTTCGGTGATTTCCAGTTCCAGCCGCTGCGGCGCGACGCCATGCATCGCGAGACTGCGCCGCAATGTGTCGACGATATCCGCGTCGCGTAACTGGATCGCCGACAGATTGATCGACATGCGCAACTCGCCCAACTCGTCGTCGCGCCAGCGCGCCAGTTGCCGGCACGCTGCGTCGATGACCCACGCGCCGATCGGAATGATCAGCCGCGTCTCTTCGGCGATGGGAATGAACTGCGCGGGCGTCACCGCGCCGAGTTGCGGATGTGTCCAGCGCAGCAATCCTTCGACGCTCACGAGCGCGCCCGTTTGCGCATCGAGACACGGCTGAAAAGCGAGCCGCAGTTCGTGCCGCTCGATGGCCGTGCGCATGCAGGCTTCGAGCGCGAGCCGCTGACGTGCGCGCTCGGCCATATCCGGCGAGAAGAATTTCACGAGATTGCGTCCCGCTGCCTTCGCCTGATACATCGCGGCATCGGCGTTCTGCATCAGCGTTTCGATGTCCGTGCCGTCGTCGGGATAGAGCGCCACGCCCGCGCTGCACGCAACCTGCAGCGTGACGCCGCCGATCGCATGCGGCTCGCGCACGAGCGGCAGCAGACGTTCGTCGATGGTGCGCGCGACGTCGGCCGCGCTGCCCGCATCGGCGAGAATCATCGTGAACTCGTCGCCGCCGAGACGGCTCACGGTATCGCTGCTGCGCACAGCCTGCACGAGACGCCGCGAAACGGAACGCAGCAGGCCGTCGCCGATATGATGGCCGAGCGAATCGTTGATGTCCTTGAAACGGTCGAGGTCGATGAAGAGCACGGCCACGCGTTGTTGAGCCTGCTTCGCGTGTTCGAGCGCGACGCCCAGCCGTTTCGTGAAGAGCGCGCGGTTCGGCAATTCCGTCAACACGTCATGCTCGGCGAGAAACTCGATGCGCGCCTCGCTCTTCTTGCGGTCGGTGATGTCGATCAGTGTGCAGATGTAGTGCGAGACGCTGCCGCGTTTGTCGCGCACCGCGCTGATCATCAGCCAAGCGGGATAATCGCCGCCTTGACGCCGCCGGATCTGCGCTTCGCCGTTCCATGAGCTGGAGCGGTCGACGAGCGTCGCGAGCGCCGTGATCACCGCGCCGCCGTTCGCGCCAGCCACGATGAACGCGGGCGGCTGGCCCGCGATATCTTCCGCGCGATAACCCGTCGCGCGATAGAACGACGCGTTGGCCGTCAGCAGACGCCGCTCCTGATCGAGAATCAGGATCGCTTCGGATGATGCCTCGAACACCTTCGCCCACAGTTCGAGCCGCTGCTCCATCAGCTTGATCTGGTTGATCGGCGTGAACGCCGTCAGCACGGCGTCGCGGCCCTGGAAGTTCAGGCGCCGAGCGGACAGCATCGCCCATGTCGGCTCGGTGCTCGCCTTCCAGCGCACTTCGAATTCGTCGACGGCATCGCGATCGGACAATTGCTGGAAAAAGCGCGCGCGCACCGAGGAATCGAGACCGTAGGCCCATGGGTCGGTCGTGCAGCCGTTGAGCCAGTACAGCGCGGGCTGGTTCGCATGCAGCACTTCATGACCGGGCACGGCCGTCACCATCATCGGCACGGGCGTCGATTCGACGAGCGCATGCTGCGCGGCCGATGCGCGCGCCGTCGCCGCAAGTTCCTTCTGCACGTCGCGCTCGCGGTCGAGCTGCTCGAGCATTTCGTTGAAGCCGCGCACCAGCTGGCCGATTTCATCCTGGCTGTGCCAGCTCGCGCGCACGGTGTGATCGCCCGTTCTGCGCACCGTGTCCATCACGCGCGCAAGCTGGCGCAACGGCCGCGAAATCTGCTGCGCGACGAAATACACCATGCCCAGAATGCTGCACAACAGGAAGAGCGCCGTGCCCAGGTGCAGCCACATGCGCGAGAAGAGACCGCGCACGCGTGCATGCAACAGCTCGTCGAGCTGATCGGCCGTGCTGCGCCACGTATCCTGCACGCTGGCGACGAGCGTCTGCTGCTGCACGTCGACAATCGACAGCAGCGTCGGATCGACCTCGCCGTTGCTGTCGATGATGATGCGCGCCGCGTGCCGGTACGATTCGACAGCCGTCAGCATGCGCGCCATCGACGGCCCGAGCGTCGAGTCGAGCGCGTGATTGGCCGCGCCCGCTTCGGAAAAGTCAGAGCGCAGACCTTGCAGCACGGCATCGAGTTGCCCTTCGAGCACGAGATAGCGCGTGCGCAGTTCGTCATGCGAGCGCACGGCATGCACGCCTTCGTGCAACTGCCGGCCAATCCGGTTCACGGATTCGAGCAACGCGGGATAGCGCAAGATCGACAGCGACATCGCGTAGTAACTGTCGAGGTCGGGATCGAGAATCAGGTTCGACTGATTGCCGACGCGTGTCACGAGTTCGCGGCAGGCTTCGAGCGCTTCGTTGATTTGCGCGGCAGTGGGTTGCGCTTCGCGCGCCAGCACATCCAGCGCGGCGCGCACGCGGGTGTTCAGCCCGGCGCTTTCCAGATGCGCGCCGTAGCGCGCTTCCGTGCTGGCGAGATCCGTTTGCGCGCTCTTCAGGCGGGCAGCGGGCGGACGCTGTCCCGCGCCCGCCATCGCCACGTCGATCAAGGCATCGCGTACCGTGCCGATATACGCATTGCCGACAATCTCCTTGTTCGAGAAGTCGATCGAAATGTATTTCTCGTGGATCAGAATGCCGCTGATGTACACCACAGCCGTCAAATCGAGCAAATAGATCAGCAGCAGCTTGCGGCCTACGCGCAGACGCGCAAGCAGACGGAAGAATGGATTGCGCTTCATGGCATGCGCGCCATCGCGTACGACATCGAACGAGTCACACCGCACTCCCGGTCAGTGGAAGGTGAAAAACAGGCCTGCATGCCTCGATAAGGCCGCTCGCCACTACGGCATATCGGCGCATCGTATCGCGACTTTAGCGTTTGCTGAATAATCCCTTCGACGGTGCGCGAATGCTGCGCGCAGGTGCATTGAACAAGGGCTTTTAATCCGGTTCGCACCAACGTATGCCATGTACTGCGCGCTGCGCCTGAACGGGATCGAGCATACGCAAAACATGGTCCGCGCGCTCGTGGACAGAAATTTTCGGCAATACTTGAAGCTCATAGCCGAGCGTGAAATACATATGCATCAGCCGTTCATATTCGGCGATTGCACTATCGATGTCGTGACGACGCTCTGCGTCCTGCACATAGATTTCCGGCCACGGCGGCGCCATGAACACGCAATGGTGATAGCACCGCGCAAGATCGGATGTGGATGCAACGGGTTTGCCTGTCAGATGCTCCAGACCCGATACGGCATCGATCAGCCCGCGGTCGAAGAACACCCATTGATTGGGCACATCGGCTTCGGACAGATCGACGAGCGCAAGATCGGTTGCACGATGCAGGAACGCATGCAGGTCATGCCATGGCAAGGCCGTGCCATTCGCCTGCAATTCCGAGGCCACGATGCGTCTGCCCGGCTCCGCAACCACTCGATATCCACGCCGCGCGAGTTCATCGAGCAGCGTCGATTTGCCCCCGCCCGAACAACCCGAGATAACGACACGACGGTTCATACGCGGACGTGGAACTGATTTTGGCTGCATGATATGTATTCGGATGACCTGGCCACGAAAAGGTGACGTGATGAACGAAGCGACCGACACGACACGCGACTTCATCGTACGGACGATGAACGCCGATGAAGTCGATCTCGCCATCGAATGGGCCGCGCGCGAAGGCTGGAATCCGGGCCTGTACGACGCGCACTGCTTTCGCGCCGCCGATCCCGACGGGTTCTTTATCGGCGAATTGCGCGGCGAGCCGGTCGGCTGCATTTCCGCCGTTGCTTATGGCGGGCAGTTCGGCTTCATTGGACTGTATATCGTGAGGCCGGAGTTTCGCGGCAAGGGATTGGGCTTGCGCATCTGGCAGCATGGAATCGCGTATCTCGGCAAGCGGAATATCGGGCTCGACGGCGTGGTCGCACAGCAGCCGAACTACAGGAAGTCAGGCTTTCAACTCGCGCACCGGAACATACGCTTTCAGGGTATCGCGGAGGCCGGCATTACGGCATCGGCACTCACGGATGTACGCCAGTTGCCTTTCGACAAACTGGCGCTGTATGACGGGCGATTCTTTCCCGCGCCGCGCGAAGCGTTTTTGCGCGCATGGATCGATCAACCGGAAACCGTCGCGCTCGCAAACGTTGTCGATGAGCAGATACGCGGCTATGCGGTGCTGCGTCGATGCCGTGAAGGCCGCAAGATCGGCCCGCTGTTCGCCGACGATGCGCAAACCGCTGAAGCGCTGTTCACTGCACTTGCCGGGCGCTGCGCGGGCGAAGCCGTCGCGCTCGACGTGCCCGAGCTCAACACGGCAGCGATTGCGCTCGCCGAACGGCACGGCATGGCGAGCGTCTTTGAAACGGCGCGCATGTACACCAGGCACGCGCCGGACATTCCGCTTGCGCGGCTGTATGGCGTCACGTCATTCGAGCTTGGTTGAAGCCTTGAAAACTCAACGCGCGACCGATTACTTCGGATCGTAGCGATACACGCCGTGTCCCGTCTTGCGGCCCAGACGGCCCGCCGCCACGAGTTCGCGCAACAGCGGACACGCGCGGTATTTCGAATCGCCGAAATCCTTCAGGAACACGTCCATCACGGAAAGGCACACGTCCAGCCCGATCAGGTCCGCGAGCGCGAGCGGGCCGATCGGATGGTTCGCGCCGAGCCGCATGCCCGCGTCGATCTCTTCCGCCGACGCAATGCCTTCCGCCAGCACGAAGAACGCCTCGTTGATCATCGGCACGAGAATGCGGTTCACCACGAAGCCGGGCGCATTCTTCACGCTGACGGGCGTCTTGCCGAGGCGCCCGGTCAGTTCGCGCACGGCGGCAGCCGTCTCGTCGCTGGTCTGCACGCCGCGAATCACTTCGACGAGCGGCAGCAACGGCACCGGGTTAAAGAAGTGCATGCCGACGAAGCGTTCCGCTTTGCCGAGCGTCGCAGCGAGCGCGGTGATCGAAATGGACGACGTGTTCGACGCGATGATCGTCTCGCCGCTCACCACGGATTCGATCTGCCGCAGGATGCGAATTTTCAGTTCGGCGTTTTCGGTCGCCGCTTCGACGACGAGGTCGACGCCTGACAGACGCTGATAGTCGGTCGAAGTCTCGATGCGCGTGAGCGCCACATCGCGCGCCGCCGCTTCGATCTTGCCCTTCTCGACGAGCTTCGCGAGACTGGACGTGAGCGCCCCCATGCCCTTTTCGAGCGCGGCGTCCGTCACGTCGATCAGCACGACCTTCAGCCCCGCCACCGCCGATACCTGCGCGATGCCGTTGCCCATCGTGCCCGCGCCGACGATGCCGATTGTTTCGATCTTGTTTGCCATTGCTGCTCCTTTCTCCTGATTTGCGCTGAGTCATATCGATGCGCTGCACTGCACCATGGACGATACGATACCTGTTTCTTGCGCAATCACGTGTGAAAAACGGGTGGCAACCTGTCGCACGGTCCGCCTGCCGGACACGGTCGCTGGATATATCATCGGAAAAATTTCATTGAAGGCCCCGTCATGCAGCCCGTCGAACTGAACCCGAAGCGCAAGCGGGAGAACCCGCTCGTATGGATTTTCGAGCCTCTCGAACGCGATCCGGAATACTCGCGGGAACGGTTCTTCAACTTTCAGGCGGCGTATCTCGACGGCCTGCTGTATCTCGCGGTGGCAAGCGGCGATGAACCGTGGAACGGGCTGGTGGTGTGCACGTCGCATGACCGGCAAGCGGGGTTGCTCGATGACTTCCCTGCGCTCGCGCCGCATCCGGTGCTCGGCAAGTGGCTGTATGTGTCGCAGACCCATCCCGAGTTCGAAACGGTTGCGCATGAGATGGTCGCGCTTGCACGCGAGCGCGACCCGCGCATGGGCGTGCTGCCCGGCAAGCGCAAGCGGTCGCCCGATGTCGTCGAGATGAAGTCCTCGGCGCGGAAGAAAAAGGCCCAGTAGCCCTTACCGCGGTACGCTCAGCCCTTCTCTTGCGAAGCGAAGTTGCCGCCGAAGGCGTGGTCGGAGACCGGAGCGCGGCAGACTGGTAGTTGCGTTTTTGCGCAAGCAAAAAAGCGCCGAAGCGAAGCGCCTTATTTCCATCCTTCGAGCCTGAGCGTCGCCCGCACCAACCGCTGCTCTTCCTGTTCGATTTCCTGCAGGCTTTCGCGCACGCCGTCGATGTGATCCGCCGCGGCCCGGTAGGCCTGCTCGGGCAGTTTGCCCGTCACCGCGTTGTAGAGCCGCGCATGCTGCCGGTCGATTCGCTTGCGATGCGGCTGCCGGTGATAGAGATTGTTCACGGACGCAAACACCGAACTCAGCAGCAGCTCCGTCAGCGAGCGCAGCGTATGCACGAGCACCGGGTTGTGCGACGCCTCGCAGATCGCGAGATGAAACGCATGGTCGAGGCGCGCATGCGTGGCCGGATCGGTTTCGGCATGGTGCGCGGCGAGCATTTCCTCGTAGCGGCGCGTGATCATCATGTAATCGGCGGGCGTGCCGCGCAACGCGGCCAGACGCGCCGACTCGGCTTCGAGCATGCCGCGCACTTCGAACAGATCGTAAAGCGTGCGCGGCTGAGACGCGAGCAGATGCATCAACGGCGATTGCGGCGGCTGCGCAGTCAGATTCGCGACGAACGAACCCTTGCCCTGCGCGGTTTCGATGATGCCCCGTGCGCGCAGCAGCTTCAGCCCTTCGCGCAAGGCCGTTCTCGATACGCCGAGCTTGTCCGTCAGGCGACGCTCCGATGGCAGCGCCTGCCCCGACCTCAGCACGCCGTCGACGATCAGCCTTTCGATGCGCTCGGCGACCACGTCGGCGATCTTGCGATCGGACTGTCTGGCGGGATTTTCCGGCTCTGAAATCACTGGTATGACCACTTGTAAAACAGGTTCTGGATGTCGCTCATGATAGCGCCAATCTCCTTTCCGCGCCCAGTTCCGCGCGCTATGCGTGGTCTCGCGGAAACCAAAAAACTGGTACGACCACCTGCCGTGTCCATCGACAGCGCTAGACGAAACGGGAACAATCGGCGGCAACACGGATAAGCGGCGCATGACACATCACGTGCGCCGGCGGAGACACCCCATGAGCTACGCCTACGACGAACGGATCGACGGACCACTCCCGTCGCATGACAAGGCCGCGCTGGTTGCCGAGCTGCAGCGTCTCGTGCCCTCGATGCAGCTGCTGCACGATAAGGAAGATCTGCGCCCGTTCGAATGCGACGGTCTCGCCGCGTATCGCACCACGCCGATGATGGTCGCGCTGCCCGATTCGATCGAGCAGGTGCAGGCGCTGTTGAGATTCGCGGCCGCGCGCAAGGTGCCCGTCATCGCGCGCGGCGCGGGCACGGGTCTGTCGGGCGGCGCGCTGCCGCTCGAACAGGGCATCCTGCTGGTGATGGCGCGCTTCAACCGCATCTTGCAGATCGACCCCGAGGCATCGATTGCGCGCGTGCAGCCGGGCGTGCGCAATCTCGCGATCTCGCAGGCGGCCGCGATTCACGGTCTTTACTACGCGCCCGACCCTTCGTCGCAGATTGCCTGCTCGATCGGCGGCAATGTCGCAGAGAACGCGGGCGGCGTGCACTGCCTGAAATACGGCCTGACCGTGCACAACATCCTGAAGCTCGAAGTGCTGACCATCGACGGCGAGCGTCTGACGATAGGCTCCGAAGCGCTCGACTCGCCCGGCTTCGATCTGCTCGCGCTGCTGACGGGTTCCGAAGGCATGCTCGGCATCGTGACGGAAGTCACGGTCAAGCTGCTGACCAAACCGCAAAGCGCGAAGGTGCTGCTCGCGAGTTTCGACGATGTTGAAAAGGCGGGCGCTGCCGTCGCGCGGATCATCGGCGCGGGCGTGATTCCGGGCGGCCTCGAAATGATGGACAACCTCGCGATCCGCGCCGCCGAAGACTTCATCCACGCGGGCTATCCCGTCGATGCGCAAGCGATCCTGCTGTGCGAACTCGACGGCGCGGAATCCGATGTGCAGGAAGATTGCGATTGCGTCGGTGCATTGCTGCGTGAAGCAGGCGCAACCGATATTCGCATCGCTCGGGACGAAGCCGAACGGCAACGCTTCTGGGCGGGCCGCAAGAATGCATTCCCCGCCGTGGGCCGCATCTCGCCGGATTACTACTGCATGGACGGCACGATTCCGCGCCGCCAACTCGCACGCGTATTGCGCGACATCGCCGAACTCTCGAACGAATATGGTCTGCGAGTCGCGAACGTATTTCATGCAGGCGACGGCAACATGCATCCGCTGATTCTGTTCGACGCCAACGCACCTGGAGAAATGGAGCGCGCCGAAACGCTCGGCGCGAAGATTCTCGAACTGTGTGTCGAAGTGGGCGGCAGCATCACAGGCGAACACGGCGTTGGACGGGAGAAGATCAACCAGATGTGCGTGCAGTTCAGCAGCGCGGAACTCACGCTGTTCCATTCGCTGAAGGCCGCTTTCGACCCTGACGGTCTGCTCAATCCCGGCAAGAACGTTCCCACGCTGCATCGCTGCGCCGAACACGGCGCGATGCATATTCATCACGGCAAGCTGCCGTTTCCCGAGCTGGAGCGCTTCTGATGAGACGCGAATTCGATTCGATGGACGATAGCGCGCGTCTCGTCGCGCAAGTGCAGCGCGCCGTCGCCCAGCACACGCCGTTGCGCATTCGCGGCGGCGACAGCAAGCGTTTTCTGGGCCGCGACGTGCAAGGCGAAGAACTCGACACGCGCTCGCATCGCGGCGTCGTTGCGTACGACCCGACCGAACTGGTGATCACCGCGCGCGCCGGCACGCCGCTCGTCGAACTGAACGCCGTGCTCGACGACGCCGATCAGATGCTGCCGTGCGAGCCGCCGCTTTTCGACGGCAAGGGCACGCTCGGCGGCGCCGTCGCGGCTGGCCTTTCGGGACCGCGCCGGCCGTGGGCGGGATCGATGCGCGACTTCGTGCTCGGCTGCCGCGTGATCACGGGCGACGGCGATCATCTGCGCTTTGGCGGTCAGGTGATGAAGAACGTCGCGGGCTATGACATGTCGCGTCTGCTCGCGGGCAGTTTCGGCTCGCTCGGCGTGTTGACGGAGGTGTCGTTAAAAGTGCTGCCGAAACCGCGCGCGCGCCGCAGCTTCGCGCTCACGGTCGGCGCCGATGACGCGATGCGCGAGCTGTCGGCATGGCGCAAGGCCGCGCTGCCTGTGAGCGGCGCATGTTATGCCGATGGCAGGCTGCAGGTGCGGCTCGAAGGCGGAAGCGGATCGGTGAAGTCGGCCGTGGACCGGATCGGCGGAGAAGAAATCGACTGCGCGTTCTGGGATGCGCTGCGCGATCATCGGCTGCCGTTCTTCGCGGACACGCGTCCGTTGTGGCGTCTATCGCTGCCGAATGCGACGCCGTTGATGCCGTTGCCCGGCGATGTGCTGCTCGACTGGGCGGGTGCGCAGCGCTGGCTCAAGAGCGATGCGCCCGCCGCCGACATCCGTCGGCTCGCGCATGCGGCGGGCGGTCACGCGACCTGCTTCACGCCGTCGCCCGATCGCGAGCCGTTCCAACCGCTCGCCGCGCCGCTGCTGCGCTATCAGCATCAATTGAAACGCCGCCTCGATCCGAGTGGCGTGCTGAACCCTGGCCGACTGTACGCCGATCTCTGAAGCGAGCGCGATCATGCAAACGAATCTCGACTCTCACGCGAAGACCCTGCCCGATGCAGCCGAAGCGGAAAGCATCCTGCGCTCATGTGTGCATTGCGGTTTCTGCAATGCGACGTGTCCGACGTATCAACTGCTCGGTAATGAACTCGACGGACCGCGTGGGCGCATATATCTGATCAAGCAGCTGCTCGAAGGCGAACCTGTCAGCGACAGGACGCAACTGCATCTGGACCGGTGTCTGACGTGCCGCAATTGCGAAACGACGTGTCCGTCGGGCGTGACGTATCACCGGCTGCTCGATATCGGGCGCGCCGAGCTCGAACGGCGTGTGGAGCGGCCCATCGGCGAGCGGCTGGCGCGCAAGGGCTTGCGGACGGTGATTCCGCGGCCTGCTGTGTTCGATGCCTTGCTGAAGACGGGGCGCGCTTTGCGGCCATTGTTGCCTGCCGGCGTGCAGGCGAAGATTCCGGCGCGTGCCGCCGTGCCTGCGAAAGCGCGTCCCGCGTTGCGTCATGCGCGTCGCGTGTTGATGCTCGAAGGTTGCGTGCAGACTTCGTTGTCGCCGAATACGAATGCGGCTGCGGCGCGCGTGCTCGATCGGCTGGGGATTAGCGTGGTGTCCGTTCGCGAAGCCGGGTGCTGTGGGGCGACTGACTATCATCTGAATGCGCAGGACGCAGGGCTGGATCGGGCGCGGCGCAATATCGATGCGTGGTGGCCGGCAATCGAAGCCGGCGCCGAAGCGGTCGTGCAGACGGCGAGCGGCTGTGGCGCGTTCGTGAAGGAATATGGGCATCTGTTGCGTAATGATCCGCTTTATGCGGCGAAGGCCGCGAGGGTGAGTGCGCTGGCGCGCGATCTCGTCGAGGTGCTGGGTGCGGAGCCGCTCGATGCATTGCGGCCCGCTGATGATGCCGTCGCGAAGCGGGTCGCGTTTCATTGCCCTTGCACGTTGCAGCATGCGCAGAAGCTCGGCGGCGCGGTGGAGAGTGTGCTTGCGCGGTTAGGGTTCGATCTAGCTGCTGTGCCCGATGGGCATCTTTGCTGCGGCTCGGCGGGGACGTATTCGATTACGCAGCCTGAGCTCGCGCAGAAGTTGCGGGATAACAAGATGCTGGCGCTTGAGAGTGGCAGGCCGGATGTTATCGCTACTGCGAATATTGGTTGCCAGATGCATCTCGACGGGGCTGGGAAGACGCAGGTGCGGCACTGGATTGAGTTGGTCGAGGAAGGGTTGGGAGTGTAAGGGTAGGTTTTGGGGTGTGCGCTTTTTTGCGCTGGCATCCGATTTGTTAGCGTGCTTCACGCGGCGTCCCTTGTGCGCTTGCCTTTTCGCTCGCATCCGCGTTACGTTAGCGTGCTTCACACGTCGCCCCTGTGCGCTTGCCTTTGCGCTGGCATCCGCGATGCGTTAGCGTGCTTCACGCGCCGCCCCTGTGCGCTTGCCTTTGCGCTGGCATCCGCGATTCGTTAGCGTGCTTCACGCGTCGCCCCTGTGCGCTTGCCTTTGCGCTGGCATCCGCGATGCGTTAGCGTGCTTCACGCGCCGCCCCTGTGCGCTTGCCTTTGCGCTGGCATCCGCGATTCGTTAGCGTGCTTCACGCGTCGCCCTGTGCGCTTGCCTTTGCGCTGGCATCCGCGATTCGTTAGCGTGCTTCACGCGTCGCCCCTGTGCGCTTGCCTTTGCGCTGGCATCCGCGATGCGTTATCTAGCTTCACGCGTCGCCCCTGTGCGGGGCGGCACCTACTTTTCTTTGCCGCCGCAAAGAAAAGTAGGCAAAAGAAAGCGGCTCACACCGCCAATTCTTGACGTTTGCCCACGGGCCCCCAACGTCCCCACGCTTCACACGCCCGTGCCCTGGGTAGTGCCCGTTGCCAACGCTTCGAATGAACGCCTCACCCACTTCAAACACCCATACATGAGCCAGCGGCAGCGAATGGTATGCGCCGCCCAGGTGGCAAACTGTGTGTAGGTTGTCGCGTCGTATGGCTCGGCGCTCTTACAACGTGGGATGCGTGCGCTATCGGTCCGGAGTGGTGCGCGTATGGCGCGAAAGCCTACACACAGTTTGCCACCTGGGCGGCGGTGGACTGTCTGGCGCGGCGTGCTGAAACGCAGGTGTGTGAAGCGGGTGAGGCGCTCATTCAGAGCGTTGGCAACGAACGCGAACAGGAAAGTTGCCGTGTGAAGCGTAAGACCCTTTGGGGGCCCTCAGGCAAGTAGAGCCTGTCCGCATTTTTGTGGGCGAGGCGGTTAAAGGAATCGTTAGCCGCGCGCCTGCGTAAATCGATCGCCAAACAGAATAGCAAACTGGTTCATGGCTGACTTCCAGTCGAAGGCTGAGCGCACGTTTTTGGCCAGGACGTTGCGCAATGCCAGCCAGAGTAGCTTGATTGCAGCCTCGTCATTGGGGAAGTGACCGCGGGTCTTGATGATCTTGCGCAACTGCATGTTCAGACTCTCAATGGCGTTCGTGGTGTACACGACCCGCCGGATCTCGGGTGGAAACACGAAGAACGGCGTGACGTGCTCCCAGGCGCGCTGCCAGGACTGCACGATAGTCGGGTATTTCGCGCCCCATGGCCCATCAGCAAAGGCCTGCAGAGCCTGCTTCGCTGCCTCTTCGCTGGCAGCTGCGTAGATCGGACGCAGCGCCTGGGCGACAGCCTTGCGGTCCTTCCAGCCAGCGTATTCCAGGCTGTTGCGGATCAGATGCACGATGCAGGTCTGCACCGCCGTCTTCGGGTAAGCTGCGCCGATCGCGTCGGTCAGCCCCTTCAGGCCGTCAACGACCGCAATCAGGATGTCCTGGCAGCCGCGGTTCTTGAGTTCGTTGAACACCTTGAGCCAGAACTTCGCGCCCTCGGTCTGCTCAATCCACAGGCCCAGCACATCGCGCTGGCCGTCCGCCTGAATGCCCAGAGCCAGATACACCGCCTTGTTGCTGACCACACCGTCATCGCGGATCTTGACCCGCAACGCGTCGAAGAAGACCACCGGATACATCGTCTCGAGCGGACGGTTCTGCCAGGCCAGCGTTTCGGCCATCACCTCGTCGGTGACCGAGCTGATGAAATCGGGCGACACCTCGGTGCCGTAGCTCTCGGCCAGAAAGGCCTGGATCTCGCGCACGCTCATGCCACGCGCGTACATCGCGATGATGCGCTCGTCAAAGCCGGTGAAGCGGCGTTCGTGTTTGGGGATCAGGATCGGCTCGAAGCTGCCGTCGCGGTCGCGCGGCAACTCGACCCGGACGACGCCACGATCGGTGATGACCGTCTTGCGGCTGGCGCCGTTGCGCTCGTTGGCCTGGCCAGCGGGTTTGGATTCGCCCGGTGGATACCCCAGATGCAGATTCATCTCCGCACCCATCGCGCGTTCGATAATCGCCTTGTTAAACGCCAGCATCAGATCCTGCACCTCGGTCGGCGTCATCGGCCCCTTGACCAGCTCGTCCAGCAGTGCTTTGGGCAGTTCAGGCAGCGGCCCTCGGGCCGCTGCCTGAGACGCCACCGTGCGTTTCTTCTTCATTGGCATATCCATGACTTTTACCTCTCATGATATGCCTCGCCCACAAAATGACGGATAGGCCCGGCAAGTATTAGCACTGGCGGTGTGAGCCGCTTTCTTTTGCCTACTTTTCTTTGCGGCGGCAAAGAAAAGTAGGTGCCGCCCCGCACAGGGGCGACGCGTGAAGCACGCTAACGAATCGCGGATGCCAGCGAAAAGGCAAGCGCACGGGGGCGACGCCTAAAGCACGCTAACGTCACGCGGATGCCAAAGCAAAGACCAGCACACCAAACAGCGCCACGCGAACCACGAAGACCTTCAGCGGCAAGCTGTGTGTACGCCCTCGCGCCGCGATAAGCACCAACCAATAAGCACCACTTCAAATCAAAACCCGCGAGCCACCGCATTCAAATCCCCGGCGGCATCGCCGCCAACCGCCCCGCTGACATCTGCAATCCGTCGAAGATACGTTGCGCCACGCGCTCAGGAAAACCTTTTGGCAACGCCGCCGCGACCGTTTCAATTGCCCCCGGCGTTGCATCGATCAATCGACCCATCAGCGACTCAGCGTCAGGACCATAGAAACACCGCGACGCCATCGCATTGAAATTGCGTCGCTGGATGTCCTTCATCAGATAGTGCCGGTTCTTACCGGCCACCGCCATCGCAAGCTTCGCCTTATGCCACGACCATTGATTGCCGCCGTCACCTTCAACCGGCCAGATCGACATGATGTCGTACAGCGGCGTCAGCGCATAACGCCCGCCCGGCAGCAAATGAATGCTGAAGTTCTTCGCGTGACCGTCCGGCGCGGCAAGCATCCAGAACAGAATCTGCGCGCTCAGAAAGGTCTCGAGGTCGGCGTCGGGCCGCTCCGACTGACGCAGCACGCCCGCAATGTCGATCATGCCAGGACCGCCATCCGCTTCATAGCGCTGATGCGACGGCTTGCCAAGCACCTGGCAGAAATCTTCCTGCGGCAGACGCAAGATCCATTGCTTCGACGAATGAAGCCGGCGGTCAAAGCGTTCCACAGCCAGCACCTTCTGCTCGCCAAACCCCAGGATGTCGGCATTCGGCGCGGGCAAGCCGAACGCCCGGAACAGCGCGAGACAGAGCCACTCGTTTTCAACGGACGTCGTCCAGTCAGCCTTCTTGTTGCCGACGAGTCCTAACGGCAACTTGAAGATGTGCGTCGTGGGCGTCGCGCCGTGAGGGCGCATCCACTTTTTCCTGTGCCACAGAAACGCAGTCTTTTCCTGCGCGCCCGCAAGCGAGATACGAAAGTCGTCGTATTCGTCGTCCCGCCCCGCCCCCGGACCGCCCGACGCCACCGTGCGCGCAAGCATCTCCCCAATCTCGTCATCCGACATCGGCGTGCCTTCGATACGGTCGAATCCCTCCGGCTGCGCATCCTCGGCAAGCAGTTGCGCCGCGCCCACGCAATCGCGGCCAATCGCTTCGAGCAGGTCGAAAGCGTCGACCGTGGCCGTCCGGAAACGCGTGGCAAGACGCCGGCGGATCGGCTCGCTGTCAGGCAGCAGGTTGTCGAAGTAGTTGCGCACGCGCTCGCCGCGCAACGGCGCATCGTCGATCCCGAACGGCAGCGAAAGCGACAGCGGCCTCCCGGCAGGCGAGGCCATCCAGTCGCGGTCGTACTGAAACTCCATGTCGCCGCGCGATGGAATGCGCCACGTGCCCACGCGCAGACCATTGGTCCACACCGAAAGCGCGCGCGCATGAGACGGACGGCCCATGGCTACCAGTCCTCCTGGCCCGGCGCCGCGCTGGCGGCCCGCGTCTGCACGCTCAGCTCGAGGCCGTACATGGCCAGCAACGCGAAAAGCTGCTCCGATGTGATCGAGTCGGGATTGAGCTCCATCGCCGAAAGCCGGCTTTGGCTCAAGCCCACCCGCGACGCGGCCTGAGCCTGCGAAAGCCCTTTCGCCCGCCTTGCAGTGCGCAGGATCTGGCCAAGCTGGTGCGGATTGAGCAAGGTGCGTTTCATCGCGGGATGCCTGTATGGGTCACCTGTCTGGCAGGTAAATGTATTTTACGCGTATGACGGGTATTTGCAAATTAGTTGTGTGGCGGGTAAAGGGGCGCTAACGGGGGGCACTACCGGCAGCATATCGCGGAGGTTCATGTTTTCCGCCGCGCCGCCGATATACAAGTGACCGGGAACCGCATGCTTTGCGCCCCGTGCAACCCACAGAGCCAAGTGATGGACCAACAATCGAATGAAGCGCGCACGACCCTGACCAGTTCGAACCAGTTCGAGCTGCTCCTTTTCAGGCTCGGCACCGTGCCGGGCGACAGCGCGCACGAGCTATACGGCATCAACGTGTTCAAGGTCCGCGAAATTCTCACGATGCCCGTCATCACGCCCATCGTTGGCGCGTCCCGTTGCGTGATGGGCGCGGTCAACATTCGCGGGCAGATCATCCCGGTGGTGAACCTGCCGCAGCTTATGGGCTGCGAGCCCACGCGCGGCCTGAACATCCTGCTCGTTACCGAGTTCGCCCGCACGACGCAGGGTTTCGCCGTGCAGGATGTGGACGACATCGTGCGACTGGACTGGAATCAGGTGCTTCCGGCCGAAGCGGCGGCGGCCGGGTCGGGGCTCGTTACCAGCATCGCAAGGATCGACGGCAACACGGGGGATTCGCGTCTGGCTCAAGTGGTCGACGTCGAGCAGGTGTTGCGTGACGTGCTTCCAGCGCATCAGCCGGAGTCGGCGGCCCCGGAAACCGCCGCGTTTCAGGTGCCGCCGGGCACCCGAATTCTCGCAGCAGACGACTCTGGACTCGCGCGCACCATGATTCAGCAGGCGCTTGCCGACATCGGCGCCGAATGCATCATGGCCAAGACGGGCGAGGAAGCGTGGCAGATTCTCGTCAAACTGGCCGATGAAGCCAAGCGCGACAAAGCGCGCTTGCGCGACAACGTATCGATGGTGCTCACCGACCTGGAGATGCCCGAAGTGGATGGCTTCACCCTCACGCGGCGCATCAGGGCGGACGAACGCACACGGGATATGCCCGTCGTGATCCATTCGTCCCTGACGGGCGCGGCAAATGAAGCGCACGTGCGAAACGCGGGTGCCAACGGCTATGTGGCGAAGTTCCAGGCGGCAGAACTGGCAGAGGCCATTCGGAGCGCGATCGGGGCGTGATCTGAGCGCTCACGGCACCGGCCGTGCGGACCTTCACGCTGGCGCGAAGCGCACGAAGAATCTTCCTTGCCGTCGAACGGGTTCCCGTCACGCGGCGACGTCCAGTGTCGCGGCTGGAAACAGCGACAATCGGAGTCCGACGAGCGCATGTAGCGCGCCCTTGCGCAGCTTGTAGCCGGGCGCGCCGGGATCGGCCGCGAAGTCTGCGAGAATCCGCCCGATGGCGGCATCGACGTCGGCGGCCAGCGTCGACGGCACGCCTTGCCGGCCGCCCGATTCGAGGCATCGTTCATAGTACGAGCGCACGTCGTCGAGCACACGGTTCAGCATGAGCGGCAGCTCCCCGGAAAACTTGCCGGACAGTCTGCGCAGGTCGAGTGTGTTGAGCGCGACGCGCATGTCGCGCAGGCTTTCCGTCGAAGGATGCTTGTCGTCCTCGCTCGGCGCCACGCGCGGAATCAGTTGCACGAGCCGGTCGAGCATGCGCGCGTTCAGGTCGCGTTGCTGATCGATCGATAACGCGGACGCGCTGAGCACCACGTCCCGCCAGCTGGAGCGGGTGAGCCGCGCCGTCGCCGCATCCGTTCCGAACGGACGGATCACGCCTGTCATCACCGAAGCGAACACCACACCCGCCAGCCCCGCGAGATTCGCGTTCAGGAAGCTCAGGATGTTGGCGTCGTAAGCGCTGTCGATGCCAAGAAACGTCGCCGTCGTCAACGCTACGAGCGTCGATATCAACCCCCATTTCGGACGTGGCATCAACAGACCGAGCGGCACGAACACAAACGAGAAGAAGATGACCAGCATGCCGAAGTCCTGGCCGCTCGGCAACACGACAAACAGATAGAAAGCCGAAATGACGACGCCCGTCGTCGCGCACTTCAGAAAGGTGATCATCATGGGCACGGGCTCGTCGAGCGCGGCGAAAAAGCACACACCGATCGCGCCCAACGACACAGCCGCTGCCCCGTCCTGCCAGCCCGAAGCGATCCAGATGCTCGACGAAACGAAGATGACCAGCGCGGCCGAGCTGGCTGAGAACAAGGCAAGACCCCGGTCGAGAAAAGCGTGACGTGTGCCGACCCGCCAATGACGAAAGCGCGGCCGCCAGTTCGCTTTTTCATGAACGATCATGTCGCGCAACGTCCGGCAATCGGCCCACAGATCCACCACTTGCCGCAAGCGCGACAGCGCGCTGGTCAACAGTGCGGCCTGCCAGGTCGTCAGTTCGTCGCGGGCGGGGTCCAGTTGCGCGATACGCATCCGCAATCGCGGCGCCCCGTGCTCGGGGTCCTCGCCAAGCGACGCATCCATCCAGCGGCAGGTATCGCGCAGCAGCTCGTTCAGGCCGGCGGGCACGCCGGGCCCGGATTGCCGCGTAGCCGCGACTATGTCCGCGAGCGCCGAGGTGATGGGCAGGATAAGTTGCATCCGGCCTTGCAGTTCCTCGCTGCGCGCGAGAATCGCAGGGCTGACGTGATCGTAGGCCAACTGGCTCAACAGGAATTCGAAGCCGCGCACACTCGTCGCCATCTTCTGGCGGCTTCCCGAAACGAGCGCACCCACGGCGCGGCCCGCCAGCGACTCTTTCGTGTAAAGCGTCGCATCGCGGAACCATGAATCGGTGCGCTCGATCAGCGTCGGCGCGAGCCGGCTCGGAAAAAACACGCTGCCGACGATGCTCGCGCAAACGATGCCGAGCGTGATCTCTTCAGTTCGCGCCACGGCCACATCGAATATCGTCAGCGGGTTCGATAGCGCCGGCAACGCGATGACGGACAGCGAATAACTGGCCAGCAGGAAAACATAGCTGCGCGCTGCCCGCGTCGAGATCGAAATATAGACGAACACGCCCGTCCACAACGCTATCACGGCGCTCAACAGATAAGGCGTCTCTGCGAAAGGCGGCACGAGAGCCACGGAAGCGAGCGCACCAAGCACGGTGCCGATCACGCGGTACAGCGCTTTCGACCGGGTGGCACCGACGAACGGATTCGACACGATATACACGGATGCCAGCGCCCAGTACGGCCTCGGAAGGTCGAACCAGAACGCGATGTAAAGCGCGAGCATCCCTGCAAGAAAGGTCTTTAGCGAAAAAATCCAGTCGCGCAGCGAAGGGAGATTCATCAGAACGAATTTGTGTGAGGGATGGGTCGCTCGGCCGCCGGACCGGCCAAGGCTCGCAGCAGAATGACCCAGAATGACCCACAGTGTCCCGCGCTTCTCCGAAATCTGCCTGGTAGGCATCGTCGCCGGGTCCAACGTATCATTTATCCATCACAAATCTATCAAACTTGAGATGCCCAATGGCTCATCGCTTCCTGATCAAGGAGATTGCGCTTCAGGCAGGACTCGGTGTTGCAACTGTCGACCGGGTACTGAATGATCGCGCCCACGTTCGGGAACACACCCGCAAGCGCGTCGAGCAGGCCATCAGGGAACTCGAAAAACAGGAACTGCAACTCGCAACCACCGGGCGAAAGCTGATTGTCGATGTCGTCGTGGAAGCGCCTGCCCGGTTCGCCGACGAGATACGAAGCGCGCTCGAAGCCGAGCTTCCGGTGCTGCACCCTGCCGTCTTTCGACCGCGATTCCACTTGCGCGAGACGATGACGACGGACGAAGTACTCGAGACGCTTCGTTCAATTGGACGACGAGGCAGCCACGGGGTGTTTCTGAAGGCGCGCGACGTTCCCGAAATCGCAGCAGCGATAGGCGAGTTGCAACGCAGCGGCATCCCTGTCATCACGACCTTCACGGACGTTCCATTGTCAGGGCGCATTGCCTATGCCGGGCTCGACAATCGCGTCGCTGGCGCGACTGCGGCCTATCTCATCACCCAATGGCTCGCTTCGCAGCCGGGAAAGGTTTTGATAACGATGAGCGACGAGCGCTTCCGCGGCGAAGAAGAACGTGAAATAAGCTTCCGGCGCGCGTTGAGGACCCGTCAACCGCAGCTCACGCTGATCGACGCCAGTGGTGGCCATGGCCTTGACTCGCTCACTGAAGAGCGGGTTCTCAAGGTCATCGCGGCACACAGGAAAATCGATGCAGTCTACTCGATGGGCGGCGGAAATATCGCCATTCTCAAAGCGATCGAAGCGCGGCAGCAGTCCCCCGTTTGCTTTATCGGACACGATCTCGACAGGGACAACGTCCGGCTTCTGCGCGAAGGCAGGATCCAGGCGATCTTGCATCACGAGCTTCGTCAGGACATGCGCTCGGCGTGCCAGCACGTCATGCATTTTCATCGACTTTTGCCGGCGTCGGCTGTATCGCCGTCGTCGTCGGTCGTCGTGGTGACGCCGGAGAATATTCCCGAGCACATCACGAGCCGGTTCCGCTGATGGCAGTGCTTGACATGCTTGCCACACTGCGACGGTCATCGCGCGTCACCCGCCTCCACCACGACGTCGAGGATGAAGAACCGTTGGGCCCGCCAGTCTCCCGCGACGAGATCGATCGTCGCACGGCCCGCGCGCCGCGCCACGAACATGATCCCGTTCGGCAGACCCGCTGGCGTGATGACGTGTCCCTCTTCTCCCATCGTGCCGGGAACGCCAGTGTTCTGGAAGCTGCACGGGCCGAGAAGCGGGTAATTGACCAGAACCTGTTTCCAGACGCAAGTGTCGAAAAGGAGATCCGGATTGTTTGCCTTCGCAGCCCGGCTTTGACAATACGTTGTCCCGAGCGAAGTCAGATTCAACATGCACCGGCTCGCCGTTTGCATGATCGCGTGACCGGTTGACGAAAGTCGCCTTGCGGAATACCAATACCGTTTCAATGACCGGACATCGGATACGAGCGCCGGCCACGCTATCGCGGACCGTTTCCAGACCGGCTCGCCGACCATCCTGGTCGGGTCGAGCCGGTCTGGACGATCCGCCACGTCCACACCCCACTTACACGTCAGTTCAACCGCTTCAACTGACCATCGTCCGCATACCAGTCGACTGTCTTGCCGGTCGTGTTGACCGTCACCGCGCGCGGCTCGCTGAACTGATCGAATGATTCGATGCCTGTCTCGCGCCCGACGCCGCTGTTCTTGAAGCCGCCCCACGGCGAAGCGGGATCGAGCCGGTGATGGTCGTTCACCCAGACCATGCCGAACTCGAGCTTGCCCGCAACCCGGTGCGCGCGTGCGACGTCCTGCGTCCAGATGGAAGCCGCAAGGCCGAACTGCGTGTCGTTGGCGATACGGATGGCATCGGCTTCGTCTTCAAAGGGCATGACGACGGTGACGGGCCCAAACACTTCGTCCTGGCCGATCTCCGAATGCGGGCTGGCGTCATGGATCACCGTCGGCTCCAGAAAATAGCCCGACGTCAATCCTTGCGGCACGCGTCCGCCCGTCAGCACTTTTGCGCCTGCCTCCTTCGCGCGTTCGAGCATCGCCAGAATGCGCTGCCTCGACCGGTCCGAAATCACCGGGCCGAGCTGGGTCTTCGGATCGGCTGGATCGCCGACCCGAATGCTTTCCGACTTCACGCGGAAACGTTCGAGAAACGCCGCGTACATCGACTTCTGCACGAGGATGCGCGCGCCGCACACGCAGGTTTGCCCGGCGCCGATGAAGGCCGCAAACGCCGCGCCGTTCACCGCGCGCTCGATGTCGAAGTCGTCGAACAGAATCACGGCGCCCTTTCCGCCCAGTTCCAGCGTGGTCAACGCGAAATTGCGCGCTGCCGCCTCACCGATCGTGCGGCCCACTTCCGTGCCGCCCGTGAACACGACCTTGCGGATCAGCGGATGCCGCGCGAGCGCCGCGCCGGCTTCGCGGCCTTCGCCATTCACCACGTTGACGACGCCTCTCGGTACGCCCGCTTCCTGCAGCAGCTTCACGAGCCGGACCGTCGTGAGCGGCGTCTGCTCCGATGCCTTGATGACCACGCTGTTGCCTGTGGCGAGCGCGGGCGCGAGACTCTTCGAAAGGATCATCAACGGATGATTGAACGACGTCATCAGTGCGACCACGCCGAGCGGCACGCGCTGCGTGTAGCACAGGTACGGCCCTTCAATGGGAATCACGTCGCTGCGGCGCGTGAGTGCGAGCGCGGCAAAGTACCGGTAGAACTGCGGCAACCGCGAAATCTGCGCACGCGTCTCGGAGATCGGGCGACCGTTGTTCAGTGTCTCCAGCTTGTAGAACTGTTCGAGGTCGGCTTCGAACAGATCGGCGAAACGATTCAGCACGCGCGCGCGTTGCTGGATCGGCATGTCGCGCCACGCGCCGCCTTCGAACGCCCGGTGCCCCGCCTGCACCGCGCGGTCGACGTCGTTCGCCGACGCGGCCGCCAGTGCGCCGATCACTTCGCCCGTCGCGGGATTCACGATATCGAGCGAGCGGTGCTCCTCGGCATCCGTCCATTCGCCGTCGATCAACAATTGTGCGTCGTAGTGCTGGGTGTTCGTCGTATCCATTGCATCATTCCTGTTGGTTCACTTGAGAGGCGAAGCGTGCGCGTCGCCATGAAGCGAATCGCGCGCGACTGTGTCTTCCGGCTGAAGATCTTCGAGGCGCTGTCCCGTCGGCTCGACGCCCAGCCAGGCAACCACGACGATCTGCACGGCGAGCAGGCCGATCATCAGGGCAAGCACGCCGACAATGCCGTGCTGCGCGAACAGCGCCACCACGATGAAAGGCGTCACGATGGTTGCGCCACGCCCCAGCGTGTTGCACACACCCGACGCGCGCAGCCGTACTTCAGTCGGAAAGAGTTCGGGCACATACACGGCGAACAGCAGCGCGACCAGCACGTAAATGGGAATGGTCAACAGCAGTCCGACGATGGGCAAAATCACCGGGCTCGTGATGAACGGGTACATCGCGCCGAACAGGATCGCCGCGAACGACGAGCCGATGATGGTCGGCTTGCGTCCCCACGCATCGGCCGTGAGCGCGCCGATTGCGGAGCCGATCGGCGCGCCGAGCGACATCACGAGCGCAAAGCCGAACGACTTCGCGATACTGAAGCCCTGATGCACGAAGAACGTCGGCAGCCAGGTCACGAAACCGTACAACAGCGTGTTGATGACCACCAGCGTCACGCAACCGACGATCATCCTCTGCAGCATCGCGCCGCTGAACAGCGAACGGAACGTGAGCGCCTGCGGCACGGCCGCGCCCGCTTTCATCGAAACGGGAGCGGGCAGCGGCTCGCCACCCCGCGCAACCGTCACTTCGGCTTCAATGCGACGCAGGATCGCGTCGGCTTCGTCGTGCCGTCCAACGGAATCGAGCCAGCGCGGCGACTCAGGCAAGGCCTTGCGCGCATACCAGACACCGAGCGCGCCAAGTCCGCCGAGCACGAACATCGCGCGCCAGCCGAACGATGGAATCAGCAGCAATCCGATCAGCCCGGCAACGGGCAATCCCGACACCACGAAAACGGCCATCAGGCCCTGCAGCCTGCCGCGCTTTTGCGGCGGCACGAATTCCGTCAGCGTCGAATAACCGACCACGTTTTCCGCCCCGAGGCCGAGCCCCATGACGAAGCGGCACGCAATCAGCACGCTCATGTTCGGCGCGAGCGCCGCACCGAGCGACGCCAGACCGAATACGGCGAGGTTCGCCTGATAGGTGAACCTGCGCCCGAAGCGATCCCCGAGAAAGCCGGTGCCAAGCGAGCCGAGCATCATGCCGAGAAAAGTCAACGACACGAACAGCGCGTTCTGTCCGAGCGTGGAGAAGCCGCTTTTGAGCGTCGCGCCGAGCACCGTCGACGCGACGTAAATATCGAACCCATCGAAAAACATCCCAATGCCGATCAACCACATGATGCGCCGGTGAAATCCCGACATCGGCAAGCGGTCGAGCCTCGGCCCTGCGTTGACGTTCATGTCTGTCTCCTGTCGACGTGTCAAGGTCGCGCGACGTCCTCGTCCGATGACGCCCGCGCCGCAGCACGTCGTGTTGTATTGCGTGAGAGATGCACTACCGTGTTCAGCGGCCCTGCATCAGCCGCAGCGCATTGACGGTCAACATATCGGTTGCGTTGCGGAAGTTGTGTTCGACGCTGCTTTCCTGCGCCGCGAGGAAAAACGCCTTGCATTGCCTTGCACCCGCTTCGTCCAGCGAGAGAACGCGTTCGGCTAGCGCGTCCGCTTCGGCATGCAGGCTCGCTGGCTCGCACACGCGCGTGATCAGCCCCGCCTGCATGGCAAGTTCGGGTGTGATGGCATCGCCGAACAGCACCATCGGAAACACCGTCTTGGGCAACGCGTAGCGGCCGAGATAGGCCATGATCGCAGCGGGCGGCAAGCCGGCGCGCATCTCCGGAAAGCCGAGCCGCGCCGACGACGCGACCAGCGTGAAGTCGCACAGGATGGCCAGCCCAAAACCGAAGCCGAACGCGTCGCCGTGCACCTGCGCAAGCGAAATCAGCGAGGTATTGCGCAACAGCCGCTTCAACTCGATCAGCCGCGCGACTTCGGCGCGTATCGACACGGCATCCCGCCCCGCCCGCTCGCGGCCCGTGCAGAACACGTCGCCATTCGCGCGCAGGCGCAGCACGCGCGCCCTCGGCTCGACGGCCTCGCTGCGCAACGCAGCCGACATCGCGTCGAACATCGCGCCCGATACTTCATTGCCAGCGTCCGGGCGGTTCAATGTGAAGGTGAGCGTGTCGCCCGTCTGCTCGATCAGAACGGGGGCCTGCAATGGACTGCGATCCATGTCGTCTCCTGATGTATAATCTGTATACAGCGTATTCACAGAACTTCGAGGTGTCAATGCCTGCCGCAAAAACTGCATCTAAAAAGGCGCCTGTCCGCCATACGCCCACGCTGGAGTCGATCGCCACGCGGTATCACGCGCGGCTGCGCACGCTGGATACCACGGGCGATTCGTTGAGCGACGGCGTGGTCGTGCCCGCGTTGCGCGAGGCTATCGTGGAGGGGGTGCTGGCGCCGGGCAGCCGGCTGTCCGAAGTGCAGGTCGCGAAGCAACTGAACGTCAGCCGCACGCCAATGCGCGAAGCGTTCGCGCAACTGGAGCGCGAAGGGCTGGTGACGATCCTGCCGCGTGTGGGCGCTTATGTGCGTGCCGTGTCGCTGCGCGATGTCGAAGAGATCTATACGGTGCGCGCCGCACTCGAATGTCTCGCGGTGCAGCTGGCGTCGGAGCGCATCACGGCGCTCGGCGCGGCGCAACTGGACGACGTGATCAGCGCAATGCAGGCGAGCGTCGAAGCGGACGACCCGGCGAGCTATGTCGACGCACTGGATCGCTTCTATACGATCGTGATGACGATCGCCGACAACCGCACGCTGCAACAGAACCATGCCGCACTGATCGGGCCTGTGCGCCGCTTGCGGCGTATCGCGATGTCACGCGGTGGACGGATGCGCGCATCGTATGAGCAGGCGGTACGGATTCGCGATGCGATCGTCAACCAGACGGCGGACGTTCAGGACCTGATGCGCGAGCAATTGCAAGGCGCATGCGCCGCCGCGCTCGATGTGTTGAAGAGCGCCTAGGCGTGTACGCCCGTGTACTCGCTGACCTTGTCGAGGTCGGCCAGATGCTCGCGTGGAATTTCATCGCCGATGCGCCCGCGCCGGATCACCAGCACCCGTTGCGAGACGGCGGCGATGAAGTCCAGGTTCTGCTCGACTAGCACGATCGTCAGGCCGCGCTTTTCCCGCAACGACACGAGCGTCTCGGCGATTTCCTCGATGATCGAAGGCTGGATGCCTTCCGTTGGCTCATCGAGCAGCAACATCGACGGCTCACCCGCCAGCGCGCGCGCCAGGGCGAGCAGTTGCTGTTCGCCACCCGAGAGCGCCCCGCCTGGCCGGTCCAGCAAAGGCCGAAGGCGCGGAAAATCCTCGAGCAGCGCGTCGATCGCGCCTTCGGGCTTACGCCCCGTCTTCACGAGGCCGAGCCGCAAGTTGTCGTAGGCAGACAGCGCCGGGAAAATCTCGCGCCCCTGAGGGACATACGCCATGCCGCGTTTCGCGCGCGCGTGCGGCGCAAGTGCCGTCACGTCGTCGTGATTGAAGCGGATGGTGCCCGCCGTCGCGGGCAGCGCGCCAATCAGCGTGCGCAGCAAGGTCGTCTTGCCCATGCCGTTGTGCCCAAGAATGCCGATAGCCTCGCCGCTCCTGACGGACAGTGTCACGCCGTAGAGCACGGGAATGGCGCCATAGCCCGCACACAAGCCGTTTGCTTCAAGCATCGCGCCTCCCGTCAGTGCGGCTTCTTGCCCAGATAGATTTGCTGGATGAACGGATCGCTCATGATGCGCTCGGGCGTGTCCTCGCGAATGATCGCGCCTTGATGCAGCACCGTGACCTTCCTGGCAATCCGCCGGATGAAGCTCATGTCGTGTTCCACCACGACGAGGGCATGGCGCCGGTTGATCTCGCGTATCAGCTCCGCCGTGCGCGCCACTTCCGCATCGCTCATGCCCGCAGCGGGTTCGTCGAGCAGAATCAGCGGCGGGTCGGCGGCGATCACGACAGCCAGCTCGACCCACTGACGCTCGCCGTGCGCCAGCAAGCCGGTGATCGCGTCGCGATGCGAGAGCATGCCGACGCGCTCCAGCACGTCGCGCGTCACGCGCTCGGTCTGCATGGGCGTATTCACGCGCCGTGCCGCCAGCCACACGTTGTCCCACACTGAAAGTCCGTTGAACAGGCTCGGCACCTGCGTCTTGATGCCGATGCCCAGACGCGCGGGCTCATGCGGTTGCATCGCGGTGATGTCCCTGCCGCGAAACAGGATCTCGCCCGACGTCGGCTTGACCTGTCCCGTGAGCAGTTTGAAGAATGTGCTCTTGCCCGCGCCGTTCGGCCCGATCACACAGCGCAACTCCGCCTCGGCGAGTGAGAAGTCGACGTCGCGGGTCGCGTGCACGCCGCCGAAACGGACATTGAGCTTGCGTGTTTCCAGCAGCGGCTGTGTCATGCGGCTTCCTCGCGCGAGGCGCTATGTGCGTCGTCCTGCGCGGCGTTGCGCGTGTCGCCCGATGTGCGGCGCGGGGGCCGGACGGCTGCGAACAATCTCATGCCCAGCTCACCGATACTCGGCACGATGCCCTTCGGCACCATCAGCACGAACACGACGAGAATCGCGCCGAGCACGAGGTTGGAGTTGATGGTTTGCTGCGTGCCGATCTGCGTCGTGAGCCACTGGATCGCCACGCATCCGATCACGGGTCCGACCAGCGTCCCAAGCCCGCCGACGATGACCCAGATGATGATCTGCGCGGATTGCGCGAGGCCGAACACCGTGGGACTCGTAAAGGCGCCCCAGTTCGCGAAGAGGCAGCCCGACAGCCCCGCAATGGCCGCACCCAGCACGAAGGTCAGGAGCTTGTAGACGCGCGAGTCGTAACCGAGCAGCAGCAGACGCTGTTCGTTCTCCTTGCTCGCGACGATCACCCGTCCTATCTTGAACGCGAGCAGCACGCGCAGCAGGAAATAGACGCCGAGCAACGCCCCCAGCGACAGTTCGAACAGTCCGCGTGGACCGATCACATCGTCGACATTGCCCGGCGTATTGAGCGGCGCGATGTTGGGAATACCGTTGAAGCCGCCGAGCGCCGCAGTGCCGATCTTCCATTCCGGCCCGGCTGTCGAGTTGACGAGGTTGAAGAGAATCAGCGTGACAGTGAGCGTGATCACGCCCATGTACACATCCGAAAGCCGCCCATAGAAGATCAGATAGCCGAGCACCGCCGCAAAGGCGGCGGGCAACACGATGGCGAGCACGAACGGCACGGTGCTGTCGCCCATATTGGTGACGGCGATCGCATACGTGTAAGCGCCGAGACCGAAGAACGCCGACTGGCCGAAGCACAGTATGCCGCCAAAGCCCCACACGAAGCCGAGGCTCAGCGCGAGTATCGCCATCACGGCGTAGACGGTGGCCTGCACGAGCGCGAAGTCATCGAGCACACGCGGCAGCACGATCAACATCACCATGCCGACGGCCAGCGCGAGTGCCGCGCTCTTCCACGACCGTGAGAAGCGCGAGAGCGCATCGGCGACGGGCATGGTGCGGTTCGCGTTGACAGGCGTCATCACAATGCCCCCTTGAAGAAGCGGCCGGTGATGCCGCGCGGCAGAAGCCGCAGCATCACGATGGCGCCGACCAGCAGCGCAACCTCGCCGAGCACGGGCGTCGACGCGAAGGTGGCGATCTGATTGATCGCGCCGAACAGCATCGACGAACTGACCAGTCCCGCCACGATCGCCGGGCCGCCGCCAATTACCGTGATAAACGCCTTGGCGATAAACGCGCCGCCCATGGTCGGCACGACACCCGTCATTGGTGCGAGCAACGCGCCCGCGAGTCCCGACAGCGCCGCGCCGATGGCGAAGGTGGCCGAGTACACGCGGCCGGGCGCGATGCCCAGCGCGTCGGCCATTTGCGGATTCTGCATCGTGCCGCGCGCGATCAGGCCGAGCGACGTATGCAGCAGCACCCACCGCAGCGCGACACCGAGCACCACCGCGACTGCGATGATGACGAGCGTATAACTGCTCACCGAGTATCCGCCGATCGTGAAGTTGCCCAGCGGCGCGGAAATGCCCGCCGTCGTATTGCCCGCAATCGAGGTGACGACACCGATCAGCAGCAGCGACAGTCCCCAAGTCGCCAGCATCGTGTCGATCATGCGGCCGTACAGCCGCCGGATGAAGACCCGTTCCAGCACGACGCCGATCAGTGCGACCACAAGCGGCGCGACGACGAGAATCGCCACCCACAGGTTCACGCCGAAGCGGATCGCTTCGATAGCCGCATACGCGCCCAGCATCATGAATTCGCCGTGCGCGAGATTGATCACCTTCATCATGCCGAAGATGACCGCGAGCCCCGATGAAATCACGACGAGACTCGCGATGGCATAGAGCACCTGAATCACAACGATCGCGGCAAGATCCATCGTAGCTCCTCTCCATGAAGGCGCAGCGTGCGCCTCAAAGCTTGATCACGTACTGCTGGTTGTCGCGCGGGTTCTTGATGAGATTGCACACCGCACTGGTATCCACGGGAGGCTGGTTCTGGAACGTCTGCACGATGTCGAGCTTGTGATTCTTCACCTGCGCGATGCTGACGTTGAGCACGCAGTGATGCGTCGCCGGATCGATCGACACCTTGCCGCTGGGCGCGTCGATGCTGATCCCGGATTCCAGCGCCTCGATCACCTTCATGCGGTCGAGCGTGCCCGCTTTCTTCACGCCCTGCGCCCAGAGGTTGAAGCCCTGATACGTACCCATCGCCAGCTCGGTGATGTTCGGGTAGTTCGCGCCGAAACGTTTGTGAAAACGGTCCTTGAACGCCCTGTTCACCGGGTTGTCGAGATTCTCGAAGTAGTTGTACGAGACCAGGAAACCATCGCACTCCTCGGGCGAGAGAACGATCTGCTCGTTGCCGCCCGCGAAAGTCGTCGATGCCAGCGGAATCTTCTTGTGCAGCCCCGCTGCCGCCCATTGCCGGTAGAACGACATATGCGAGCCGCCGACGAGCGCCGACACCAGCATGTCGGGCTTCGCCGCCTCGATCTTCGAGATGGTCGAGCCGAAATTGGTGACGTCGAGCGGAAAGAAGTCGATTGACTGTACCGATCCGCCGTTGTCCTGAACGAACTTCTTCACCCATTGCGAGGTGATCTGGCCGTAGTTGTAATCGGCGGCAACGACATAGACCTTCTTGCCCCACTGCTTCATCGCGTAAGGAATCAGCTTCGCGACAGTCTGGCCCGGCGTCACGCCCGTGCAGAAGGTGTTGCGGTCGCACACGCCGCCTTCGTACTGCGTGTTGTAGAAATAGAGCGTGCGATAACGGTCCAGCACGGGCCGCATGACTTCGCGCGAAGCCGACGTGATGCCGCCGTGCACGACCGCGACCTTGTCCTTCAACGCCGATTGCTGCGCGAACTGCGTATAGAGTTGCATGCTCGACTGCGGATCGTAATTCAGCAGCTTGATCTGCTTGCCGAGCAGGCCGCCCTGCGCGTTCCACTCCTCGACGGCAATGGTGAGACAGTCCGCCATCGGCTTGCCGTAGATATCGAGGCCGCCCGACAGGTCCGTGATGCCGCCGACAAGAATCTCGTCGGCCGCTTCGGCGATGAAGGGAAACGAGCCCGCCATGCCAGCGGCTACCGATGCCGCAGACGATTTCAGAAACGCACGTCGGTCCATAGAGGGGTTCCGGAAAGAGACGCGAGAAGGATCACAAGGGTCAGACTTTCATCCAGTCGATCGACTGTTCGAATGCGTAGGCGCCGCGATAAATGGTCGCTTCGTCCCAATGCTTGCCGATCAGCATCATGCCGACGGGCAGACCGTCGACCGTGCCGCACGGCACGCTCATCGCGGGATGTCCCGTGCAATCGAACGGGCAGGTGTTCGGCAACATTTCGAAAGCGCGCGTGACGATTTCCTCGACGCTCGCGCCCGGTTCGGGCAGAGGCGTCGCCGTGAGCGGCAGCGTCGGCATCAGGAGCAGATCGTAGTCGGCGAATGCGGCGTCGTAGGCGGCCGTGAGCTGGCGCGACAGGTTCTGCGCCTTTGCATAAAAGTGCCCGCGATAGTGGCGGATGAAGTACTCGCCGAGCACCATCGTGATCTTCAACGTCTCCGACAGTTCGTCCGCGCGCTCATGCCAGCCAGCGTGATAGTCCACCATGCCCGTCACGTACAGGCCCTTCCAGTTGAAGCCGTGACCGTTGTCCTTCATCATCTGCTGCGTGGCGCCCTCGGCGGCGATGGGCAGCCATATCGACGGGCCCACGCGATGCATCGGAATCGATACCTCGCTGACTTTTGCGCCCAGTTCCGCAAAATGGTCGGCGGCGGCGCGCACCTTCGCATCCGATTCCGCGAGCGATTGCGGCCATCCGAAACCCTCTTTCACGACGCCGATCCTCAGTCCGCGCACACCTTCCTTCATCAGGTCCGAATAGGGTTTGGCCGTCTGCCCCGCGTACTGGCGCGGATCGAGGCCATCGGGGCCGGCCAGCACTTCGAGCATCAACGCGTTATCCGTCACGTTGGCCGTCATCGGTCCCGTGTGGTCGATCGTCAGTTCGATCGGCATGACGCCCGTATAAGGAACCAGCCCATGCGTGGGCTTCATGCCGTAGATCCCGCAGTACGAGGCGGGCATGCGGATAGAGCCGCCCTGATCGCCGCCGATAGCGAGATCGACTTCGCCCGCGGCCACGAGCGCCGCGCTACCCGACGACGAACCGCCCGCCGAATAGCCCATCTTTCGCGGATTGTGCACGGGCGCCGGCGCGCTGGTATGCGAGCCGCCCGAGAAGCAGAAGTACTCGCAGGTGGCCTTGCCGACAATCGTCGCGCCCGCATCGAGCAGACGCGTCACGATGGTTGCATCGACATCGGGCACATAGCCCTCGAGCGTCGAGGCGCCGTTCATCATCGGCACACCCGCAAGGCATACGTTGTCTTTCAGCGCGACGGTCTTGCCCGCCAGCTTGCCCGTGGGCGCGCCCTTCACTTCGCTCTTGACGTACCAGGCGCCATAGCGGTTCTCTTCGCCCGAAGGACGATACCCCGGTGTGCGCGCATAAGTGACGCGCGGGACGTAGTCGGGCATCGCGTCGATGACATCGTATGCGTCGAAATTCGGCTGCAACAATGTGTGATACGCAGCAAGCTGCGCCTCGGACAGATGGATGCCGAGACTGCTGGCGACTTCGTCAAGCTGTGCAGGCGTGGGACGTTTCACTGCCATGGCTTCCTCACTCGAACGGATTCGTGACGGATTGCGGCCTGCTGTCAGACTGTCATGCAGGCGTGTCGTAATGAACGGGACGAAACGCTCTGCACATGTCCCGATCTGCGAGCCATGGTATGGACACATATTTTCCGCGTCAACAATTTATTTTCCATGGAAAGTAAATTGGACAAAGCACGATGCGACACGACGCAAGGAGTGCTTATAGCGGCGAAAGCACTTCGAAATGATGGCCCGCGGCCCGCGCGAGATAGATGGGCACGCGGTTCACGCGGCCGCCCGCATAGGCTGAATCGCGGGCGCTTCGGAAAGAAAGCGGCGCGATGCCGAGTTGCGCGAGTCCTGCCTGCGCGGACAGCCGTCTGCGCCGGGCGTCGTCGAACAGCGCAGCGAGAAAATGAATGCCTTCGTAGGTGGATTGACCGAAGGTGTCGAGCGTCGGTGCACGCGCACCGTATCGCCCGCGATATCGTTCCTTGAACGCGAGGTTCGCATCCGTGCCCAATGAAGCGAAATAGCCCGAGGCCACATACAGCTCCGCCGTGTTGCGCGCCCCGATGCCGAGCAGTTCGTTTTCCCCGAGCGCGCACGAAAGCCGCACGACGCTGGTTGCGAGCCCGGCCTCGCCGAACGCGCGATTGAAGTCGATGGTGTCCTGGCCGATCAGCGACAGCAGCACGGCATCCGCTCGCCGCTTGCGGATCGCATCGAGCACCTCGCCATAGTCGCCTCCGCCGAACGGCAGATACATGTCGCCGACCACCTCGGCCCCCGCATCGAGCACGTAACGTCGCGCGAGCCGATGCGTCGCGTGAGGCCATACATAGTCATTGCCGACGAAGAACCAACGCTTCGGGCGGCGCTGCGTGCTGATCCAGTGAATGGCCGGCTGGAGCTGGCGCCGCGTGGTTTCGCCTATCGCGAACACGCCGGGCGTACGCTCGCCGCCTTCGTAGAGCGGCGTATAGACGAACGGTATCTGTCCGCCTACGGCTTTGAGCAGATCGAGGCGCACTGCGCTCGTATGCATGCCGACGAGCGCATCGATTGTGCCGTCGCCGACGAGATCGCTCAACGCGCAGTCGAGCTCGCGCGCGTCGTCACCCGCATTGATGGTCAAAAGCCGGCAGGGGCGGCCCGCGATGCCCGCCGACGCATTCAGTTCATCGACGGCAAGTTGCGCCGAAGCGAGCGCGCACGGCCCCCAAAGCCCGGCCGCGCCGCCTAGCGGCACGCACAACGCAATGGTCATCTCCTGCCCGGGACGGCAGGCACGGGAACGCGGCTTCATCAGACGGTCGACGCGGCGGGTTCGAACGATTCAGCATGCACCAACGAATGGCGTGCGCGCACCATCGCGGGCACGCGCCAGAGGACACTTGCACCGATACTTTCCGCAGAAAGTTTATTTGCGTAAGATTCAGCTATTCGTCTTTCACAAAGCATCTACCATGCCGGACACCGACCTCTCCTCCTACCTTGCCTGGCTCATCGCATCCGCGCATCGGCAGATGAAGCTCAGTCTCGCCCAGCTGACCGCCGAAGAAGGCGTGAACGAAGAGCACTGGCGCATCCTGCACGCCGTGTCCGACGAGGCGGGACACTCGATGAGCGAACTCGCCGCTCAGGTTCTGCTCAACCTTCCCGCGCTGACCAAGAACGTCGACAAGCTCGTGAGCCGCGGCCTGGTGCAGCGGTCGGCGGACGACTACGACAGCCGCAAGGTGCTGATCTTCATCACCGACCGGGGCATCAAGCTGCTCGCCCGCCTGCAACCGGGCGTGGACGCGCATCACGCCGCCATCGAAGAAGCGCTCGGCCCTCGTAACGCAAAGCAGTTGAAGCGTCTGCTCGAACGGTTTATCGAGGAGTCGGGGCCGCGTTGACGCGTGCCGCCCTCTTCAAAGTTGCACGCCGCGCGTGAGCGCGCCATCGACCACGAAGTTGGTGCCGCTCACGAAACTCGCCGCCGGGCTCGCGATAAACGCCACGGCATTCGCGATCTCCTGCGGCCTCGCCATGCGCCCGGTCGGATTCAATGCGAGCGCCCGCTCGAACAGCGCCGCATCGTTATGCTCGATCCAGTCCCACACGCCGCCTTCGAAATAGACGTTGCCGGGCGATACCGTGTTCGCCCGAATGCCTTTGGACGCGAGCTGATTCGCAAGTCCCTGCATGTAGTGAACGAGTGCCGCCTTGAATACGCCGTAAGGGCCGGCGGCGAAATCGATCTCGCGCCCCGATACACTCGATATCGCGACGATCGACGCCGCCTTGCTCGCTTCGAGCCAGGGCATGGCCGCATCCACGAGATTGACCGTGCCGAGCAGATCGGTCTCGAACTCCTTGCGCCACGATTCGAGATCGTTGCCGATAGCGAGCGCGCTGACGTTGGCCACCACGATATCGAGCCCGCCCCAGTCCTTCGCGACATGCCCGACCCAGGCCTTCAGCGCGTCGCCGTCCGCGACATCCACGGCAGCGCCCGACGCGCGTGCGCCGCCCAGCTCCGCCAGTGCGCCCGCAGTCGCCGTCACGGCCGCCTCGTCGCGTGCGCAGATGGCGACGTCGGCGCCTTCCTGCGCGAGCGTGCGCGCAATGGCAAGACCGATGCCCTTGGTCCCGCCCGTCACGATCGCCTTCAGTCCCTTCAGTTGCAAGTCCATGCTGGTTGCCTCTTGTTGAACCTACGGTTGAACTCAGTCTTCGCCTCGCCCATCCTCGGGCATCATCCCGCGCTTGATCTGCAGTACCTCGCCCGCCTGGATCACCGAGTGACAGATGTCGTCGATCGACACACGTTTCTCCATCGCCTGGGCGCGCAGCATGTCGTACGCTTCGTTCTCGTTGACGCCATGCATCGTCATCAGAATGCCCTTCGCTTCCTGCAGATGCCGGCTGTCGAGCAGCTTCTGCTCGAGTCTCGCGATGCGTTGCAAGTGCTGCCGCGAGCGGCGCGCATGATAGAGCGCCATGATCACGGTCGACAGCAGGCCCGAGGCGCGGATCGGCGTCGTGACGATGCCGTCCGATCCCATCTTGATGGCCTGATCGATGAAGGTCGGATTCTCATACGCGACCACGCAGATGACGGGCGGCGCATCCGGCCCGGACCATTCGTCCTTCGGCGCGCGCTCTTCGGGCAACAGCGCACGGAACACCAGATCCGTCCTGTCGGGCAACGTCTCCAGCGGCGGCCAGCATCGCTCGACCTGAAAGCCCATGCGCCGGAGATGGTTCGTGAGCGTCTGGCCGTCGTCATCGTCGGGATGGAACACGAGCACGCGCGGATGACGCTCCAGAATCGAACTGGTGAGGCTGCGTTGGTCTCTGCCCATGCGCGCGCTCACGTCAGTAGTCCCGTGTGCTCAACTTCGTCACCCAGTCCCCGAGCGTCTGGCGTGTCATATACGGGTCGGGGCCGACGGCGAACTTCGATTCGCGTAGCACGGTGAACTGGCCGTCTGCATTCGCGCGGCCGATGCGCGGATAGAGCGCCATGTGATGATTGACGGGATCGATCCGCACCCTGCCTTGCGGCGCCGCGAATTCCGAGCCGAGCAGATGCGGCATGATCTTGCCGATTTCGTCCGAACCGGCGCGCGTGCAGGCTTCGGCGAACATATGCATCTGATAGTAAGCGGCTTCCCAGTTCATGTCGGTCGGCGTATCGGCACCGAAGCGCGCCTGATGCTGCCGCACGGCGCGATGATTCTCGGCTGTATCGATGCTCTGAAAATAGGGCGCCGCCGTGAAGTGTCCCGCCGCAATGCCGCGCTCCATTGCGTGAATTTCGGTCTCGGACGTGTTGAGGCTGCCGATCGGCATCCGCGCGGGATCGAAACCCGCATGCGCGTAGGCCTCGTACAGATACGGCACGGTCGCGCCGATCACCGTGCAGAAGATCCAGTCGGGCGACTTGCGCGCGATATCCGCGACGACCTGCGCGAACTGCTCGCGGTCTGCTTCGAGGGGTAGATACCGCTCACCGAGTATGGCGCCTTCCGGGTGCTGAAGCAGCAGTTCCTGCATGGTCCGGTTGCATTCGTACGGATAGACGTAGCGAGAGCCCACGAAGTAGACGCGCGCGCCGAACGTCTGCGTCATGAAGTCGGCGAGCTGCACGCCGTTCTGATTCGGCGACGCGCCGCTGTAGATGATGTTGTCCGAGTATTCGAAGCCCTCGTATTGCTGCGAATAGATCAGCAGCCGGTTGTGCTTCTCGACGACGGGCAGCATTGCCTTGCGGCTCGTGGACGTATAACCGCCGAAGATCACGTTGACGCCGTCCTGCACGATCAGGCGCTCGGCCAGCTCGCGAAACACGGCGGGGTCGGAGCCCGGATCGTAGTGGATTGCAACGAGTTCGCGTCCGTCGATGCCGCCGCGCGCGTTGATCTCGTCCATCGCGAGGCACGCGCCGCGCCATTGCGACTGCTCCAGAAGCGCCGTCGAGCCGCTCGTGGAGCAAAGCAGACCAACTCTGATGGGATCGGACAATGCCATGTCGTGACGTGCTCTCCGTATGATGCGTGCGGGACGGCGCCCGCACGGCAGATCGTTTTACTTGAGGTAGTGCTTGGCGACCATCGCGCCGACCGTATATTTTGGATCGACAAAATTGCCGAGCCGCACCTTGCCGACCTGGCTCAGCATCATATACGCGTCCCACTTGTCGAAGCCGTACTCCGCCGCCATCCACAGCACGAGTTCGCGATACGCAATACGTGTCGCGTCTTCGAGCGGCCGCGCGCTGCCGATGCTCATCAGCGCGTCCTCGTTTTCGAGCCGGGGCCAGTCGATCTTCCACTTCTTGATGAGATCGACCCGTACGGTCGTCGTGCTCTGATACTCGACGGCTGTGCCGCACACTTCGCCGTCGCCCTGGCAAGCGTGCGCGTCGCCGATGAAGAGCCGCCCGCCGGGCGAGCGCACGGGCAGATAGGTAATGCTGCCCGGCCCCATGTCGGGCACGTCCATATTACCGCCGTGCGAATCGGGCGTGAGCGAATTGATCGAATCGAGTTCGGGCGACAGACTCAACGTGCCGATATGCGGCTTGTACGGCAGCGTGTTGCGCTTGCTCCAGTACACGTTCTCTTCGTCGATCTTGATCTTGCGCACCACCTCGGGCAAAGGCTCGTTAAGGAGCGCCGTGTAGTCGGTGCCCGTCAGTCCCCCGAAGTTCGGAATCATGCAGCAAAAGCCGTGCGGATCGTCGCCGCGCGGCGACATCTTTTCGATGTACACCGCGACCACATCGCCCTTCTCCGCGCCCTCGATCATGATGGGACCGTTCTGCGGATTGAGGAACGGCACCGTCAGCACCTGCGATGGCTTGTCCGTCTCGCTCTTGATCTTCCCTTCGAACGCGTCGCGCGTGTCCACCACCACGCGATCGCCGGGCTTCACGTGCAGTACCGGCTGCGAATACGGCCCAATGGTGTAGTGGAAGGTCTTCTGCAGTTCCTCGGTCAGATGATGTTCCACCGGTTCGCGATCGGCGCCGACGCCGCGCTTCATCATGATCGATTCTTCTAGCCATTTCATGTTCTGCTCTCCGTCACAGTGCCAGATACTGGCGTATCAGTTGCTCGTCCCCGAGTTGCGCCGGGCTCAACGTGTCCACGATGCGGCCTTTGTCCATCACGCAGCAACGCGTCGCGATGCGCTCGACCATGCCCATATCCTGCTCCACCAGCACCACGCCGATGCCCGTCTCGCGCGCGATGGTCAGCAGCGTCTCGCCGATCAGATCGACAATGGAAGGCTGGATGCCTTCCGATGGTTCGTCGAGCAGCAGCACCTGCGGCGAGCTGACCAGCGCGCGCGCGATGGCGAGCTGCTGTTGTTCCCCGCCGCTCATCGTGCCCGCCTTTTGCCGGTAGCGCGTCTTGAGCACGGGGAAGTAGCCGACAACTTTCTCGCGCATCAGCGCTGCCTTGTCCGGGTTCGCCTGCGCGCCGACCTGAAGGTTCTCCGCGACCGTCAGTGCGCCGAAGATCTCGCGGCCCTGCGGTACATAGCCGATGCCTTTGCGTGCCCGCACGTAGGGCTTTTCATGACCGATGGGCGCGCCGTCGAGTACGATCTGGCCCGCGTCGAGCTTGACGAGCCCGATCAGCGTGCGCATCAGCGTGGTCTTGCCGACGCCGTTGCGCCCGATCAGCGCCAGCACTTCGCCGCGCCCGATGCCGAACGACACGCCGTTGAGCACGCGCCCGCCGCCATAGCCCGCTGCCACGTCCGCGACTTCGAGAAGCGCGCTCATGATTTCTTCCCCAGGTAGACTTCCGCGACGTCGTCGCGTGCGAGGATCTCTTCGAGTGGCCCGTCGGCGAGCAGCCTGCCGCCGTGCAGCACCGTCACGCGCGTCGCGATCTGCTTGACGAAGGTCATGTCGTGCTCGACTACCATCATCGTCAGGCCGGATGCGGATAGCCGCTTGATGAGTTCGCCCGTCGCATGTGTTTCCTCGATCGACATGCCCGCAACGGGCTCGTCGAGAAACAGCAGCTTCGGCCGCAGCGACACGGCCATTGCGATTTCGAGCCACTGCTTCTTGCCATGCGACAGATTGCGCGCAAGCACATGCTCTTCCTGTTCCAGCAAGAAGCGCTGCAAGAGTTCTTCGATACTTCCAGGCCGGTCGTCCTTCGCGCGATGCAACGAGAGTTGCAGATGCTGACGCACGCTCAGATCCGGAAAGACGCCGGGTATCTGAAACTTGATGCTCATCCCCATGCGGATGCGCTCGTGCGGCAGCACGTGGCTCATGTCCTGCCCGAGAAAATGCACGCTGCCCTCAGACGGTCTATGTTCCCCCGTGATGAGCTTGAAGAACGTGCTCTTGCCTGCGCCGTTCGGTCCGATCACACAGCGGATCTCGCCCGCGTCGATCTGAAAGTCGATACCGTTGATCACCTGCACACCGCCGAAGTGCTTCTTGAGCGCGCGTGTTTCGAGCAGCACGGTCACGATTTGCCCTCCTCTTGCTTGAGCGGTTCGTCGAAACACGGACGGTTGCGGCCGTTGCCAAGGCCTCGCTCACGCTCGAAGCGCCGCAACTGCCTTGCTACGAACGGCAGCAGGCCTTCGGGCGCGGCCAGCACGACCACCAGCAGGATCGCGCCCATCAGGATCAGCGCGTACTGGCTGCCATATACCGCGAGATTCTGCGAAAGCCACACGAGCAATGCCGTGCCGACGATCGCGCCGCCGATGCTCTTCCGGCCCGACGTGGCGACCCAGATCACGGGCATGGCCGCAGCCGTGAGGCCCATTGTCGACGGCGTGATGTACGAGCCCCAGATCGTGTACAGCGCACCCGACAATCCGCCCAGTGTGCCGCCGAGCACAAAGACCAGCAATTGATGAAGACGGATATCGACGCCCAGCATTTCCGCGCGCTGCGGGTTCTCGCGGATCGCAATCAGCGTGAGTCCGAAAGGTCCGTCGAGCAGCTTGCGCATGAACGCGTAGACGGCGATCAGCAGGATCAGCACCAGATAGTAGAAGCTCGTGTTCTCCAGCGTGAGCGGCCCGCCGGGCCACGGAATCGTCAGCGGCGGCATGCCGCCCATGCCGTTGTAGCCGTTCAGGCGCGCCTCGCCGATCGCCCATTGCGGCCCCGCCGTCTGCGCCATGAAGGTCTCGAGCACAAGCGTCACCGATAAGGTCACGATGCCGATGAACACGCCCTTGATGCGCCCGAAGAAAATCATGTAGCCGATCAGCGCCGCCACGACGACGCTCACCGCGATGCCCGCGCCGAGGCCGAGCCACGCATCGAACCATGTGTCGCCGAAGTTCAGCGTGAAGATGCCGTAGCTATAGCCGGCCAGCCCGAAGAACGCGGTCTGCCCGAACGACAGGATGCCGCCGTAGCCCCACATCGCGGCAAGCCCGACCGCGCTGAACGCCCACAGCAGACAGTAGGCGAGATTGCCGCTCGTGTTGGCGTCCACGACGAGCGGCAGACACAGCGCCACGAGCCATGGCACGTAACGCAGCGCCCGCGGTGCCGGGCCTGAGGCAGCCAGTTGCGCTTGCTTCACCGATTGCTTCCCCGACTGCTTCACGACTCCTCCCGGCGCAAGCGCATGAACAGGTTGCCGAGCCCTTGCGGCATCAACCGGATCACCACGATCACCGTGACGAGCAGGCCGATCTGCCCGAACAGCTGACCGTAGGACGCGGTGAGCGCGGTCTGGATGATCGCCAGCACGCCCGCCGCCGGCGTCGTGCCCGCAATCACATTCGCGCCTCCGACCACCACCGAGACGAACGCCTGCACGATGAAGTTGCTGCCCATCGTCGGCACGGCCGTCATGGTGGGTGCGTAGAGCGCGCCCGTGAGTCCGGCGAGTCCCGCGCCCAGCGCGAAGGTCAGTGTGTAGAGACGATCCGTGCGCAGGCCGAGGCATTGCGCGATGCTGGCGTTCTGGATCGTCGCGCGCGCACAGACGCCGTAGTTGGTCTTGAAGAACAGTAGATAAAGCGCGAACAGAATGCAAAGCGCGATCAACGGCAGCACCGCGCGATACGTCGAGAACGAATACTCGCCGAGCGAGAACGCGCCGAACGGCGTGCCGATACCTTCGAGCGAAGGACCGGCGACGAGCAGCATGGTCTGCTGCACGATCAGGCTGATGGCCCACGTCGCCACGACGGAATCGAACAGGCGGTCATAAAGATGACGAATCACGAGCCGCTCGATCACGACGCCCGCCATGGCCGCCGACAGCGCGCCGAGCAGCATCGCGAGCGGCAGCGGCATGCCGTGCTTGGCCGAGATGATGGTGACATACGCGCCGCACATGATGAACTCGCCATGCGCGAGATTGATGACGCCCATCATGCCGAAGATCACCGCAAGCCCGAGCGCGGCCAGCACCAGATACGCAAAGCTGTCGCCGAACTGATAGATCAGCGAATAGAGCACCGACAAGGTGGCCATGATTGCTCCACTTTCAGAGAACGGGCGCGCGCTTCATTGCATCCGGGCGCGCCCGTTCGGGTCACGACTTCTTCGGCAGATTCGACGGCGTGTATTGACGGTGATCCGGCTTGTTCGGCAGATCGCAGCCCACCTTGCCGAGCCAGTACGGCTGCACGTCGTCCCAGACCTTCGGGATATCGACGGAATGGTCGTCCTTCACATGCACGAGAAAGATCGTATGGCTCGCATGATGGCTCTTCGGGTCGATGCACACCTTGCCCTGCGCGCCTTCCGTACAGATGCCGCCGCTCTCCAGCGCCTTGCGCACGGCATCCTGATTGGTGGACTTCGCTTTTTCGGCGGCGGCCTTGTAGAGGTAGATCGCGTCGTAAGCGTTGGCGGCTTCCTGATTGATGTACGGCTCATTCGGGAACTTCGCGTGGAAGCGTTTCTTGAAGTCGTTGCTGGCAGGCGTGTCGACTTCCTCGACATAGTTCGCGGTCACGTACATGTCCTTCAATGCAGGCGGTTTGAAGCGCTTGTGCTCATACGCCTGACCGACGTTCACCGAACTCGCCATCGGCAGATTCAGATGCGCCGAAGCCTGCTGCTCGTAGTACGACGCCTGATTCGCGCCGACCAGCAAGGTCACGACAAAATCGGGCTTGGCCTTCTGGATGTTCTGGATGGTCTGACCGAACTGCGATACCGACAGCGGGATGAACTCCTCGCCCACCATCGTGCCGCCGTTCTCCTTCACGATGTTGCGCACCCATTCGGCGGAGATCTGCCCGAAGTTGTAATCGGCGGCGATCGTGTACACCTTCTTGCCGAACTTCTGCATCATCCACGGAATCAGCGTCGAGAACTGCTGCTCGGGCACGGCACCCGTCACGAAGGTATTGGTGTCGCACACACCGCCCTCGTACTGGTTGTCGTACCAGTAGAGTTGATGCGCGCGATCCATGATGGGACGAATCGCTTCGCGCGAGGCGCTGGAGAACGCGCCGAAGATCACGTCCGGCTTGTCGGTCTGCACGAGGCGCCGCGCGAGTTCCTGAAACTTGGTGTTGTCCGATTGCGTGTCGTACGCGATGAGCTGGATCGGGCGGCCTAGAATGCCGCCCTTCGCGTTGATTTCGTCGACGGCAAGCTGCGTGGCGTGAATCTTCGGGATGGTCGCGAGCGCGAAGTTGCCCGACGCGTCTTCGAGCAGGCCGACCTTCACGGGTTCGGCGGCATCCGTGACATTCGCGACAAGCGACGTGACTGCAAGTCCTGCAATGAAGGCCAGACGCATCCAGCCGGACGGCTTAAGCAACATGCGGATTCTCCAGAAATGGGCTCGAACTCCCAAAAATGCGAACAAAAAAAAGCCCCCTGACGAACACACGGTTCGTCAGGGGGCTTCTGTGCCGGATCCTCGGGCGGACATCTTTGTCGGGCCGCGAGGAATGGATGCAGTCTAAAGCGCCGAATTTTGCGTTGTCAACGCTGATCAAAAATCCTTCAGCCGTCCGCGCGTTCGCGAAAACGCAGCATTACAGCCGCTCGATCAGCCGCGCGTCGCCATGCTCGCAGTACGCGTGACACGCAGTGCGTGCAGCATTCGCCGCGCCGTGCACGAACAGCGGCGCATCCGAGCGGCGCGACATCGACACGACGATCGAAGGCGGCGAAGGTTGCAAAGGCAACTCAACCACTTCGCCGCGCGCGATCAGTTCGTCGACGAAAAGCCGCGGAATAGCCGCGACGCCAAAGCCGTCGCGCACCAGTTGCACGATCACTGAAATGGACGGCGAGCCGGTGATGCGCGTGTCGGCAAGCGGCACGCCATTCGCGAGCGCGAGCTTGCTGACGATGTCTTCGAGCGCGCGATGCGGCGCGGTCCCACGGCCGAACGTCAGGATGGGATGCCGCAACACGCGTTTTGCGAGCCCGCTGCGGGACAACGGCAACAGACCCGCGCGCGCGATCCAGTGAACGGGATAGTTGGCGAGCGCGTCGCACACCACCGATTCCTCATCGCTGCCCTCCACGCGAATGATCAGATCGAGTTCACCCGCCATCAAACGGCGCTGCAGGACCACGCTCACATCCACCGCGAGATCCACTTCGAGTTGCGGATAGTCGGTGGCGAGCATGCGCATGTAGTCGGCGAGCCAGCTGTGCACGACCGTCTCGATCACGCCCAGGCGCAGCTTGCCGCGCATCGCGCCTTCGTTGGACGCGGCCGCCTGCAACTGACGCGTCGCCTCGACCACGGCTTTCGCGTAGCCGAGCAGGTAATCGCCATTCGGCGTCAGGCGGAACTCGCGGCTGTCGCGATCGACCAGCACGGTCTGCAATTCATCTTCGAGCGCCTTCAGACGCTGGGAAATCGCAGCGGGCGTGGCATGCAGCGCCGTTGCTGTCGTGCGAAAGCTGCGCAATTTCGCCAGCGTGACGAAGGTTTCGAGAAAGCGAGTATTCATGGCGCGAAGCGCTTCAAAAAAAACGACGTGACTCGGGAAAACCCGCAGATTCGTTAAGAAATTCTATTCGTGGACAGCAAAGAAAACTAGTTGGCGTCAAATTTTCTTCTTTTCTATGCTTTGCCTGACGGTACGCAATTCGAGGTGTGACGCGCGCCGCCAACCGAAAACATCAGAAGCCCGCCCGACCATGACTCCATCCGAATTCCGCCAGGCCGTTCGTCACGGCGACTTTCGCGGCCCGACCGCCGGACATTGCGGCGAGTACGCGCAAGCCAATCTCGCGATACTGCCCGCCGCCCATGCGCATGATTTCCTGCGCTTCTGCCATGCGAATCCGAAACCGTGCCCGCTGCTGGGCGTCGGTGAACCGGGCGATTTCCGCGTACCCATGCTGGGCCGCGATATCGACATCCGTACGGACGTACCGGCCTACAACGTCTATCGCGACGGCGCACTGAGCGAGCGCGTCGACTCCATTGAAGCGCTGTGGCAGGACGATTTCGTCGTGTTTGCGATCGGCTGCTCGTTTTCGTTCGAGCACATGCTTGCGCTCGAAGGCATCGGGCTGCGCCACGTCGAAGAGGGACGCAACGTGCCGATGTATCGCACACATATTCCCAACCGGCGCGCGGGCGTGTTCGGCGGCGAACTCGTGGTGTCGATGCGTCCGATGCGCGGCGCCGATGCGATTCGCGCGGTGCAGATCACGAGCCGCTTTCCCGGCGTGCACGGCGCGCCCGTCCATATCGGCGACCCTGCCGAGCTCGGCATCGCCGATCTCGCGCGCCCCGACTTCGGCGACGCCGTGACGATCCGTGCGGGCGAACTGCCCGTCTACTGGGCGTGCGGCGTGACCCCGCAGACCGCGCTGATGGCGGCGAAGCTGCCTCTCGCGATTGCCCATGCACCGGGCCACATGCTGATGACGGATATCACGAACGCGTCGCTAGCCGTGTTCTGACCAACGCGGCGCGTTGCGCCGCATCGCTGGGCATCCCATTCGTTGAACGAGATCTGGCCGCGCCGACCAGAGGGGCTGACTCAATCCTTTGAATCGTTTTCAGGCATGCGGGCGGCGCCAGACATGCCCCACTCGTCGATCGACAGGAGCAACTGATGGACAGCAAGACACTCACGGCAATCGCAGACGAGCCCAGCGAAGCGGCCAGCGAAAGCCGGCTTTCCTGGTACGCAGAAGCCGGTCCGCGCGCGCGACGCGCGTTCTGGAGCTGCAAGGTCGGCTACATGCTCGACGGCATGGACACGCAGATGCTCTCGTTCGTGATCCCGACGCTCGTCGCGACGTGGGGCATCACGCTCGCGGATGCCGGGTTCATCGGCACGTTGACGCTGCTTTCGTCGGCGTTGGGCGGCTGGATCGCGGGCATACTTTCCGACCGCATTGGCCGCGTGCGCACACTGCAACTGACCGTGTTGTGGTTCGCCGTCTTCACAGGGCTGTGCGGACTTGCGCAGAACTACGGTCAGTTGCTCGCCGCCCGCGCATTGATGGGCTTTGGCTTCGGCGGTGAATGGACCGCGGGCGCCGTGCTGATCGGCGAGGTGATTCGCGCACGCGACCGCGGTAAGGCCGTGGGCCTCGTGCAGTCCGGCTGGGCGCTCGGCTGGGGCATGGCCGCCCTGCTCTACGCCGTGCTCTTTTCGGCGATGGCCCCGGAACTCGCGTGGCGTGCGCTGTTCCTGATCGGCCTCGTGCCCGCGTTTCTCGTGCTGGTGATCCGCCGCTATGTGAAGGAACCCGAAGTATTCGAGCAGGCGAAAGCAATACGGCGCGACGCCAACGATACGCCGCGCTTCACCGAAATCTTCGCGCCGAAGCTGCTGTCCACGACGCTGCGCGCCGCGCTGCTCACGACGGGCGCGCAAGGCGGCTACTACGCGATCACCACCTGGCTGCCCACCTTCCTCAAGACGGAACGCCATCTCACGGTGATGGGCACGGGCGGCTATCTGGCGATGATCATCGCTGGCTCTTATGTCGGCTACCTGTCGAGCGCGTGGCTCACGGACCGCATTGGCCGCAAGCCCAATTTCATTCTGTTCGCAGTCGGCTCGATGGCGATCGCGTTCGCCTACACGTCGCTGCCGCTCACGAATACGTCGATGCTGTGGCTCGGCTTCCCGCTTGGCTTTTTCGCCTCCGGCATTTTCTCGGGCATGGGCGCGTTTCTCACCGAACTCTTCCCCACTCGCGTGCGCGGTTCGGGACAGGGCTTCTGCTACAACGTCGGCCGCGCGATCGGCGCGCTGTTTCCCGTGCTGATCGGCTCACTGTCGAAAGAGTTCGGTCTTGGCACGAGCATCGGCATTTTTGCAGTAGCCGCCTATGGCGTGCTGATCGTCGCCGCCCTCACGCTGCCCGAAACACGCGGACGCGAACTCGAATCCGCATGAACCCGGCGCGCACGATTGCGCGCCCCTTCGATCAACCGTCCCTGCATGTCGCTCTCATCTTTCATCGCACCATGAACCAAGATCACGTACCCGAAGCATGCACGCCGTCCCGCTGGCAATTCTGGATCGACCGCGGCGGCACCTTCACCGATATCGTCGCGCGTCGGCCGGATGGCTCGCTGACCACCCACAAGCTGCTCTCCGAAAACCCCGAACACTATCGCGACGCGGCCGTTGCGGGCATCCGTCATCTGCTTGGCCTGCGCGAAGGCGAAGCGATCACGCCGCGCGATGTCGAGATGGTCAAGATGGGGACGACCGTCGCGACCAATGCCTTGCTCGAACGCAAGGGCGAGCCCGTCGCGCTGGTGACCACGCGCGGCTTTCGCGACGTGCTGCGAATTGCGTACCAGAACCGTCCGCGCCTCTTCGACCTCGACATCGCGCTGCCCGAAGCGCTCTATCAGCGCGTGATCGAAATCGACGAACGTGTGAGCGCGCAAGGCGACGTTGTCGTGCCGCTCGATCTTTCCGCCACGGAAGCAGCCTTGCGCGAGGTCTTCGACGCGGGCATCCGCGCGCTGGCCATCGTGCTCGTTCACGGCTATCGGCACACCGCGCATGAGCGCGAAGTCGCGGCATTGGCGCGGCGCATTGGCTTCACGCAGGTCTCGGTTTCGCATGAGGTGTCGCCGCTGATGAAGATGGTGTCGCGCGGCGACACCACCGTCGTCGACGCTTATCTGTCGCCGATCCTGCGCCGCTACGTCGATCAGGTGGCGAGCGAGATGCCCGGCGTGAATCTGCAGTTCATGCAGAGCAGCGGCGGCCTTACGCGTGCCGATCTGTTTCAGGGCAAGGACGCGATTCTTTCCGGCCCCGCAGGCGGCATCGTCGGCATGGTGCGCGCGGCGCAGACGGCGGGCTTCGAGCGCGTCATCGGCTTCGACATGGGCGGCACGTCCACCGATGTATCGCACTTCAACGGCGAGTTCGAGCGCGTGTTCGAAACGCAGGTGGCGGGCGTTCGCATGCGTGCGCCGATGATGAGCATTCACACGGTGGCGGCCGGCGGCGGCTCGATACTCGGCTTCGACGGCGCACGTCTGCGTGTCGGCCCTGCGTCGGCGGGCGCGAACCCCGGACCGGCCGCGTACCGGCGCGGCGGCCCGCTCACGGTGACCGACTGCAACGTGATGCTCGGCAAGATTCAACCCGATTATTTTCCGCATGTTTTCGGTCCGCATGCCAACCAGCCGCTAGACCGCGAAGCGGTGGCGACACGCTTTCGCGCACTCGCCGACGAGATTTGCGCGGCGACGGGCCAGCGCCGCACGCCGGAAGAGATCGCGGAAGGCTATCTGGAGATCGCGATCGGCAGCATGGCGAACGCGATCAAGAAGATTTCGGTGCAGCGCGGCCACGACGTGTCGCAATACGTGCTCACGACCTTCGGCGGCGCGGGCGGCCAGCATGCATGCGGCGTGGCCGATGCGCTCGCCATGACGAAGGTGTTCGCGCACCCGCTCGCGGGCGTGCTGTCGGCGTTCGGCATGGGTCTCGCCGATCAGACCGCGATGCGCGAGCGCGCGCTCGAAATCGTGCTCGACGACACGTCGCTTGCCTCCATCGACGCAGCGCTCGATGCGCTCGTCGATGAAGCAACCCGCGTGCTGCTCGATCAAGGCGTCGACGCGGCGCGCATTTCGACGGCGCGGCGTGTGCACCTGCGCTATCAGGGCACCGATTCGGCGCTCGCGGTCAATGCGGGCAGCGTACTGTCGATGCGCGCGGCGTTCGAAGCGGCTTATCGGCAGCGCTACGCGTTTCTCATGGCGGATACGCCGCTCGTGGTGGAACTCGCCTCCGTTGAAGCAATCGGTCATTCGGATGCCCAGCCGGTGGCAGGCAGCATCGCCGATCGCCCTGCCGGCGGCGCGCCCACGGCCGCCGCGACGGTCCGCATGTATTCGGGCGGCCGCTGGCACGACGCGTCGCTCTATGCGCGCGATACGCTGATGGCGGGCGACACGCTTGACGGCCCGGCCATCATCGCCGAGAAGAACGGCACGACCGTGGTGGAGCCTGGCTGGCAGGCGGCGCTGACGGGCGACGGCAACGTCGTGATGACGCGCGTGCTCGCGCTGCCGACGCGCCGCTCGATCGGCACGCAAGCCGACCCGGTGCGGCTGGAGATCTTCAACAACCTGTTCATGTCGGTGGCCGAGCAAATGGGTCTGCGTCTGCAGAACACTGCCTACTCGGTCAACATCAAGGAACGGCTCGACTTTTCGTGCGCGATCTTCGACGCGGCCGGCCATCTGATTGCGAACGCGCCGCACATGCCCGTGCATCTGGGCTCGATGGGCGAAAGCATCCGGACCGTCATCGAACGCAATCGCGGCACGATGCGCGACGGCGATGTGTTCATGCTCAACGATCCGTATCACGGCGGCACGCATCTTCCCGATGTCACCGTCATCACACCCGTGTTCGCCGACGGCAGCGAGGAGCCGCTCTTCTACGTTGGCTCGCGCGGCCATCATGCGGATATCGGCGGGATCACGCCGGGCTCGATGCCGGCCGCTTCCACGCACATCGAAGAAGAAGGCGTGCTGATCGACAACTGGCAGCTCGTTTCAGCAGGTGTGCTACGCGATGCCGAAACGCGCGCGTTGCTGGCGTCGGGTCGCTATCCCGCTCGCAACATCACGCAGAACATGGCCGACCTGCGCGCGCAGGTCGCGGCCAATCAGAAAGGCGTAGACGAACTGCGCCGCATGGTCGCGCAATTCGGCCGCAACGTGGTGCTCGCCTTCATGCAGCACGTGCAGGACAATGCGGAAGAAGCGGTGCGCCGCGTGATCGGCGCGCTCAAGGACGGCGCGTATCGCTATGCGCTCGACAACGGCGCGGTGATCGACGTGGCGATCCACGTCGATGCTTCCACGCGCAGCGCAACGGTCGATTTCACGGGCACGTCGGCACAACTGCCGAACAACTTCAATGCGCCGAAGGCGGTCTGCATGGCAGCCGTGCTCTACGTGTTCCGCACGCTGGTGGGCGACGATATCCCGCTCAACGCCGGTTGCCTGCGGCCGCTTTCCGTGATCGTGCCGGAGGGTTCGATGCTCAATCCCGTCTATCCCGCTGCCGTCGTGTCGGGCAACGTCGAAACTTCATCGGCGATCACAAATGCGCTGTATGGCGCGCTCGGTGTCGTGGCGTCGAGCCAGGGCACGATGAACAACTTCACGTTCGGCGATGCGCGCTACCAGTACTACGAGACGATCGCGGGCGGCAGCGGCGCGGGAGACGGCTTCAATGGCGTCGATGCCGTGCAGACGCATATGACCAACTCGCGCCTGACGGACCCGGAAGTGCTCGAATGGCGTTACCCCGTGCGGCTCGAATCGCATCTGATCCGCACCGGTTCGGGCGGCGCGGGACAGTGGAAAGGCGGCAATGGCGCGATCCGGCGCATCCGCTTTCTCGCGCCGATGACAGCCTCGATCCTGTCGAACAACCGCATCCACGCGCCATTCGGCGCGGCAGGCGGCGCTTCGGGAAGACAAGGCAGCAATCGCGTCGAACGGGCGGACGGCGAGATCGTCGCGCTGGGCCATATCGCCAGTGTCGAGATGGCGGCGGGTGATGTGTTCGTCGTTGAAACGCCTGGCGGCGGCGGTTTCGGGCGGATTTGACGCGGCTTGCGGCGAGCCGTTGCGCAGCGCGGCTCGCGTTACCTTCTGAAGAGACAGAGCGGCGCACGACCTTCGGCGCCCCTGCGGGCAAGACCGGCGCACTGACACATCGTGCCCGTCTTCTGCCATGCCTATGCGGCACCCGCTTCAGTGCAGGTCATTCCGTTACCCCGAGCAGATGTTCGATGTGTTCTTCAACACGGGCACGCGCCTCGGTGATCGCGTGATCCGTGGTCCGCGAAACAAGCGGAAAGTCGAGACCATTGCCCTTGAATCTCCCCGCGTAGTGCACCCATGACCGATACGCGTACACGCCCGAATCGCGCCGGGCCAGGTTGATCGTCACGTCGTAGGTACGCTGCATGCCGCTCGCGCGCGTGTAGGGAAACTTGTGGACTTCCGAGTGAATCATGGATACCGCCTCCGGGTGTTCGATTCCACGTGACGCTTCGTGCTGGCGAACATATTGGCCCGGCCTCGAAACGCGCTAATCGTTGCAGACGAAACCGTTGCGCCTCAAGGAAGATCGACGGCAGTTTTGTGTGCGGAACCGGCTTGCTTTGACGGGATATCGCAGGGCGGCAACGGCATCGGTTCGTTATCCGCGAATGCCGTGCCGCAGCGCACCGCAAACGCGAACGCGGATTGCCGGTTCGCGAAGTGACCGAGATCGCCAAGCGACGTCGCCTCGCCATCCTCTTCGAGAATGGCGACCCGGGCGACAAAGGTATTGCCGCTTCGTGCGACCGACGGCTGAATCGCTACGCCGTGGTGATAGAAGTGCATATCGCCTCCTCAGACCCTTATATGGAGACCCCGCTGCGGACTGGATCGCGCCAACGGTGTCGGAAAGTCCTGACGACATTGTAAGCTATTTGTCAGAATTCAGGAGCCGGTGCGCGTCGATGACGCAGTGGGACGTGTTCCCGGTTGCCGCGTGGTGTGCGAAACGCCAACTCGTCTTCAGCGCACATGTTCGACTTCATCGAATGTGTTCATCGGGAGGACCGTACGGCAGACGGTGACATTGCGTTCAGCATGTGACTACCCGAACAGGCTACGCGTGCGCTGCGATCTCATCTATTCCCTCATCAAGGAAACACCATGCTTCAGTTCTACTTCCACCCGTCTCCCAATCCTCTCAAGGTGGCGCTTCTGCTCGAAGAGCTTGAAACACCATTCGAGCTTTCCGCCGTCGATACTTTCAAGGGAGAACAACACGCGCCCGCGTACCGGAAGATCAGTCCGAACGGCAAGGTCCCGGCCATCGTCGATGACGGTGTGACCGTATTCGATTCGCACGCGATTCTTCTGCACCTCGGCGCAAAGCATGGGAAGTTCGTCCCCGCCGCGCCGTCGCAGCATGCCGCGATGCTCTCGTGGCTCCAGTTCGTCGCGACAGGGCTGTCGCCGTTTTCCGGCCAGGCCGTGCATTTCCTGCACCATGCACCGGAACCGCTGCCGTATGCGCGCAACCGTTATCTGAAAGAAGTCGAGCGTCACTATCGCATTCTCGATGAGCGTCTCGCGAGTTCGCCGTATCTGGCGGGCGACACTTACTCGATCGCCGATATCGCGCTGTGGGGCTGGGCGCATTTCGCCGGCTATATCCTGGGCGAAAAGGGACTCTCCGACTATCCGCACGTCAAGCGTCTGGTCGACGAGATCTCGGCGCGTCCGGCGGCTATCCGCGCGCTGGCGCTGAAAGACAGGCAGGTGTTCAAGGCCGAGTTCGACGAAGAGACTCGCCGCGCGCTGTTCCCGCAGAACGCCTCGCTCACGGCTTAAATAGCCGCGAGAACTCGCGCGCCGGTCGTCTGGAACGGCGAGTTCCGGCGCGTTGCAGACCGATGCTGTAGTGTTACAGCTTTCCTGCTCTCGCAGCCGGCGTCGCAGATACCGGCTAATCGAATCTACTGCTATGAAGAAGATTGGCTTTCTCTCCTTTGGTCACTGGGCCAATTCTCCGGGTTCACAGGCACGATCGGCAGCCGATGTACTTCTGCAATCCATCGACCTCGCCGTCGCCGCCGAAGAACTCGGCGCTGATGGTGCGTTCTTTCGCGTCCATCATTTTGCTCAACAGCTTGCATCGCCCTTTCCACTTCTCGCCGCAATCGGCGCGAAGACGCGCACGATCGAGATTGGAACGGGTGTCATCGACATGCGCTACGAGAACCCGCTCTACATGGCAGAAGATGCTGGCGCAGCCGATCTGATTGCTGGCGGACGCCTGCAACTCGGTATTAGCCGAGGCTCCGGCGAACAGGTTATCGATGGCTGGCGCCACTTCGGGTACGCGCCAGAAGAAGGCGAGACGCACGCCGATCTGGCACGCCGTCACACGGAAGTGTTTTATGAAGTGCTGCGAGGCAAGGGTTTTGCACAGCCGAATCCGCGCCCCATGTTTGCCAACCCGCCGGGACTTCTACGCGTCGAACCTCATTCCGAAGGACTTCGTGAGCGCGTCTGGTGGGGCTCGGGCTCCAACGCGACGGCCGTTTGGGCCGCGAAAATGGGCATGAACCTGCAGACGTCCACACTGAAGAACGACGAAACGGGCCGTCCGCTTCATATCCAGCAAGCGGAGCAGATCCAGGTTTTCCGTGACGCATGGAAAGAGGCCGGGCATACGCGAGCGCCGCGCGTGTCGGTCAGCCGGAGTATCTTCGCGCTCGTGAATCAACAGGACCGCATGTATTTCGGACGGGGCACGCAGAGCAAGGACACAATCGGTTTTCTCGACGACGACGTCCAGAAGATCTTTGGCAGGAATTACGCTGCGGAGCCCGACGTTCTCATCGAAGAACTGGCAAAAGACGAAGCTATTGCGGCAGCCGATACGTTGCTACTCACCGTGCCTAACCAGTTAGGCGTCGAGTACTGCGCGCACGTCATAGAATCGATTCTCACGCATGTCGCTCCGGGTCTCGGTTGGCGTTGACGCGCGGGAAGACTGCCAGAAAAAATTCCCGCCATTTCCGACGATGATCCGGCGCGCCGCGTGGGGACCCACTGCACGGAATCCGTCCGGCGGGATTCCATCGTTCCGAACTCAACTCCCCTGGTAGATATCACAGGACAATCCGACGACACACGGCCCGCCATTCCTTCCTCGTCCGCTTCCACTCGATCCACCTGGCTGAGGACCGACGGAATCGTATTCATAGCGATTCATCGAACTGGCGGGCTGCGCCATTTGTGGTTGGGACATCGTCGCAGCGGGCGCCATTTGTGGGTCGGCGCTTCCGGACGGCTGTTGCCATGTTGTCTGCGCATACGCAAAGTCCGTGACCGCGGACAATGCAGAAACTACCAATAACGAAGCCAAAAGAACTCTCATTTCTGCACCTTTGTCGATAATGCAATTCGATTCAATCCGATAAGGATAACGAATCGAAATACATTGACTTGAAGAAAAAACAGACTTTCGGTTGCCGATTGAGGAAAAGGAAGCCTGCTCCGGCCAGCAGCGTGACTTTTATGATCGGAGGCATCCTCTGAAGAGGTCACAGGGGCACATGTTTAGGGACGCGCCTTTTCTTGTCCTCCAGTTATAGACCCGTCCTCAAAGGAAATCCAGCGCCGAACACACCCGTGCCAGTTCTGCTGTCAAATCGCGCACGGCATCGGCGAGCGCGCCATATACATGTAAATAGCCGGACGGCGGCCTTTCAACCATAACAGGTCCGTAAGCATGCAGGGTCGACTCTGATGGCATACATTAGTACAGCAATGCCCAAGTCACGCCATCCACTCACTGGAGTTCGACCATGAGCTACGACCCCGCCGATACGGCAGTTGTGTTTATCGATCCACAGAACGACGTGTTGAGCCCTACGGGCAAAAACTGGGGCGCCGTCGGTGCGAGCGTGACCGAAAACCGAACGGTCGAAAATATGGTGAAAATCTTCACGGCAGCCAAAGCAGCGAAGTTCAGCGTGTTCATTTCCCCACACTATTTCTATCCGACCGACCGTGCATGGAAATTCAACGGCCCACTGGAGGCAGACGAGTTTGCGACAAGCACCTTCGCACGAGCGGGGGCGCTGAACCTGAGCGGATTCGAGAAATCGGGGGCCGACTGGCTGGATGAGTTCAAGCCGTTTATCGAGGACGGCGAGACTATCGTGGTGAGTCCGCACAAGGTGTTCGGACCGCAGACAAATGACCTGACACTGCAACTTCGAAAGCATCGCGTGCAAAAAGTCGTGCTGGGCGGGATGCTAGCCAATATGTGTGTCGAGTCTCACCTGCGCGACCTGATCGAGCAGGGTTTCGAAGTGTGCGTCGTCTCCGACGCGACGGCTGGGCCGCGTCATCCGATCTGGGGCGACGGTTATAAGGCGGCGATGATCAACTATGCGTTTCTTGCGCATGCCGTTGTCACGACCCAGGAGGTCGTAGACTCGATGACGGGAAGGTAGCTGCGCCTCAAACCACGCGTCGCGCGTCGGCACCACAAGAGCGATCAAAAGCATCGCATCGATCACATGGCTTCCATCCAATAAATGACGTTCATCATCTATTGCATAAATGATGACCGTCATTTATTATCAACGTGCTCCCGATCCGCTATTCGGGCTTTTCTTGCGCACAAACCAATGCCGCGCGCCGTCACCGACGTTCCAGTCGAGGAAATTATCATGCCACTTGTACGTATCGATCTCGCAGAAGGTCAATCCGCCGAGTATCGCAGTGCCGTCGCCGACGAGGTCTACAAGGCGATGACTACCACGATGAACGTGCCCGTCAATGACCGTTTCATGGTGATCAACGAGCACAAGTCCGGCAACTTCATTGCCGATCCGACCTATCTGGGCATCGAGCGCTCGCCTCAATGCATCATCGTGCAGCTCACATTGAATGCGGGCCGCGATATCACACTCAAAAAAGCCTTCTACAAGGCGCTGAGCGAAGGTCTTCACGCGCGCGTCGGACTGCGGCGAGAAGACCTGTTCATCAGTCTCGTCGAAGTGCCGAAGGAGAACTGGTCGTTCGGCAACGGCGAAGCACAATACGCGCAATAAGCGCAGGGGCGACGCGCGCCGCACTCACCACGGAGGGCCCGGATGCCTCGCGTATCGAAGGAACAAACCGACAGGAACCGCTTGCTGATCGAGGCGGCGTCCGCGCGCCTCTTCAAGGAACGCGGGCTGAATGGTGTCTCGGTCACCGACATCATGGCGAGCGCGGGGCTCACGCATGGCGGGTTCTACGGCCATTTCGAATCGAAGGACGAACTCGCCGCCGTGGCGTGCGAGCGTGCATTCGGTGAATCCGTGGTGCGCTGGAGAGCGCTGGTCAAGGACGATGCGGGCGAACAGGCGTTCGTCGACGCGCTCGCGAAGCACTATCTCAGCCCGAAGCAGCGCGACGAGCCCGGCGGTGGCTGCCCCGCCGTCGGTCTCGCTGCTGACGTGGCACGTGAGGAGACGACCAAGCCGGTGCGCGGCGCCTATGCGCAAGGGCTCAAGTCGATGTTCAGCCGGCTCGCGTCGTTTGCGGGTCCGCGCCCGTCGAAGCGAGCGCGTCAGCGCGCCATCGCCCGCCTTTCGATGCTGGTGGGTGCGGCCACGCTCGCGCGCGCGGTGCGGGGCGATCCGCTCTCCGATGAAATACTGACGGCCGTGCGCGATTATCTGCACGACAGTTTCCAATAGCGGTACCGCCCGTTAGCGCTGCCATCGGCGCGTTCGCCTCTTCTGAAGAACGGCACGGAACGTCCGGCGAGCCAGAGGGAGATCGTTCGACGCAAGGATGGTATTCACCCACTACGACGCAGCGCGAAAAGGAATCACCGCCAGCAACTGCGCCACTCCCGCGTGCAATTTGCGTTTGCTGGCACCGTCGGCGGCCTGGACGGACAGGCCGGAGAAAACGGACATGCACAAGGTGGCAAGCGCCGCGTGGTCCACGTCGCGCGCGAGTTCGCCCTGTTCGACGGCTTTCTTCAAGCGTTTTTCTACGGTACGCGTCATCCTGAGACGCAACCCCTGAAGAAAGTTTCGCAGCTCGACGTGCTCCGCGCCGATCCCCGCGCCGCCGAGAAAAATCATGCATCCACGAGAACGCTGTCCGCTCGTGAAAAGGTCGATGCTTGCATCGAACATCGCTTCGAGGCTTTCGCGCAAAGTCGCGCGCGATTCGAAGTTCCTCAACGCCGCGCCGCCTTCAGCGCGCACGTAAAGCTCGATCGCCTCGCGATACAGGCTTTCCTTGTTGCCGAATGCCGCGTAGATGCTCGGCGAGTTGACGCCCATTGCATCGACGAGATCCGACATCGAGCACATGTCGAAGCCTTTTTCCCAGAAAAGGTCCATGGCGCGCCTGAGCGCCACCTCGCGTTCGAATGCTCTCGGCCTGCCGCGCCCTTTGGTTTCGCCGCCACTGGCTGGCTCCATGTCCCCTCTCTCCGGGCATGCAATTGTCGCAAACCCACGAAAACTGAATTCTATGTCGATCATAACAAAAATATGGACGCACGCACTGAGCCTGTGCTTCAATATATGTAATAGTCGTCACAAAATATCGTGCCCATCGGGTAGATGCGATGGTCGGGCGGTTTAACATCTTAAGGATTGTGCAATGAAGCTGATTTCCTCTTCCCTGTTCGCTGCCACGTTGCTGGCCGTGCCGATGGTATCGCACGCGCAAGCGGTTTCCGAGGCGAAGGCTGACTCGCCCGTGTACACCGTATTCGTCGATGCGCCCACGGGCTACACGTTCGTGAAGTTGCCGGACGGCTGGAAATTCGTCGGCGCTGTGACGCAGGAAGACGCGCGCCTCGTGCAGGCTGGCTCGGTGCCGAAAGCACACTCATCGGCGAAGCAGTCGAGTTAAGCAGAGGTTGGAAGTACTCAAAAGGCAAACGCCGCTTTTCGTGCGAAGAGCGGCGTTTGTTGTTACCGCGTTGCGTTTAGCGGCTGACAGGCCGCGCGAAACAGCAAACCGCCTCATCCCCGTTTGGGATGCTCAAGAAAGAATCGCAGCATCTCGGCACTCGCGTCCGGGCCGCTCGGGTCCGTATAACTGCCGCGTGCATTACCGCCCGACCACGCGTGTGGCGCGCCATGAATCGTCCACAGCTCCGCCTCGTTTCCATCGGGGGAAACAAGCTTCGCGACGGTACAGCTACGCCGGCCCGCTCCGGCCTGACGCCGTACACTGCCGTCAGGCCGCGCGTCGAAACCCTGCACCAGTTGCGTAGCGTTCGTGACGTGAACCGTGGCGTCCGCGTCGCCATGAAAGACGATCATGGGCCGCTTCGGTGCGTCTTTGGCGGGCTTCCCGTGCGCGGTCGCGCTGCGGCGTTTGCCGCCTTTCATTGCGGCGAGCGCAGAGGGCAAATCGTGCGCGCAGCCGGCTGGCAGACCGGAATGCACGCCCGCCGCCGCGTACAGGTCAGGGTAGGTGGCGATCATGATCGCCGCCATCGCGCCGCCCGCAGACAGGCCCGCGACATACACGCGCGACCGATCGACATTATGGGCCGCGATGATCTCGCGCGTGATGCCTGCGATCAACGACGGCTCGCCATTCTCGCGGTGCTGATCGTTGGGTTTGAACCAGTTCCAGCACTTCGACGGATTGGCCTGTTGCGGCTGCACCGGATAAGCGACCAGGCATCGATGCTGCTCGGCAAGCGCGTTCATCTGCGTACCTGCGGCAAAGTCGTCGGCGTTCTGCGTGCAGCCGTGCAGCATCACGATCAATGGCAGCGGCTCACCGACTGCGCCCGCTGGCACATACAGCCGATACTGCCGCGAGCCCGCGGCGTTCGAATACGCATGCGTGCTGAAATGCCCCCGGTCTTCGACGTCGTCGGCATGTTCTCGTGCGGTATGTGGCGTGACATCCTTGGCTATTGTCCCGGCGAACGGAAAAACGGCTGGATCTCGCGCCGCGTCGCTCACGCCATCGACAACGTCGCCTCGCAGCGCGCGTTGTATGGCTTGCGTCGCTTCGGCGGGACCGCGAGTACGCAGCAAGCTCATCGCTTCGTGCATTGAATTCATGAAACCTTCGTCGAATTTCATCGTTTGTGTCCGGTTAGCGGAAGTGGGTATTGCGCAGCCTGATCAGTGGATTCTGTCAGCGAGCGCCGTCTTGACGGCAGGCGAGGCGTGAAACGCGCCGAGCACCGTGACGCTTTCGATGGTGGCGAGCGCAAGTTCGGGCGTGACGTCGCTGGCAATGCTGGCGAGTCCCAGCACCTGAATGGTGAGGCGCTGGCGCGCGGCGCGAACCGCCTCGAGGTCCTGCCGCGAAAAATGCTGGAGTCCGAGCACGAGGGCACGGCGTGTCACCGTGTCCTGCACGACCTGCGCATGAAGAGCAAGCTGGTTGCGAATGGCCGTCCGGATCAGGTCGGTCCGGTTCGAATAAAAGCCTTCTTCGACCAGCAGATCGATCTGTCCGAGATCGACGGGGCCGAGGTTGATCGTGATTTTTTCCGACTCGCCGCCCTTGGGACGAATCAGCTCGAGTGCAGCGGGTTTCTTCATTTTTCCATCCTCTCACCATCCATATGGATGGTTATAGGCTGGTTTTTGTCGCACCGCAACATCAACATTCAGGGCCGGTACACTTTCTGGCGCCCCAGGAACACGCATTACAGCAGGCTGGTAGTTGCGGAATCGATAGGCAGCGAATGCTCGTCCGGAACTCGGCGTCGCTGTTCCAGAAGGTGGACAGTGAACTGGTCCCCGAAACTCGGGCAACACTGGAAGCTGCGCAACGTTCATTCGATGCGGCAAACGCTACACTTGCGAAGGACTCTCCGCTTCAAGCCGATGTCCATCAGGCGCTGGGCGAATTACGTCGAACCCTTGTCAGTCCTGGACACTGCCGGAATATTTGCAACGGCATTCTGAATCACTTCTGTGGGGCAAACCGGACCGCAACTGAACCCATCGCGTCGGGGAAGTGCCAACGGCGCACGGCGCGAACAACGACAAAGAGGGAGATCGCCTGCCGTGAAGATATTTGCTGTGGTCGCTGTCGTTTGCGGTTTGCTTGCTGCGCCGGCTTTTGCCGCCAACGTCGACTTCGAAGAGGTCAAGATCGCCAATGGCACGGAACCGCCATTGACGGCCGGAATCTGGTATCCGACCAACGCTGCCGCAGCCGGGCAAACCGTCGGCAACTCCACGGAGACTGTCGCACGTGATGCGCCCGTCGCCGGGCGAGGCTTGCCGTTGATCGTGATCTCGCACGGCGGCGGCGGATGGTACGACAGCCACTATGACACCGCCATCGCGCTGGCCCACGCCGGCTTCGTGGCAGCGGCGGTGAGCCATGCGGGTGACACGTTCGACGATCAGAGCCGCGTTATGCAACTATGGCGTCGTCCCGTTCAACTGCACCGACTGGTGGACTACATGCTGGACGAGTGGGCCGATCATGAGCATCTGGACAAGGCGCGCGTCGGCGCATTCGGCTTCTCCAATGGCGGCTTCACCGTACTCGTGACGGTGGGCGGTGTGCCGAAACTGTCGGAGATTGCTCCATATTGTCACGCACACGCGGATCACGACCTGTGCAGCGCGCTGCAGCATGCCGGAGTCAATCCCGATCTGGCTGAGGCGGTGCCCGCGAGCATGTGGGTGCGGGACCCGCGAATCAAGGCCGCGGTGATTGCGGCTCCCGCTTTCGGGTTTGCCTTTGGACGCGAGGGCTTAAGCGGCGTACGTATCCCAATCCAACTGTGGCGTGCCGCCGATGACCGTCATCAGCCGGACCCCTACTATGAAGAAGCGGTGCGCACCGGCCTGCCCTATCCGCCTGAATATCACGTCGTACCGAACGCAGGACACTACGATTTTCTGCCGCCCTGCAATGCGCGCCTCGCCCGCAAAATGCCCGCCCTTTGCAATAGCTTGCCGGGCTTCGATCGCGCGGCGTTCCACGAGCAGTTCAATGGAGATGTGGTCGATTTTTTTCGCACGACGTTGCACTGAGTCTTCCTGTTCCCCGGCACACAGAAAATCGAGCCCGGCAATGAACGAAACAAAAATGACCTTTTCCCCAATGAAGATCAGCAACACCGGGATTGCCAACCCGACCGGCTATCGCTATTCGCCCCGAATAGTCGAACCCATCACGCGTCAAACGGGACCCCTCAGCGCCTCCACGATCCCCGCCGCTGCCCGCGCGGCCACTTCACACCCGAGCACGATATGGGCCTCCGAAGTATCCTCGATGAAATCGTGACTGACGCCGCCAATGCTCGGCACGAAAAGCATGCATGCGGGAATGTGATGCGCGATCACCTGCGCATCGTGAGACGCACCGCTCGGCATATGAATCCACTGGCCCGGTGCGACCGCTTCGGCCGCTTGCGCAATGCGCTGCTGCAACGCCGTATCCATTACGACCGGCTCTTCCGGGCCGTCGCAAGGTATCAGTTCGACCTGCACGGCGTGCTGCAAATTCCACTCGTCCGCTAACGCAGCAAGCGCGCTTTCCATCGCATGCAGCCGCTCGGAGTTCCCGTCACGGAACTGCAAGTACATATCGGCCTTGCCGGGCACCACACTGAACGAACCGGGATCGAGATCGATCCGGCCGACAGTCCACACCGTGTCCGCATCCGCCAGGCGGCCAAACGCAGCATCGATACGCGCGATGAACGCAACCAGCGCCGCTCCCGCGTCGCGCCGGATGGACATCGGCGTCGTGCCCGCGTGATTCCGCTGCCCGGTGAAGCGCAACTGAAATTCGCGGATGCCGACGATCGTCGTCACCACGCCAATCGACTTCCCCGATGCTTCGAGCCGCCCGCCCTGTTCGATATGCGGTTCGAGATACGCGCGTTGTCTCGTCCGATCAAGCATCACGCGCGGCACGTCGGCCACGCCTGCCTGTGCGAGCGCATCGCCGAGCAACAGGCCGTCACGATTGCGCGCGTGCTGCAACGACGCATCGATTGCATCGCCGACGAAACTGCGACTGCCAAGGAAACTCGAAAACGCGCCCTCTTCGTCGATCCACGATGCCACGTCCACCGCGAAGTCGCGTGTCGCCGCGCATTCGTCGAGGGCGCGCGCGATTTCGAGGCCGTAGATCACGCCGAGCGCGCCGTCCAGCCAGCCGCCCGTCGGCTGCGTGTCGGTGTGCGAGCCGATCACGAGCGCTGGGCCGGACTTGCGCGAGCGCCCGAACACCGTCCCGACACCATCGATGGTTGCGTCCAGCCCGGCATCGGTCATCCGGCTGGCAAGCCAGCGGCGCGCGTCCATATCGACCGGCGACAGCGACAGACGCACCACGCCGGGTCCATTGGCGCCAAAGTTACGCAAAGCCTTGAGATCGTCGAGCAGACGAGCGGGATTGATGCGTGGGAAGTCTTGCACGCGGGTCCTCCGAAACAGGCGTATTTGGGCAAAGCGTGATTTTCGCATCAACCCAATGAACTCGCGCCGGGTGGGGCCTTCACGCGTTGGACCCGATGTCTAAAGGACTTTTGTCCTCTGTAGCAGGCGCCGCGTCGACGCTGCTCCGGGCGAGGATTTCCCGCTGACCGATACCGGCGCTGAACGGGCGGGCTGTCCCCTTGGTCCTCGTCTACGCTGTCGATGCGCCGCCCCGACAGCCGGCCAGGCCGTCGCCTGATTTCCCGGCACAACAGTTTTTCACGCCGGGAATAAATCTCCGATCCGCACGGTATTGCCTCGTGCGTCCACAGCGTTGCAGACCTTTGCCCACTGGGCGAGAGGCGCCTGTACATGCGAACCGTGAGTGCCGTTGACGCGTTCGAAACACGCGTGCGTGCCCAGAACCAAGAACAATGCTTTCCAGTTATCCGCCTTAATCTTGCGCGGGCGGATACCTACACTGCATTCAACGGTTCGCAAACGCGATTGTTTGAAAACTGAACCGAATACCGGAGGTAACTATCATGAAGTCCCTGATCCACGCCGTTGTCATTGCCGCAGCCCTCGCTGCCCCCGTAGCCGCATTCGCCCAGTCGAACCAGCCCGTCACCCGTGCGCAGGTACGCGCCGAACTCATTCAACTCGAAAAGGCTGGGTATCATCCCGGCGATGGTGACAACACCAGCTATCCAGCAGAGATTCAGGCAGCCGAGGCTAAGGTTGCTGCGCAGAACAATGCGACGGGCATGGGTGGCGTCACGAGCGGATCGTTTGGTGCCGGTCACGCTGCCGTTTCGAAGGCTGATTGGGACGCGATGTACAACCGTCCGTAATATCCGCGCGACCTGATGTGAAACCGGCCTGCGGTCTCTGCCGAATCCGGCCGCAGGTCAAAGTCGTTCTACATTACCTCCGCCGTCGAGTCCCTCTCGACGGCTTCGCACAGACCTCAACGGTCTGTGCGTCTTTTTTTGGTTCGCCGGGACCCTATCAGAACCGCGCGCGCATGCCTACAGTGCCGACAACCTGATTGCCCGTCGACCACGCGCCTCGTCGATTGCACTTTTGTATTGGCTGTCATACTTTGGTCTGGTTGGCTTCCTGCCGGACGATGCTTGCGCGCCCAGGCGAACGTCACCGTGCCGCACACCATTGAACCGGTCGAACCCTTCGCCCATATCGCGTTCGTACCGTCGTCCGCTACGCTGCACTATCATGGTCGGCTCAGGAGGACGCATATGTGTACCTGCGAATCGACCCCGCACGACGTTGGTCGTGCACGAACCAGGCTGTCATGGCAGACATGCGAAACCCGCGATACCGCAAAATCCGGTTGCTGATCGTGACGGCATGCGCGTTGTCCGCGTCCGTGCTGATCAACGGCTGTCAGTCGGCAGCGACGCCACCCGCGACCGCGACCGGGAAGATCGCCCCTGACGATGCTACGCTCGCCGCCCGCGTGAAGCAGGCGTTACTCGCGGACGCGGGGCTGCGGTCGTTGCCGATCAGCGTAGCGACATATCGGGGCGTCGTGCAGTTATCGGGCTACGTGGATTCGGAAGCACAGATTCAGAGGGCGCTCGCCGTGACGCGCGGCGTGCCGGGCGTGCAATCCGTAAGCAACGATCTGCACGTCAGGGCGCAATGACGCGCCATTGCCGGATCGACCCTGCGTAGCCGTCGAACTTTGTCGGAAGTGGGCATCCGGTTCATCGCTGATGCAGCGATCAACCGCCCTCGACATCTGTCCGCTCCCTAGTGATTCCGATCAGCCGTTGCCCTTCTTTGCTGTCCTCGATTCTCCAGCCACGCGCGCTTAACGCCGCCCGTATCTGATCGGCTCTCTCCCAATCCCTCCCAGACCTGGCCCGCTCGCGTTCGCTGAGTAACACGCAAATGTCGTCCGGAATATCAGATGCAACAGGTTTCCATTCGCGCAAGCCAAGACCAAGCACGGTATCAAAGCTGTCTACGGTTGCCCTCAGCGTCGCGGGTGGCAGGTTGCTCCTGGTGAGTTCCCAAAGAATGGCAAGCGCTCGCGGCAGATTCAGGTCCTCGTTCACCTCATCGTCGAAGCGGGCAGCGAATTCCGGATGGACGCGACCTGCTTCCGGCCATGTCGAATAGAGATGGCGCAGCCGGTTCAATGCCGTCTGCGCGCCGTCGAGCGACGCCCAGCTGAAGCGCAGATTACTCCGGTAGTGGGCTGTCAGGCACAGGTAGCGGTAAGCGAGCGGATCGATGCTTCGACTTCGCAAGGTCTGAAGACGAATGAAATCCCCGCTCGACTTCGACATTTTCGTGTGCGTATCGAGCGTCAGAAAGTGTCCGTGCATCCAGAAGTTGGCAAGCCGCGTGCCGTATGCCGCTTCCGTCTGTGCAATCTCGTTGTTGTGATGGACGGCGACATGGTCCTCGCCGCCGCAATGGATATCAAACCATGTGCCGAGGTATTTCGCGGACATGGCCGAGCATTCGATATGCCAACCGGGGAAACCGCGGCCCCATGGGCTGTCCCATTCCATCTGCCGCTTGACTCCGGACGGACTGAATTTCCACAACGCAAAGTCGGTTGCGTTCTTCTTCGCGCCGAGCGCGACCCGCTTCCCCGCGTGCATACCTGCGCGGTCCAGCCGCGCGAGATAGCCGTAATCGTCCTGCTTACTGGTGTCGAAGTAGAGACCGTCGGCCGTCCGATACACGTAGCCGGCGCGTTCGAGTTCGTCAATGAACGCGATCTGTTCAGCGATGTGATCGGTCGCCCGGCACCAGACCGTCGGCTCCAGCAGGTGCAGGGCTTGCCAGTCCGCGACGAACGCGTCGGTGTAGCGTCGCGCAATCGCCCACGCGGATTCCCCGGTTCGCCGGCTGCCTTTCTCCATCTTGTCTTCGCCTTCGTCCGCGTCAGAAGTCAGATGGCCCACGTCAGTGATATTGACGACGTGCCGGACCTCGAAACCGTTACGCATCAGTACGCGGCGCAGGATGTCCTCGAACACGTAGGTTCTGAGGTTGCCGATATGTGCATAGTCATAGACGGTGGGTCCGCAGCAATACATGTCGACCCGACCGGCGTGGATTGGCGTGAACGGGCGCACGGCACGCGACCAGGTGTCATACAGCGCAAGCGGCATCGAGTTTCTCCATCCCCAAGACATAGGGCCAAAAAACAGAAAGGCCGCCGGTTTTGCAACGGGCGGCCAGAAGGCGTTGGCTTCAACGTATAGCTGGACGGCTAGACGCAGTTCCCCCCCGGCACGTTCTGACAACATGCGCGGATCAGTGAGGCGAGGAGTTTGGCGTGACTGGACATGTCGACAATCCTAGCGTCTGTTTGCCGCGCAGGTCAATACCGTTGAATCGCTGCTCCCGGTGACGGCCTGCGAATGGCCGATCGCTCCCAACCCGGGAATTCACGTCGTCGGAAGAATCGCTGATTCGAGTTGATCGTTATCATTCGGATACCTATCAATCTGAACCGAGAACTTCATTGCTGGGCTTGGCCGGGTCAGAGGAGATTCGAATGGAGCACCCGATCTCGTTCGACTGCTATGCCGCCGTGCTGCCTCAAATATTGGTGCCCGATGCCATAGACAATGACGCCGCTATTCAGCGCTGGCATAAGAAAATCAGGTCGCGATCGGCAAATCAGCGAAATGAGGCCAGAAAAAAGGCCTAATCGCGATGTAACCGCGCGCACGTCGTCGATAGAATTTCATTACGCACCGTCACGCGTCCGATAGCTGTCGGATCGCTCTCTCACATCGGATTTCCGGTTAATTCAGCATGACACGGCTCGCACGGCACTACGTCCCAGAACAACCGCAGCACGTTATCTTGCAGGGGCTCACGGGGCCCGCATTCCTCGACGAAGGAGACTACCGGTACTTTCTCGCCTGCCTGGCAGACGCAGCGCGCGTCGCCGATCTGGCAGTCCATGCGTGGGTACTCATGCCTGACGCCGTACAGTTCCTCGTCACACCTTCATACGAATCGAGCGTGGCGATGGCGATGCAGGCGGTCGGCCGTCGCTATGTTGAGACCTTCAACCGCCGCCATGGACGCCGCGGTACGGTGTGGCGTGGCGGTTACTGCGCAACGGTGATCGAGCCCGACCGGTATTTTCTGTTTGCGAGTCAGGTCATCGATCATGCGCCGGTGCGCAACCGCCTCGTGGCAGAGCCGGGAAGCTACCCGTGGTCCAGCTACACGCATCATGTCGGGCTGCGCTCCGATAGCTTCATCAAGGACCATCCGCTCTACCGGGCGCTCGGCGATACGCCGTTCGAGCGCCACCAGGCTTACCGCGAACTGGGCGCACAGCCCCTGGACGAACTCGAGGTCGATAACCTGATTCAGTCGACGCTCAAGGGCTGGGTGCTCGGCAGCGCCGCGTATTGCGAGTGGGCGGCGCAGACGGCCAACCGGCGTTTGATGCCTCTCCTTCTGCGCGACCGGCCGCCCAGGGTTCGCACGGCACGCGGCCTGGCACGTGTGGGCTAATCGATAGAAAAACAGGTGCTACAGCCGACGAAACTCCGCGCGCGATCCTCGGAACGCACGCGTCACGTCACGTCCCCGGCGCACGCCATCACATGACGCAACACGCTACGGGAGCGTCGCCGCCAACGACACTAGAACGACCAGAACAGAAAGTGGCGGCGACGTTGCGCGTGGACCGTGCGGGGCGGGCGCGTTTGCGGGCCAAGCTGGGCACGGGGATCGACGACTCGCGCGCGCAGCGCCATGTCGTAAAACGCGCCCACCATCGGCAACGCGCTGTGGGCTCCCTCGCCCCAATAGTCGTTGCCGAGCGTCACACGTGCGTCGTCGAAACCCACCCACGCGCCAGCGACCAGTTGCGGATGCATCAGGATGAACCAGCTATCGGTGTTGCCCTGCGTCGTGCCCGTCTTGCCGGCTACGTCGGCGCGAATCCCGAAGCGGGCCCGGATGTCGGAGCCGGTTCCCCGGTTGACCACGTCGCGCATCACGTCGACGAGCGTTTGCGCAGCGGTGGCCGGTAGCGCCGCTTCTGGCGATGCGCTCGGGAATTCTGCGAGCACCTTGCCGTTTTGATCCTCGATGCGCGTGACCATGCGCGGTTCGATATAAGCGCCGCGGTTCGCAATCGTGCAATACGCCGAGACCATTTCCTTCAGCGTGACGGGGCTGGTGCCCAACGCGAGCGACGGCACCGCTTCGAGCGGACTCTCGCGCACACCCATCGCGCGCGCGAGCCGCGCGACCTTCTCGGGGCCTTCCTTTTGCATAAGCTGAGCCGTGACGCGGTTGCGCGAATACGCGAGTGCGTCGCGCAGCGTCATGGGACCACCCGTGGGCGGTTCCGCGTCGGTCGGCCGCCAGATCGCATGTCCGGCGAGAGGAATGGCGACGTTCCTGTCGACGATCGTATCGCTCGGCCGCGCGCCGTCCGCAAAGGCCGCGCCGTAGACGAACGGCTTGAACGTCGAGCCCGGCTGGCGCCGTGCCTGCTGCACGTGATCGAATGGCTCGTCGGCGAAATCGCGACTGCCAACCCATGCCTTGATATCTCCGTTGCGTGGATCGATGGCGACAAAGCCCGCCTGGATCTGCGCTTTGCTCCGGCACAGCGCGCGGACGAACGCGGGGTCCGTGGCGAGCTTTCGTAGCGCTGCCTGATCCGATTGCCCCGCGTCGCGCGCGGCGCGGTACTCGGGCGTCTGCCGGATGAACGTCTGGAACAGGTCGTTGCCCGGCCAGCAACCCGTGCGTTCGTTCCATGTGTCGTTCGCGATCCATTGCAACTGGTTCGTCTGCCAGTTCATCGCCTGCGTCGCCATTGCCTGCAGACGCGAATCGATGGTCGTGCGCACGACGAGCCCGTCGGCATAGATGTTGTAGCCGTTGCGATCGGCCCATCCGGTCAGCCACTTGCGCAATTGCACCGCAAAATGCGGTGCGGGGCCCGGCGACGCGGTCTGGAGTTCGAAATCGACGTTGAGGGGTTGACGCTTCAGCCATTCATAGTCGCTGGACTTGAGCTTCCCATACCGGTTCATCTGCCCGAGCACCGTATTGCGCCGCTGCAAGGCGCGCTCGGGATTGAGCACAGGGTTGTAAGTGCTGCTGGCCTTCAGCATGCCGACCAACGTCGCGCTTTCAAGAATGTCTAGCTGGGCCGCCGATTTGCTGAAATAGGTGCGTGCGGCCATTTCCACGCCGTATGCGTTATACAGAAACGGCACCGTGTTCAGGTACGTCTCGAGGATCTGATCCTTGCTGTAGACCGCTTCGATCTTGAACGCCGTGATGGCTTCCTTGAGCTTGCGCGTGAGGGTCGGTGCGCGGCCGATGTCGTCGGGATACAGATTGCGCGCGAGCTGCTGCGTGATCGTCGAGCCGCCTTGCCGGTCGCCAGAGAACGTATGCAGCGCGGCCGACGCGGTGCGCTTCCAGTCGATGCCGTGATGCTCGTAGAAACGACGGTCTTCCGTCGCGACCAGGGCATCCACCATGTACGGCGAAATCTGCTTGAGCGACACCCATTCGCGATTGACCGGCTTGAAGTCCGCGAGCAGCTTGCCGTCGGCAGACAGGATCGACGCTGGGCGGTCGACGCGGACTTTGCGGATGTCGCCGATGCCCGGCGTGAAAGGCACGAGCGCGAGCACGTACAGCAGGAACGCCGCCGGCACCGCACCGAATGCCAGCGCGACGCCGCGTCGCGTCGGATGCCTCAGGGCTCGCAGCGCGGCGACGACAACGAGTCGGGCTTTCGTTCTGCCGGCAGCCGCCAGCCGTTCGATGCGGGCGAGCCACCTTGTGCAATGTTGATGAAACAAGGACAAATATCGACGGTTCACGGTGACGACGCGCTGGCGGAAAAGGCGGGATCGTACCAAAGCGCCAGGACGCTTTTGCCGTCAAAACAGGGGTGCCGGCCGAACCATTAACAGATGATTACATTTGTTTCGAGTGGCAGCAGACATGCGAGTCCGATTCCCCGCGAACACCACTCAATTGCGTTGGAGGTTCCAGATGAGTCATGCACGGGAGGAAAGCCGCTCGGCCCGCGAATCGACCGACGGCGACCATGCCTGCGTTGCAAGCGAGATCGCCGACATTGTCTAAAAGATCTAAGGCACCCCTCCGGGCTTTCGCGTCAACCACGCGAAAGGCACCGTACGCCAGGCACAGTTACATCGGCGGCGCGACTCCGTCCTTTTCAACCACGACGAATTGCGCGCCGTATGTCCCGCCGCTGGCGGGGGCCGCCACCACGAACACTTTCTTGCCCGCGATCAGATCGGCGCGCGTGGCGGGCGCAAGCGTCACGACAGGCACATTGGCCGGCACCGTGATCGAGTTGCTGCCGCCCTTGTACGAGAGTTTCAGGTCGCGCCCGTTTGTGCTCTCGACAACCGTGTCCACATTCGCATTCGTCATCGAACTGTTGGCACCGAGATCCGATGCATAGTGGCCTTCGCCCGTGCCGCGCGCGGCATCGGGGAAGACCAGCACTTCCTTCGCGGTCAGCTTGCCGTCGGGGCCGGGCGTAGCCGCCGCGCCGACATAGGAGCCCGGTTTGATATCGGCGAGCTGGATTGCCTTGACGGCGCTAACCTTCGACGCGTCACTCATCGCGATCGTCACGGTGTCGCCGCTGCGGCGATGCACCGTCAGCGTATTGCCGGAGAACGACACGATGTCGCCACGGATACGTTCGGGCTTCACCGCCGGCGATTGAGCGAACGATGCACTGGCGAGCGTGAGCGCGACGAGGGAAGCAGCGAGCTTGAAGCGAATGGACATAGGTACTCCGTTGTTGTGATGTGATGTGATGGAAAATATCTGCGTCGGGCGGATCACGATCCGCCAAACCAGTTGTAGCCCTGGTTTTCCCAGTAGCCGCCGGGAAATTCATTCGTCACGGTGATGGCGACGATATGTTTCGGGTTCTTGTAGCCGAGCTTGGTCGGCATGCGCAGCTTCATCGGGAAACCGTATTTCGCTGGCAACACCTGGCCGTCGTAGGTCAGCGTAAGCAGCGTCTGCGGATGCAGCGCCGTTGGCATGTCGATGCTCGTCCAGTAGTTGTCGGCGCAATGCAGCGCAACGTATTTCGCCGTCGTATCCGCGCCTGCCAGCACCAGGAAGTCGGAGAAACGCACGCCGCCCCATTTGCCTATGGCGCTCCAGCCTTCGATACAAATATGCCGCGTCACCTGGCTGCGTTGCGGCAGCGCGCTCAACTCGCCCAGCGTCCACACCCGCTTGCCCTTTACGAGACCCGTGAGTTCGAGCCGCCAGGTCTTTGCATCGACCTCCGGTACCTGATCGATATCGTAGAAAGCATTGAACGGAAATGGCCGCGTAATCATCGATTCCGGATAGGTCGGCGCAAGCTTGTGCCCGTCGAAGAGCAACGCCTGCGCGTCGTCGTTGAACGAGGACATCGTGCGTAGCAGTGTGTTCACCGACTTGTCATTCGTCAGATCGCAGCCCGATAGGAGCGCCAGGCCGCCCAGCGTCAGGATTCGCTTGCCAAAGAGGCGCCGCGAAGACGAACCCAGTTCCTTTTGTGCGTCCTTGATGATGGAGGCGGCGTCGAGGGTCCGCACGTCTTTGCCTGAAGTCATGGTTAGCGGCCCCGGATCATGGTGAGCAGCGATCGCGGCACGAGCGCAACCATGACGATGTGGATCGCGAAGAAGCCGACGAGCACGCCCATCGCGGCGAAATGCACGACGCGCGCGTTATCGAAGCCGCCCATCAGCGTCCGCAGCAGTGGAAACTGCACCGGCTTCCAGATCGTCAGGCCGGACACGATCACCAGCGCAATGTCGACGATGACGACGAGATACGCCAGCTTCTGCACCGCGTTGTACTCGCTGAGGTTGCTGTGGCCAAGCTTGCCGCGCAGCGCTGCGACGAGGTCGGTCGCAACCGCGCGAAGGGTAAGGGGAAAAATGGTTCTGCGCAGCCGCCCGGTCAACATGCCCAGCGCCAGGTACGCAACGAAGTTGGCGACCAATACCCACATGACCGCGAAGTGCCAGAGCAGTGCGCCGCCCAGCCAGCCGCCGAGCGTGATAGCCGCCGGGAAGCGTATCGCCTTGAAAACGGGCGACGCCTCATACACCTGCCAGCCGCTCATGCACATGAGGATCACCGCTGCGGCGTTGATCCAGTGGAATGCACGGACCCATAAGGGATGAATCGTGGCGTGATTCAAAGAGACCTCGTTGTCGACGGTACGGAAGGCGCGTTGCGCGACGATCTGCGGGAGAGGCGATAGAGCGCGCGTCGTCCGCGCAGCATCGTTCGACACTCCGGAGCCGGCACCACGGTCGCGCAGCGGCTCGTGGTCGGCTTGAAGATGAGGATCGCAGGTGGGCGGCAGCGAGGGTATCGGTCAAACGACCGATGAGCGCCGGCGTTCGATGTCCGGCCGCATGAGGAAATGCGTTGATGGAAATGTAAAAAGCGGCACGGCTACCTGGCGATCCACGCCCGATCCGCCTTTAAGCGAGCACGATGTCCCGCTCCCCTCCAGACTGGATGTTGATGTACACGACATCATGAAGCGTCTCGTTCCTGACGTGGTGGATGACGCCGGGTTCAACCGTGTAATGGTCATCGACGCGCCTTGTGTCGACCAACGCGCCGGCTTTCGTTTCGACAGTCAGCACGCCTTGAACGACGACAAAGCGATCTCTTACCTTCGTATGGTGATGCCACTCCGTTTCGCCGCCGGGAAGAACCGTGGTCTGGGAGACGGCGTAGTCTTCCTCGATCAGCAGCGTCTTGTATCGTACCTTGCTGTTCGCGAGGGGAATGTCCTTGTCATTCAATTCAGCCTCCTGTGAGATGAGCTCTCACTGTAGCGTCCGGATCGATATCCAGGGTAGCGACGAATTTGTGTACGATGGTGTGAGTTAAATCGACGTCTCGATCCTCATGCGCCGACTTCCCCCGCTCAATGCACTTCGCGCCTTTGACGCAGCCGCCCGCCAACTCAGTATTTCGGCCGCCGCGCAGGAGCTGCATGTGACTCATAGCGCGGTGAGTCATCAGGTGCGCCAGTTGGAGCAATGGCTAGGAAAATCGCTATTTGTGCGCCATGCAGCGGGCGTGCGCTTGACGGCTGAAGGACAAAGTCTGAAGCAGGCTGTCGATCATTCGTTCTCGACGCTGGCGGCCCGATGCGCGGAGATCGCGGAGCAAGCGCCAATCTCCGAAATCGTGCTCGGTGCACCCGGCAGTTTTCTGTCGAACTGGCTTATCCCGCGGCTCGACCGGTTCGAGTCGAGCTATCCGGGTATTCGCGTTCGCTTGCAGACGAGTACGGCGATGGACGATCTGCGACGCCAGGTCGTCGACTGTCTGATCGTGAGCGATCGACACTGGCCAGCGGATGTCGAGGTCATGAGCCTTTTCGACGAAACGGCCGGCCCTGTCTGTGCACCGTCGTGGCCTCATCGCATTGCGATGCCGGCGGATCTGCCCAGTCAACCGTTGCTGCACACCAGTTCGCGCCCGCACGCGTGGATGGAATGGGCGTCACGGAACGGCGTCGAACCCGCCCTGTTCGCCGAGGGCCGTCGATTCGACCATTTGTCCTTGCTTCTCGAAGCGGCTGCGGCCGGACTGGGTGTGGCTATCGCCCCTGCGTTGCTTGTCGAGCGCGAACTGTCACAAGGCAAATTGATCGCGCCGCTAGGCTTCGGACCGAACGACGCCGTCTTCGCCTTGTGCGCGATGCGCGGTCGGTCGGACAAGGCTTTCTGCGACCTTCGTGAGTGGCTAGGAAAGGAGAGCACTGCGTGAGCCGGTAACAGCCTATCAGGCGCCGCGTCCGCGTGCATGAAGCAGCACGGTCCCGATCCCGCTACATGCAATCACGAGCATGCCGAGCGTCATCCACAGATCCGGTACCTGACCAAAGAAGAGCCAGCTGAAGAGCGTGGCGAACGCCAGTTGCGCATAGCCGAAAGGCGTGAGCACGGCGAGTGGCGCGCGTCGAAGCGCCTGCAGCATCAGCGAGTGCCCCGTCGTTGCGAGCGTCGCCATTACGAGAACAAGCAGCCAGCTGCCGAAGCGCACGCTTTTTATCTCGGGGAACAGGCTCGCCTGAGCAGTCCACAAGAGTGCCGAAAGCATCAATGTCGCCACCAATGCCGTCAGGAAATTTGTGGTCATTGGGTCGCCCGTCTTCGACAACTTGCTGGACACGACCTGAAAGCACGCGAAAGTCGTTGCGGCCGCGATCGGAAAGCACACCGCCCACGAAAACTCGCCGCCACCGGGCCGCACGACCATCAGCATGCCGATGAAGCCGAGAATGACCATCGCCCATTTGCTTCTCGCCACGTTCTCGCCGAGGAGCGTTGCGGCCAGAACCGTGGTGATCAGCGGCGCCATCATTGCGAGCGAAGTCGTGACGGGAAGCGGCAAATAGCGCAGCCCCGCAAACGTCGAGGCCGAGTTAAGGAGCAGCAGAATGGCCCGCAGCAATTGCAACCGGAATGGCCGCGCACCGTTGAGACCGCTCACTCCGCGCCGCATCAGCCAGACGGCGAGCACGACCGTCTGAAATACATACCGGACCCAAAGCAGCGCAAGCAACGGCACCGAAGCGCCGATGACCTTGACCATGGAGTCACTGCCCGCAAAGGTTGCCGTTGTGAGAACCATGATGAAGATCCCCGCTTCTACGCTCGATCCGGCGAAAAAGCGGTTCAAATATTGCAGGTACTGCACGCGTCTCCCTGATCGGCGCGTGGCCGAGATGGCTAGTATGGAATGTGAGGCGGCCTTCTCGCCGATGTCGCCCGAGTCAAGGCGTCGACTGCGACCGAGCATCACGTCTGAGTCGACGACAATGCCAGACTTCAATCAAAATTGGAAGCGCCGATATTCGGCGCATTCAAACGCGCACTTCTCCTGCCGCCGCGCGCATCAGGACCGCGATCGTTCAGAAATCGCAACGAGCTTTTTCTCTGAGTGTCGATATAGAGCACCGTGTGCATCCACTCTAAAGCAGGCGTGAATTTCCCCTGGACTGTCAGCGCCCGCTTTTTTCATGTCGATGTCGAGATAGCCGCTGGCAGCAGCGATGAAAGGCTGCATTCCCGCTTTTGGATTGATCTGTGCAACGCTCTGAATGACGCCATTCGAGTCGTAAAATACCCTCAGCTTCATGAGTCGCTCCCGCTATGGCACGTCTGTGCAGATTGCATACAGGACGTACGTGACCGTGAAATGCATGCCGGGAGGCGCATTCCCGGCGTCGAAACAGGTTATCGGTACGATGTGCGAAATACTGGTGTCGTCCTCCTGCACTACGCTTATCGTCGTAATCTGCAGTCCGGCCTTTATGTTCCGTAGTTCCCGATGGGGACGCTCAAGCACCGGTCGATCCAGTACGTCCGATCCTATTTCAACCAGAAGCGGCACCGCCTGCCATTCAACTAGCCGTGGCGGCCGTGCTTTTCTGCTGAGGCCTTTGTTAAAAGGCGGGTCCACGCCAGTTATTGTCCAGAACATCGTATGGCCGGTTTCGATCGTGCTAACGAGTGCTTCTATGACAGTGACCGCCATGTTCACCTCCGAAAAGCGGGATTGCGGCCGTGGCGAGGCTTAACGGTCGAATGTATTTCCTGGTTGAATCTAGTTGATTCGCGGAAACTGCCATTTGCGTATTGATGGACTTGCGTTCGCTAACGAACGCTGCAACGTGAAACAGTTCGTTCAGTCATTGCAATCCATAGGGCGCAATCGACATCGACCATCAAAGCCGGGACTGTTGAGCAACGCGAAACCTGTCCTTTCCGTTCCCGTCTTCAAACATTCGTGCCGATAGTGAATACTCTCGTCGACGCGATGCCGCATTCAACGCGCAACAAGGATGGCATGTGCGAGCCGTCTTGACCGCGAATCCGTCTGTCCGGCTGCATAGACCTGTTCGCAGCACAATCGTTACCCACCGTGACCTTGCACGTTTCCTCCCATATCGAACCAATCGATTTTTCAGCGCCCTCAGCCCGGGTGGCACGGCGGCTGATCGGCGCCATCCTGACGGTGGACGGCGTAGGCGGCCGCATCGTCGAGACGGAGGCGTACGATCCGGAGGAACCGGCGTCGCATGCTTTTTGCGGGCCGACGGCACGCAACGCCGTACTGTTCGGTCCGCCCGCACACGCCTATGTGTACCGGTCGTACGGCATTCACTGGTGCCTCAATTTCGTGTGTCGAGAAGAGGGTCACGGCGCCGGGGTACTGATCCGCGCGCTCGAACCGTTGACCGGCCTGGATGCGATGCGCCAGCGGCGCGGGCTCGAACCGATCCGCCTGCTCTGTTCCGGACCGGGCCGCGTCGGACAGGCGCTTGGCATCACACACCGGCACAACGGCATGTCGTTACTGGAAGCGCCTTTTCACGTGGAAGCGCCGCAAGAGCCGGTGTCGGTCGTGTCGGGGCCGCGCATCGGCATTACGAAGGCGATCGCGTTGCCGTGGCGCTTCGGCCTCGCTGCGTCGAAGTTCTGGAGCAAGCCGTTTCCGGAACACCCTTGAGCACGCGCGTCGCGACTGTCATAGCGGACCGCGATCATTGCGTCGTGGCCGCTTCGAGTATGCGCGCGGTACGGGTCCGTAGACGCGGCGCCACGAAGTCGAGAAACGCACGCAACTTGAGTGGCAGAGGCGTCTGGCCTTTATGCACGAGACTGACGGGCAGCGGTGCCGATTCGAACGTATCGAGCACGACGCTCAATGCGTTGTCGCGAATCGCGTCCGCGACCTGATAGGACAACACGCGTACCAGTCCAACGCCAAGCATCGCGGCGGCGATCGCAGCTTCCGCCGTATTGACTGCAAGCCGTGAATGAACGGGCACGGATACTTCTGACTTGCCGGACCCGAACGCCCACGCACGACTCGATGCGAGCACCTCGAAGGTAATGCACTCGTGCGTCGCGAGATCGCGCGGCTTGACGGGCACGCCATGCGTTGCCAGATACGCGGGACTCGCGCAAACGACCCGGCGCACAGTCCCCACTCTCGTCGCCATGAGCGTGCTGTCGGGCAGTTCTCCAATACGGATGGCAACGTCTGCCTGCTCCTCCATCAGATGCACGACGCGATCCGTGAGCACGAGGCTCACGTCGATCTCCGGATAGTGCGCGAGAAATTCCGCAACCACGGGCACGACGTGCAAGCGGCCGAACACGACGGGCGCCGTGACCACGAGTTCGCCCTTGGGGGATGCGTATTCCCCCGTCGCGGCGCGCTCGGCTTCGGCAATCTCATCGAGGATGCGCCGGCACGCCGCCACATACGAGGCGCCCGCTTCCGTCAGGGAAAGCTGCCGCGTCGTGCGTTGAATCAGACGCGTCTTCAGATGCGACTCCAGTTCGCCCACCTTGCGGCTCACCGTTGCCAACGGCATGCCAAGGCGCCGCGCGGCGGCCGACAAGCTGCCCGAGTCGACGACCGCGACAAGGATGGACATGGAATCAAGCCGATTCATCGGATGGCCCTATCAAAAAATGGAAGGATGATTCCCGATATTGGGAGATTCTCTTTATAAATGCAAGCGCGTAGCCTTCAGGCTCCGGGGCCCCGGCAGCTTGCCGCCCATGCCCTGAAGATCGAAATAGAAGGAGAGTGCCGTGAACGGCCTGCCGAAAACATCCAGTCATCCCCAGCCCCACGCGGTCGCGTCGCGCGCGAAGATCGTCATGATGGCGGTCATCGCCGGCGCGGTGATCACCAACATCTACTGCACGCAGCCCATCCTGCCGTTGATCGCTTCGGGCCTGCAGGTCGACCTGACCACCGTCGATCTGGTCGCCGGCGCGGCGCTGCTCGGCTTTGCAACGGGCCTCGCCTTGCTGTTACCGCTGGGCGATCGCTTCGACCGGCGCAAGCTCGTGCTCGCGCAGATTGCGCTCGCTTTCGTCTTCGCGCTGAGTTCCGCGCTTTCACCCGGCATCTGGCCGCTGATCGGTGCGTCGTTCGGTCTTGGCATCGTCAGTTGCGTGCCTCAGCAGCTGGTGCCCTTCGCTGCCGTCATGTCATTGCCGAGTGAGCGCGGGCGTTCGGTCGGCACGGTCGTCAGCGGCATCATGGTCGGCATTCTGCTGGGCCGCACGATCAGCGGCGTGATCGGCGCGGCCTACGGTTGGCGCGCCGTCTACGGCGTGGAAGCGGTGTTCATGATCCCCGTCTGGATCGCCGCCGCGTCGCTGCTGCCACGCGGCGTGCCTTCCACCGATCTGTCCTACGGACGTCTGCTCGCGTCACTCTGGCCACTGGTTCGGGACCATCGCCCGATTCGCGAATCGATGATTGTCCAGGCGCTGCTGTGGGCCTGCTTCAACGCGTTCTGGGTCAATCTGGCGGCCCTTCTGGCAAACGGCCCGCAGCATCTCGGCAGTGCGTGGGCCGGCGGTTTCGGCATCATCGGCGCGACGGGTGCGCTTGCCGCTTCACTCGGCGGCCGCGCGACAGATCGACTCGGCTCGCGCGCCGTCATTGCGGCCAGCATCGGCATCGTTACGCTTGCCTATGTGCTGCTTGCCGGCGCGGAGTCCTCGCTGACGTTCCTGATCATCGGGGTCATCGTGCTCGATATCGGTGTGCAGTCGGGACTCGTGTCCAACCAGACGCGCGCCTTTGCGGTCGATCCCAAGGCACAGGGCCGCATCAACAGTCTGTACATGACGGCCACCTTCTCCGGCGGCGCCATCGGCGTGATGATCAGCGGCTGGCTGATGACCCGCTTCGGCTGGACGGGCGTGGTGATCTTCGGCATTGCGTTGGGGCTGGTCGCTTCCGCCTACCACTGGCTTGGCGGCAACCGGCGCATGCGGAATGCGGCCCAATCGTGACCCGTACCATCGTGTAGCAGTGGAGCGTATCCGGGTGCGCAATACGCCGTGGCCTCGAGGTCGACGGATTGTTCCGCCCGATCCCTATGTCGCGGCATGCCGTGCACACCCTGGACACCTCGCATTTGCTGTCGACATTGCATAGGTGTCGCGCTGATACGCCTAAGGAAGACCATGCGCATATGCGTGGCATTGTGGAAACCGCATTTGAATGCAATGGTCTTCAGAGGGTGGTCGGTCTCACCTAATATCTTTCTCGCTGCGTCCACACGAAGTTCTTCGACAAATGCGGATGGCGTCTTCTGCGCATGTTTCGCAAACAGCCGCGAAAAACTTCTTCTGCTGACCGAGACGGCATTGGCAAGCTCTTCGATCGACAGTTCATCGGCAATATGATCGGTGACGTATCGCTGTACCTTCTCGATGAACGTGTTCTTGCGTGCGGCGGGATCGATATACGGTCTGCCCTCGTGATCCATGTCCATGCCAAGACGCGTCGCGACGCGTACGGCCAGTTCATGGCCCCAGTCGTCCGCGACCTGAGATAGACACAGGTGCCAGCCCGCCGTCGCACCGGCGGACGAGACCAGATTGCCATCGCGTACCAGCACCTTGTCGGGACGAATTCGAGCCAGCGGGCATTCCCGGGACAGCGCACTGGCATCGGACCAACCGACGGTGACTTCCCTGCCATTGAGCACACCTGCGTGCGCCAATAGAAATGCTCCACTGCAGATCGAGCCGATCCGCTTCGACTGGAAAGCGCAATCGCGCAACCAGTTCAGAAAGTCGCGTTTCGGGCGAGCGTTCGACAAGTACGGTCTACCCGTTACCAGCAAAACATCGACGGGCGCCTGAAACGCTGTGTAGTCGAACGGGACGCAAAGCTGCATGGAATTCGAGCAGGCTATATGGCCCACCCGCTCACCTACCAGCGACACCTGATACTGGCAAGTTTCCCGCAGGCATCGATTCGCTTCGTAAAAGACATCGAGCGCGCCGGCAATATCCAGCGCCTGCACACCGTCCAGCACGACAATAGCGATTTTCATTTTCCGGACCCGCACGTGTGCGACTGGAATGACATGACCTTGCGCGCGACTTACGCCGATCGACATGACCGCAATCACGTTCGACCTGGTTGTGAAAGCTAGTCGTATGGCCTGCAGATAGCCACCCTACTCTTGTTTGAATCCGTCACTGCAACAGGATGGACGATACTTCCGTATAGTCCGGGCGGTATGCGTGCGGAACAAGCGTTGGCGTGCGGGTGCTGTCCAGGGCGGCGCCGTCACCCGATTCGCTGCACCCACTGACTACGCCAGTCGGGTGCATCGAAGGGCTCCGAAAAATATTGGGTCTCGTGCACGACCTTATCGTCGTGGAACTTCATGATGCTCACGACGTACGTCGCGCGGTCCGTGTAATCGATCGTGTATTCCGTGATCCAGAGATCGCCGTTTCCCTGAATTCGCCTGACATCGAAACCCGCAGGCCGACCGGGATGATGACCGCGCAATGCCTGCAAATTGCTTCGTCCGACGATGCGTTCGCCCGACTGCGGATAATCGCAGACGGCATCGTCGTGATAGATATCATGTTCCAGGTCGAGATCCCCCTCGGCCGACGCTCGCCAGTGCGTATTCAAGGCTTCACGAATCTGTTCCTCTTTCATCGGCCACCTCCAGCATCAGGATGTGAATTCGGGCCTTTGTAACCTCTGCCGAGCGACACGTGCGCGGGCGTTGCCCGCGCGAACACAGCGACCCATGTCAGCAGCATAGGCGCAAATGTCCATGGGCGCTGTCTGGCTCAACGAATCGAAGCCCGCATCCCTGCATTCAGACGGCGTCGATACGTCGTATTCCGCGTTGCCAGCCAGTAGTAAAGCGGCGAGGTCAGAACGAGACCGATCACCCACGAAAGATCCGCGCCATCCAGATAGCCGGGCACGGGACCGGCGTACATCGGCGTGTTCATGAACGGAATCTGCACAGCGATACCGACTGCGTACGCAATGAGCGCTTGCGGATTGAAGCGTCCATAAATGCCGCCGTCCGCCTCGAAGATCGAGTCGATGTCGTACTTGCCTTGATGGATCACGTAGAAATCGATCAGATTGATTGCCGTCCACGGCACCAGCACGACGAGCAACGCAAGCACCAGATCGACCAGATTGCCCACGAAATTCGTCGAAGCCCCGAGCGCCGCATAGCAGCATGCAGCAAGAATGACGAACGAGAACACCGCCCGCGTGCTGGCCGTCGGAATCCAGCGGTACGCAAAGGTCTGCACCGATGTGATCGCCGCAAGCACGGCGCCGTAGAGATTCAACGCGTTGTGACTGATGACGCTGAGCAGGAACAGCACCAGCATCGGCAAGCCGAGCGGACCCGTGGCCTGCTTGACGGCATCCATCGCATCGACGCCCGGCGGCACGGCCAGCACGGCAACGGCGCCGAACACGAACGCGAGCGTCGAACCGATCGTACAGCCCAGATACGTCGCCCAGAACGTGGACGCGACACTGACGTTTTCCGGCAGATAGCGCGAATAGTCGGACACGTACGGCGCAAACGCGATTTGCCAGAGCGCGGACAGCGAGACCGTCGCGAGCCAGCCGGCGATATTGAAGCCGCCGCGCGTCAGAAAATCCGCCGTCGAAACGTGCGTCAGGATGTACCAGAAGCCGACGAAGATGCCGATGCCGAGCACCCACGTCCCGATCCGGTTCAGGATATGGATGAAGCGATAACCGATGATGCCGATCAGCCCGGAGCCCAACGCGCCGACGATGATGCCCACCGGCACGGGCACACCCGATTCGATTCCGTGCAACGATTTCCCCGCCAGCACGATGTTGGAAGCGAAGAAGCCCACGTACATCACGCCCGCAATGACGGTGACCAGCAGCGCGCCCCACGATCCGAACTGGGCCCGGCTCTGGATCATCTGCGGAATGCCCATTTGCGGGCCTTGCGCCGAATGCAGCGCCATCAGCACGCCGCCGACGGCCTGTCCCACGACGATCGCCACGATGCCCCAGAACAGGTTCAGATGGAAAAGCTGGACGCCGAGCGCCCCCGTTACGATAGGCAACGGCGCGATATTGCCGCCGAACCAGAGTGTGAAGAGGTCACGCACCTTACCGTGACGATCCTCGGTTGGCACATAACCGATCGTGTGTTTTTCGATCAATTGGGAAGCTTTACTGTCCGTGGTGGCCAAGATGCTGTCTCCTGTCTCGCGCAGCTGCGCTGCGATATTCAGCGGCTCAGGCGTGGCCCGAGCGCGCTCGTTGCTTGCGTTCATCCATTCGAATCACGTGCCGGGCCGGGTCGCGAGGTGATCGGCCAGTCGCCTCAACATCGCATCGCACGCTTCGAGTTGTGCGACTGTGACGAATTCGTCCGGCTTGTGTCCCTGATCCATGCTGCCGGGTCCACAGACCACAGCGGGTATGCCCGCCTGATTGAAGAGTCCGCCCTCGGTGCCGAATGCCACCGTGCCGAACTCGCGGGAGCCGCACAGCAGCGCGAGCAGCTGCGCCGCGTCGCTATCGGGCGGCGTCGCGAGTCCCGGGTAAGCCGAAAGCGGCGCCAGGCGAATCCCGGTCTCGGCATTGACCGCGCGCATCTTGGGCAATAGCTGGGTCTGCGCATAGGTTTGCAGCTGGTCGGCCACGTTCGTCGCGTCGTAGCCGGGCAGCGCGCGCACTTCGAAATCGAACTCGCATTCGGCAGGCACGATGTTGAGCGCGCGACCACCTTTGATGACGCCCGTCTGTACCGTCGAGTACGGCGGATCGAAGCGTTCGTCATGCTGCTCAGGCAAAGCCAACTGCTCGCCGATCTCTTCGAGGCGGTTGATCAGACGCGCCGCGTACTGAATCGCGTTGACGCCATATGGCGCGTACGCCGAATGACACGGCGCGCCCTTCACCTGGCAGCGCATCGCCAGCTTGCCTTTGTGACCGAGCACCGGTTTCAGTTCCGTCGGTTCGCCGATGAGGCACAGCGCGGGCTTGTGCGCGCGCTTCGCCAGTTCTGCGAGCATCGGCCGCACGCCGAGGCATCCCACTTCTTCGTCATAGGAGAACGCGAGATGCACGGGCACGCGCAGATCTCGCGCGAGAAACGCCGGTACCGCCGCCAATACCGATGCAATGAAGCCCTTCATATCCGCCGTGCCGCGTCCGTACAGGCGTCCGTCCTGTTCGCTCAGACGGAACGGCTCGACCGTCCACGGCTGTCCGTCGACAGGCACGACGTCGGTGTGGCCGGATAGCACGATGCCGCCGCCCGCGTCCGGCCCGATCGTCGCGAACAGGTTCGCCTTCGTGCGCTCCGCGTTGTAGAACAGCTCGCTTCGAACCCCGAGATCGCCAAGGTAATGCCGGATGAACTCGATCATCTCCAGATTCGAGTCCCGGCTGACGGTGGGAAATCCGATCAGCCGTTCGAGCAGCGCGCGGCTCGAGCCATTACTCATCGCCCGGCACTCCATAACTCGGCGCGGCCGTCGGATTGAGCGCGCGGGTGACGTAATCCTGCATTTGCGGCTTGTACGCCTGCCAGAGGCCGTCGAGCTTGCCGATGGGATCGTCGTCGGCCCAGTCGATGCGCAGATCGACGATCGGCCAGCTCTGCTCGCCGACGATCTTCAACGCCGCGGAATGCACAGGGCCCGCTTCGCCGCCCGCCGTCATCGCGGCATGCATCGCCGCGAGCAGCCGGTCGGCCAGCGCGCCATTCGCATTCTCGAATGCAGGGACCATCGCCTCGATCACGCCGGTGCCCGCAAGCATGTTGCCCGCCGCGACGCATTGCTCGCCCGCCACTGCGTGATATGTACCGAGCGCTTCCTTGCCGCTGAAAAACGCAGTACGTCCGCTGGCGTCGATCACCGTGACCTGTCGATACTCGCTCCAGTCGCTCGCACCAAGCGCACGATCCAGCGCGGCGGCGGGTTCGAGCAGCGTGTGCTCCAGCAGATCGAGAATCTGCGGACCGAGCGCGGGCAGCGTCACGTTCTGCGTCGCCACTGCGCCCACGCCCGCACGCAACCACGGGCAACGCGCGCCGACTGCGATGCTCGACGAACTGATCGCGATACCAAGCTGACCGGTTCGTGCACAACGTCCGACGATAGAAAATGTCATGTCGTGTTCCTCAGCCCTGAGACTGCGTCCATCCATCGGGAATGACGGCGATCACGTCGATCTCCATCAGCCACTGCGGCTGCCCCAGGGCCGTGACGACGAGGCCCGTCGAAATCGGGAACACGCCCTTGAGCCACTTGCCGACTTCCTGATAGACGGGCTCGCGATACCGCACGTCCGTCAGAAACGTGGTCGTCTTGACGATGTGCGACATGTCGCTGCCCGCTTCTTCGAGCAACTGCTTGACGTTCTTCATCGCCTGCTCGGCCTGCGCGCGCGGGTCGCCGAGCCCGACGAGCTGTCCATTGAAATCGGTCCCCACCTGGCCGCGCACGTACACCGTGTTGCCCGCGCGCACGGCCTGGCACAGGTCGTTGTCGAGCGTCTGGTTCGGATACGTGTCCTTCGTGTTGAACATGCGGATGCGGGTATGCGTAGGTTGGCTCATCAATGCACCTTAATACGAAGTAAAGGGAGAATGCGGTTCGGATCCGTGAGCGCTTCAGCTCAAGTCGAGTTCGCTGACCTTCTGAACGCGTGAATGGGCTGTGGCAGCGCCGTTAGGCGCCTTTGCGCGGCTATCGGGCGCGTCGTAGTACGCGAGGTATTTGCGCTGCGTCGCGATGTGATCGGCAATATGCTTCGCGTCGTGCCACACGCCCCAGATAAAAGCGGAGCCGCGACGCGACAACCACGGAAGCCCAAGAAAATAGATGCCCGGCTCTTTCGATACTCCACGCTGATGCTTCGGCTTGCCTTTGTCGTCGAAGGCATCGACTTGCAGCCAGTTGAAATCGACGGCATAGCCGGTCGCCCAGACAATCGACGTCACGCCTGCCTTGACCAGATCGAGTTCGAGAATGGGATGGATGACACAGTCCGGATCTGCGGGAATGACGCGCGCCTCGGGTTCTTCCGGGAGATCGAGACCGTTGCGGGCCGCATACGCATCCGCAGCGTCTAGCAGCGACAGATAGTTTTCGTCACCGCGCGCAATGTTGTCCGCGAGATCCGAGTCGAACGTCACGACGCTGTCGTCGAACGATTTCGTCAAACCGACGAGCGTGACGCCCTGATGCGCAAGACGTCGAAAGTCCACCGTATGGCCGCCGCGCGCGCCGCTCACCGCGATGGTCACATGCTCCTTGCCCGGGCGCATCACTTCGGCATCCCATTCGCCGAGCACGCCGAGCCACCAGCAGAAGTCGCGGCCGCGATACCCGCGCGGCGGGCGATCATGCGGCCCGACCGACAGATATACCTGCTTGCCCGAACGCTGCAATTCATCCGCAATCTGCACGCCCGACGAACCCGCGCCGATCACCAACACGCCGCCTTCCGGCAATTGCTGCGGGTTGCGATAGTCGGCGGAATGAATCTGCGTGAACCGATCCGATTTCGGCGCGACAGCGGGAATCAACGGGCGTTGAAACGGTCCCGTCGCGACGACTACACGGTTGGCTTCGAACGTACCGTCCGAGGTCTCGACAATGAAACCCTGGTGGCCCGCATTGCGCACCACCCTCTTCACTTCGACGCCGGTATGGATCGGCGCATTGAATTTCTTTGCATAGGCGACGAAGTACTCCGCCACCTGATCCTTCGACGCGAAGCCATCCGGATCGACATCGGCGAACTCGAGATTGGGGAAACGATCGTGCCATGCGGGACCATTGGCAACCAGCGAATCCCAGCGTCCCGTGCGCCACCGCTCGGCGATACGCGCGCGCTCCAGCACGATATGCGGCACGCCGATGTTGCTCAAATGTTCGCTCATCGCCACGCCGGCCTGACCGGCGCCGACCACGAGCGTGTCGACTGACGTTGTTTTCACTGCCATGGCTAAGTCCTTCTCAAAGGCGGTTTGATTCGAGCCGTCGTGACTGCGCGTTCGATCCGGGCGAAGCCACTTGTCGAACGGCGCGCAGCACCGTGAATCAGCTGTCCCGGTGCAGAATCTACGCGCGCCCCCCGAATCCGAAAAATATATTTAAAAAATGCACCGCACAGGATTTACCTATGCAGCGCTTTTTGACCGCCTCACAATGGTGCGCAACGAACGCCCGAATCTGGAGCATTGCCAATGGAAAGCCATCCCCTGCGTTACTCGCTTCGCCAGTTGCGCTATTTCGTGGTCACGGCGGAAACGCTGTCGTTCACGGCTGCTGCAAAGCGCCTGCATATCTCGCAGCCGTCTATCTCGACGGCACTCGCCGACCTCGAATCGTCATTCGGCGTGCAGCTTTTCATCAGACATCACGCGAGCGGCCTGTCGCTCACGCAAGCCGGCCGCGATCTGCTCGGACAGGCGCGCAATCTGCTGAAGATCGCCGAAGAGTTGCAAACGTCCGCCAAAGAGATGGACGGCGGCATGACGGGCTCGATCGCGCTCGGCTGCCTTGTCTCGCTCGCGCCGCCCTTGATGCCGAGGCTCATCAGCCGGTTCGCGAGCGAGCATGCGGGCATTTCGTTTCGCACGGTCGAGGCGCATCAGGACGGTCTGCTAAGAGGCCTGCACGACGGCTCGCTCGACATAGTCCTGACCTATAGCCTCGACCTGACGGAAGACATCGCGTTCACGCCGCTGCTGTCGCTGCCGCCGTACGTGATCCTGCCGACATCGCACCGTCTTGCCCGCGCGCGCAAGGTATCGCTGGCCGACCTGCTGCACGAGCCCTACGTGATGCTGGATCTGCCGCATAGCCGCGAGTACTTCGCCGCGCTGTTCGATGCCGTGGGCAGCCGGCCCGTGCCCGCCTTCCGTTCTTCGCAGCCGGAGGTCGTGCGCGGCATGGTGGCGAACGGACTTGGCTACAGCATGCTTAACTTTCCGCTCAAATCGAATCGCACGGTCGACGGCGAAGATTTCGTCGTGAAGCGCTTCAAGGACAACGTCAACGCAACGACGCTCGGCATCGCGCAATCGCGCACGATGCGGCCCCGGCAGGTGGTGCAACGGTTTGCTTCGTATTGCGAGACCTACATCCGGCGGCTGCATCTCGACACGTGAACGCTGCCTGAAACGCAGGCCTGCGCATGCGCCGACAGCATCCGCTCTACATAGTAAAAAGCTTTGCTTTGCATCCAAAAACAATATTTTGGCTGGGAATTTGGCTTGATAGATTGATGTCCATGTCGAGCGCAACACCACGCAATCCAGCGTCGGCGCGCTCTCGCGAGCTCGAAACAAGGAGGGCGACATGGCACACCCGGCAAGGACGGTCGCAATCGAAGCACTGGTCGACGAGCTGCTGACCGGTTGCGATCGGCCCTTCAGCGAAGCGCGCTCGATGCCGCCCGGTGTCTACACGTCGCCCGAATTTCTCGCGCTTGAAGAACGCAATATCTTTTCGCGCGAATGGCAATGCGTCGGCCGCGCGAGCGCACTGAAGCATGCCGGCGACTACCTGACTGCACGTATCGGCGACCAGCCGGTTGTCGTCCTGCGCGACGAGCAGATGCAATTGAAAGCGATGTCGAATGTCTGCCTGCATCGCATGTCGGTGCTGCTCGAAGGACGCGGCAACGTGCGCAGGATCGTGTGCCCGTATCACGCGTGGAATTACTCGCTGGATGGCGCGCTGAAAGGCGCACCGCTGATGGATCGACAAGAAGGCTTCTGCAAGGAAAGCTATCGCCTGCCTGCCGTGCGTTGTGAAGAATGGCAAGGCTGGATCTACGTGACGCTCGATGAAAACGCCCTGCCCGTGCACACGCAACTCGCTGGATTGAGCGAGTTGATTGGCGCATACGGCATGTCCGACTACATCGAAACTTTCTATGAAGAGCACGTGTGGGACACGAACTGGAAGATCCTCGCGGAAAATTTCATGGAGAGCTATCACCTGCCGATGCTGCATCGCGCGACGGTAGGCCCGCACTCGCGGCTCGAAGAAATGGAATGCCCGCCCGGCCTCCCGGCTTTCAACTATCACTGGATCACGAAGGAAGCATCCTTGCCGATTGGCAATGCACATCCGGACAACACGCGTCTGACGGGACACTGGCGCAAGACCACCGCCCTGCTTGCGATTTACCCGACGCATCTGGTGACGCTGACGCCGGGCTACTTCTGGTATCTCGTGCTGCAGCCCGAAGGCGTGGGGCGCGTGCATATCCGCTTTGGCGGCGGCCTGGCGCCGGAGTTCGTCGCCGATCCGCAAGCGCACGCCTATATGGCGACACTCAAACAGCTGCTCGACGAAGTGAACGCGGAAGACCGGCGCGGCGTGGAAGCCGTGTTTCGCGGCGTGCATGCGCCGCTTGCGAAGCCCGGTCATCTGAGTCATCTCGAACGCCCCAACTATGACTTCGCACGCTATCTCGCGGCGAAGATCGGCACGCATTGATTACGACGCAACACCGACAGGACGCCAGCACGATGTCAAACCCTTCCTTCATTTCATTCTCGGGCGTGAGCAAATCGTATGACGGCGCGCATTACGTCGTCGACGATCTGAACCTCGACGTGCGCAAGGGCGAATTCCTGTCGTTGCTCGGGCCGTCGGGTTCTGGCAAGACCACTACGCTGATGATGCTCGCGGGTTTCGAAACGCCCACGCAAGGCGAGATCCGCCTCGACGGAAGACGGCTCGACGACAAGCCGCCGCATCAGCGCGACATCGGCATGGTGTTCCAGAACTACGCGCTCTTTCCCCATCTGACGATTGCCGAGAACGTCGCGTTTCCGCTTTCCGTGCGCCGCGTCAGTCGCGCCGAGCAGAAGACCCGCGTGAAGCGCGCCCTGGAGATGATCGAGCTGCCGCATCTGGCGAACCGCCGTCCCTCGCAACTGTCGGGTGGACAACAGCAGCGCGTCGCGCTGGCGCGCGCGCTGGTGTTCGAGCCGAGCGTCGTGCTGATGGACGAACCGCTCGGCGCGCTCGACAAGCGTCTGCGCGAAACGATGCAATACGAGATCATGCGGCTGCATCGCGAACTGTCGCTCACGATCGTCTACGTGACGCACGATCAGGCCGAAGCGCTGACCATGTCGGACCGCGTCGCGGTCTTCTCCGATGGCCGCATCCAGCAGGCCGCCACGCCGAGCGAGCTTTACGAGAACGCACAGAATGCCTTCGTCGCGAACTTCGTCGGCGAGAACAATGGACTGACGGGACGCGTCATCGACGTAAGCGACGCCAGCGCGACGCTCGCGCTGGCGGACGGCAGCATCATTCGCGGCCGCTGCGAAAGCGGCCTGCGCGAAGGCGACGACGCGATGCTCGCGCTGCGCCCCGAGCGCGCACATATCCCGAGCGCCGAAGGCACGCAGGTCGACGGACATAGCAACGTCGTGCAGGCCCGCGTCGAGGAACTCGTGTATTGCGGTGATCATCACCGCGTCCATCTGAAGCTCGGCGCGCGCGACGCCATCGTCGTCAAGGTGCCCAACACACAACGCCACGCCCTGCCCGCGCCCGGCAACATGGTCGAGGTCGCATGGCGCCACGACGACTGCAAGATCCTCGCAATGACGGCAAGCGCGCATCGCAACGCGCCTGCCAATTATTCCCCGCCGTCTCCTTTACCTACCATCATTACGACCGCACCTGCAGGAGCCAACTGACATGCGCACTCAAATCAAGGCACAACGTGCCGCACTTGCCGCACTCTCCGTTTTCGCGTTCTTCGCCGCCAGTGCTCAGGCGGCGGAAACACTTTCCGTCGTGACCTTCGGCGGCGCTTATGAAGCGGCTGCGAAGAAGGCCTATTTCGAGCCGTTCACGCAAGCCACAGGCGTAGGCTTTTCGACGGAATCCTACGACGGCGGCCTCGCCAAGCTCTCCGCAATGGAACAGGCGAAGAACACCACGTGGGACCTGATCGACCTCGAAACGAACGACGCAATCACCGCCTGCGACGAAGGCCTGCTGCAGAAGTTCGACAAGAAGACGCTGGGCAAGACGAGCGATTTCATTCCCGGCTCGATCAGCGATTGCGCGGTCGCTAGCATGGTCTGGTCCACGGTCTTCGCCTACGATGCGAGCAAGCTGAAGACCGCGCCGACCACCGTCGCCGATTTCTTCGACCTGCAGAAATTCCCGGGCAAGCGCGGGCTGCGCAAGTCGCCGAAGGTATCGATGGAATGGGCGCTGATTGCCGACGGCGTCGATCCCAAGGATGTGTACAAAGTACTCGCCACGCCCGCAGGCGTCGATCGCGCGTTCAAGAAGCTCGATACGATCAAGAAGAACATCGTCTGGTGGGAATCGGGCGCACAGGCGCCGCAGTTGCTGGCGGACGGCGCGGTGGTGATGACGCAAGCCTACAACGGCCGCATCGACGATGCCGCGAAGAAAGACAACAAGCCGTTCAAGGCCGTCTGGGACGCGCAGGTCTACGACTTCGACTGGTGGGGCATTCCGACAGGCGCGAAGCACGCAGACGCCGCGGCGAAATTCATCGTGTCCGCTTCGCAACCGAAAGCGTACGCGGATCTCTCGAAGTACATCGCCTACGCGCCGCCGCGCAAGGATGCGATCGCACTCGTCGACAAGCAACGGCTGTCCGATCTGCCGACCTCGCCGCAGAACTTCAAGCGTGCGTTGCAGATCAACGCGAACTTCTGGGCCGACAACGCCGACCAGATCAACAAGCGCTTCCAGACCTGGCTGACTCAGTAAGCGCGCCAGTAACCCCGGCAGCAACTTCGCTGTTTAAACGCGCAACGAGAGCAAAGAGAGCCCGACGTGACTACCAGCATGCCCGTATCGGCCCAAACCGCGGCGTCGGGCTCTCCGACGAGAGCCAGCGGCCGCGCGTCGTTTCAGAAAGCGCAGCGCCGCGCGTCGGCTCAGGCGCTGTTGCTTGCGCTGCCGTTGATCCTGTTCCTGCTATCGACGTTCATCGCGCCGATCGCGTTGCTGCTCGCGCGCAGCGTGCAGAACCACGAAGTGCCCGACAGCATGCCCGCGCTCACGCGCGCGCTCGATGCATGGGACGGGCGCGGCGTACCCGACGAGCGCACCTTCGCGCTGCTTGCGTCGGGCTTGAAGGAAGCGCAAGGGAGCGGGCAGCTCGGCACGGTCGCGCGACGCCTGAATTTCGCTCAGCCCGAGTTCCGCAGCCTGCTGATGCGTACCGCGCGCAATGTGCCCGCTGACGCGCCGCCTGCCTGGAAGCCGGCGCTCATTGAAATGGACGAGCGCTGGAATTCGCCCGAAACCTGGCGCCTGCTCAAACGCGCCGCCGCATCGCCGACGCCGGACTATCTGCTCGCCGCCGTCGATGCACAGGTCACGCCGCAAGGTTCGGTCGAATTCGTGCCGGACAATTCGTCGGTCTATCGGCAAGCGTTCCTGCGCACGATCTCGATCAGCGCGACCGTGACGGTGCTGTGTCTGCTGCTCGGCTATCCCGTCGCGTGGATGCTCGCCAATCTACCCGCGAAGAGCAGCAACCGCCTGATGCTGCTCGTGATCGTGCCGTTCTGGACCTCGCTGCTGGTGCGCACCACCGCGTGGTACGTGCTGTTGCAGCCGGGCGGCGTCATCAACAGTCTGCTGATGGGACTCGGGCTCGCCACGCATCCCGTGCCGCTCATCTTCAATCGCGCGGGCGTGCTGATCGGCATGACGCACGTGCTGTTGCCGTACATGATTCTCGCTATCTATTCGGTGATGAAAAGCGTGTCACCCGTTTACGTGCGCGCGGCACAGTCGCTCGGCGCGCATCCCTTCACCGCATTCGTGCGTGTGTATGTGCCGCAAACGCTGCCGGGCGTCGGCGCGGGCTGCTTCCTTGTGTTCGTGCTTGCGCTCGGTTACTACATCACGCCCGCATTGCTCGGCGGAGCGGGCGACGAGATGATCAGCCAGCTCATCGCCATGCAGACCAATACGCAGCTCAACTGGGGACTGGCGGGCGCGCTGTCGGCGTATCTGGTGATCTTCACCGCGATCTTCTACTTCCTGTTCAACCGCATCGTCGGCATCGACCGTTTGCGCTTCGGTTGAGCGACGCCTACACGACGCCACACGACAAGGGGCCGCCATGCAAAACCAACGGAAGAAGGTGTTGACGGAGCGCATTGCGACGCAATGGGTGCGCGTGCATACCGCGCTCGTTCTATTCTTTCTGATCGCGCCCATTCTCGCGATCATCCCGCTCTCGTTCAATTCGGGTTCGTATTTCTCGTACCCGCTGCAGGGCTTTTCGCTGCGCTGGTACGAGCAGGCGTTGACCAGCGGCGACTGGCAGCGCGCGCTTTTGAACAGCCTCGGCATCGGCGCGGCATCGACGCTGATCGCCACGTGTCTCGGCACGCTCGCGGCGCTCGGCCTGAGCCGCACACAGTTTCCGCTGCGCTCGCTGATCATGCCGATCATCATTTCGCCGATGATCGTGCCCATCGTCGTGGTCGCGGCCGGCTTCTATCTGATCTTCGCGCCGCTCGGGCTCGTGAATTCGTATCCAGGTGTCGTGCTGGCGCATGCGGCGCTCGGCACGCCGTTCGTCGTCATCACCGTGACGGCGTCGCTGCTGTCGTTCGATCAGAGTCTGCTGCGCGCCGCCTCGGGTCTCGGCGCCAGGCCCTGGATCGCGTTCAGGCGTGTCACGCTGCCGCTCATTGCGCCCGCCGTCGCGACGGGCAGCGTGTTCGCCTTTGCCACTTCGTTCGATGAAGTGATCGTGATTCTGTTCATCGGCGGGCCGGACCAGACCACCGTGCCGCGGCAGATGTGGAGCGGCATCCGCGATTCGATCGATCCGTCGATCCTCGCCGTCGCGACCATGTTGATCGTGTTTGCGGTGCTGCTGTTCGCCAGCATCAACTGGCTGCGCAGCCGCGCTGCGGCTGCGAGCCAGGCGCTCGTCTAGAGCGGTTAGCGCTGAACCGGCTGGATACCGGGCAACGCGGCAAGCGCGCGCTTCCAGATCTGCCGCGTGCGCGTCCACACCAGCTCGCGCCAGTCGTCGTCGGCGGGCATGAACGAATCGAACAGCGCACGGCTGATCGCGCGGCCGCGCGCATCGCGTGGATCGCCGTAAAGATGCAGCCAGTGGTCGTCGCGTAACGCAGTGTGCATGGGCGCTTCGGGATAGGTGCCGCATTCGATCACGAGTTGCATCAGATGCGTATCGGGCAACGCATCGAGCATCGCTTGCGAGGTATAGCCTGTCGCGCGCGCGACCACACCCGTTTCGCTGACTTCGGCATCCGCGTGGGTGAGCAGCGTATAGAGCCACGGGCCATACAAACGCTGCGCATCGGCGAGGCCCGGATAAGCTCGTTGCGTGATCGACATGAGCATTGGATGGCCGAATGCGCCCGCGCCCGTATGCAGATCGAAGACGAACGCGACCTGAGCCGGTTTCAGAAAACGCCCGGCAATGTCCCGCAGCGTACGGTTGGACCAGGTAGGCTGCTGCCCGCCATAGAAGAGACCGTCGGCGTGAAGGTACTGGCCCGCGCCGACGATTGCCTGCACGCCAGACCAGCCGAGCGCCGCGACATTCCTGGCGAGCAGGTCATCGGCATGCTGCCGTTGAGGGCCGTCGATGTCGCGGCACGTATAGATCTCATGCAGCGCTTCGTAACGCGAATTGTCGGGCAGCGCAGCCGCGAAGTCGACGTAGTTGCGATTCAGATCGACGTTGTCCTCGTTCACGCGCCTGACCCACGCCGTGCCCCACGGATTGATCAGATGAACCATCAGCACGGCGACGTCGTCGGGTAACGGCTGCGATGCCAGTTCGCGCAGCCAGGCCGCTTGACAGGTCGAACCGTAGTAGCCCTCCACGCCATGTGTGCCCGATAGCGTCATCAGCACACGGGAAGCGTCGGGCTTGCCGAGCCACGCGACGTCGGTCGCGAGTGCTTCGCCGTTTGGTCCTTTCAGGGGGTGTGCGTACGTCGTCAAGACGGCGCCGGCTGCGCGGGCCGCATCGATAAACTGAGTGCGCTGCGTGTCGAAACTGGGTTCGATGGGAAAGCCGATCTTCATAAAGTCCCCGGTTATTCAAATGCTTTTGCGTCGTCGGATAGCGCCAGGGTAACGCTTCCTGCGGGCTTTGCGCAACACAGTAACAGGGTACCTTCCGATGGCGGCTCCAGCGGTTCTTCAGTGTATTCGATTTTCCCGTCGACGAGACTCGTCACGCACGTATTGCAGACGCCGATCCGGCAGCTGAATGCGGGAGCATAGCCGTGTTGCTCGGCGAATTCGAGCAGCGAACCGCAGGCTGGGTCCCATGCGACGGGATCGGCTCGCGGGTGAAAGCGGATGGTCGTTTCAGTGTCGGTTGCCATCCGAATTTCGGCGTGCGGTTTCTCGCTTAAAGGCGCCTCGACCACATTGTCCTCGAGTACCGTCGCAGGGCCGAAGAACTCGTAATGGATGCGACCACGCTCGATACCGAGGCTGCGCAAGAGCCGCCAGTTAGACTGCATGAAGGCGGGCGGGCCGCATAGATAGACTTCGTAGTCGTCGAGCGGCAAGAGCGCTTGCAGCGTGTCGCGCGAAATCAGTCCTTCGCTGTCGAAATACTTCATCGCGCGGTCTTCCGCCGAAGGAAGCCGGTAGCAGACATGCACATGCACGTTTGGGTGCGCCGCCGCGACGGTCTCCACTTCATGACGAAACGCGTGCACCGCGCCGTTCTCGCAGGCGTGAATGAAGTACACGCGGCGGTTGTGCGCGCCGTTCATCGCGCGCAAGCGGTGGAGCATGCTGACGAGCGGCGTCAGGCCGACGCCGCCGCTCATCAGCACGACGGGTCGCGTCACTTCGTCGCCGCACACGAAAGCACCCGAAGGCCCTGCCAGTTCCAGTTCGTCGCCTGCTTGCACCCGCTCGTGAAGATGGGACGATCCGCGTCCTGCAGGCACCGCGTCGCCGCCTCGTTCGTGTTTGACGGAGATGCGCCAGCGCGTGTTGTCGGCGGGATCGCCGGAGAGGCTGTACGTGCGCAACAATCCCTCGCCTGACGGCAACAGCAGCCTGACCGTGACGTACTGCCCTGCAACGAACGGGGTGAGCGTGCCGCCGTCGACAGGCACGAGATCGAACGAAACGATCGATGCGCTTTCCTGCGTGCGCCGCGCCACGCGAAACCGCCTGAAGCGCGACGCAGACAGCGTCTCCCGATCGTCGACGACAACATTCATGTCAGTGCTCCGCGCGCTGACGACTCACCACATACACAGGCGCGGGCGCGACCTTTGCCTGCTGCTCACGTTCGATCATCTGCGCAAGCGCGCGCCTGAAACGCAGTGGTCCGGCGTCGATCGCGAGATCGATGTTCGGCGTGCGGGCATTCTGCATGCCGCGATGAACGGCTGTCAACACGACGCGGTCTTCCTCGAAAGCATGGCGCACGTCGGCATCGAACTGGCGCGACACCTGTTCGTCCTGCGGGGCGAAGTTGCGGGTCTGGAACCAGTAGTAACGCGTGTGCGATTCGTCGACGGGCGTCATGAAGTTATACGAGTTCATCAGAAACACGTCGCGATGAAGCGGTGCATCGTCGCCGCCTGTACCCGCCGGGGTGAAGATCGCCTTGATGATCGCGTGCGACGGGAAGCGCACTTCGTAATGCTGCTTGCGGTCGCACCGCCCTTCGAAGCCGACGAACTGCGCATAGAACGGCGCCACGTCGACATCGCGCATCCAGCGCGAGACCGTCACGCCATGCGCGGCAACCTCGGTCTTCAGCGGCTCGGCCTCGCACGCGGCATTGCCGAACGACGACGGATGCACCCACGCCACATGCGAGGGATCGAGCAGATTGTCCGTGACATAGAGGTAGTGGCAGTCCACCGTCATCGCATCGCCGCGATTCACGCCCCACGCCGGATCGCCCCATTCGTCGATCTGCACGATCGTCGCGGCGTCCGCCTCATCGGTCTCGCCCATCCAGATCCACAGCAGGCCGTAGCGCTCCGCCAGCGGATAGCTCCGCACCTTCGCGCCGGGTGGAATGCGCGGGCTGCCAGGCGCGCGCACGCATGCGCCCTCGCAATCGAAAGTCAGGCCGTGATAACCGCATTCCACCTGATCGCCGATCAATCTTCCCATCGACAGCGGCAGCTTGCGATGCGGGCACGCGTCTTCGAGCGCGACAGGCGTACCGTCCTCGCGGCGATACAACACGACAGGTTCGCCGAGGATCGTCACGGGCATGAGCGCGTGTGTCACCTCTGCGTCCCATGCTGCGACGTACCATGCATTCCTCAGAAACATTGCGCTGCCTCCGTTATGTCGTTTTCACTTGCGGTCAGGATAAAAAGCCAAAACATAAAAGAACAGATGTCAAACTCTGGCTGTTCGTTTAGAGTTTCTAAATCGTCGAACCTTCCCCCACCCATACGATGACGACGAACAGCTTTCCCCCTTTGCGCGCGCTGCAGGTATTCGAAGCGGTAGGCCGGTGCGGCGGCGTGACGGAAGCGGCGAAGCGGCTTGGCATCTCCCCCGGTGCAGTGAGCCAGCAGATCAAGCTGCTCGAAGATACGCTCGGCCTGCATCTCACACAAAAGGACGGCAAGCGGCTGAGCCTGACGTCGATCGGGCGCCAGTATCACGAGAGCTGCGCGGCCGCGTTCGAAAGCCTGCGTGTCGCGCATGCGGAGATAGAACGTGCGAAGAACACGCGCAATCTCAGCGTCAGCGCACTGCCCTCGCTGCTGTCGAAATGGCTCGCACCGCGCATGCTCGAATGGCAGCGCCGGCATGCCGATCTCAGCGTGTATCTCGACGGCACGCACACGGAACCGTCGCCCGATGGTTACGACATCGACTTTCGTATCAGCTACGGCGAGCGCATCGCGGATGTCGAGAATTCCGTCGAACTGTTCCGCGATTACGTGGTGCCCGTTTGCAGTCCGCAACTGCTCCCAGCGGACGCACCGCTCGTTGCGCCCGCCGAGATTCTCGGCTATCCGTTGATATCGGTCGACTGGCGGCCGAAGTTCGCATCGCCGCCTTCGTGGCGCGAATGGCTCGTGGCCAATGATGTCGATTGCAGTGAACTGAACGAGAACCGTCAGGTGTTTTCGCTATCGAGCGTCGCGATTCAAGCGGCTATCGACGGCTATGGCTTTGTGCTCGCCCAAAGCTCGATGGTCTGCGACGATCTCGCCGCAGGCCGTCTGGTGATGCCCTTCGCACTCGGATTGTCGCTGCCGTGGCCGTATTTCCTCACGTGGAAACCGAACGCTTTCGACAGGCCGTATTGCCGCAGCTTTCACCGCTGGCTCGTGACGCGCGGCAAGGAACAGCAGCAACTCAACGACAGCATGCTGAACGTGGTCGCGTGAAGCCGGGAAGCGTGCGTCAGGTCGCGTTCGCGCGCCAGAGCACGGGAAAAAGCGGATGGTCCATCGGTGCACCGTCGGGCAATTGCGCATCGAGGCCGGGAAAATCAGGCGACGTGCGCCAGCGGCGCGGTGCATGACGAACGTCGTCGCCGATGAAGCGGACCGAAAACGCGCGCCGCCGCGTGTTACCGCCTACACCGCCCGACGCATGCAAGGTCAGCATGTTGAAGCACACCAGGTCGCCCGGTTCGAGCGCCCAGCCAATGATCGGATAAGCGGCGCGATTGGCCTCGATATCCGGCAGATCGGCGAGCGTGCCTTCCGGAAACCACTTCGCCTGGTTGTCCATGAACGTGCGTGGCATGAGCCACGGGCCGAGATGCGAGCCGGCCACGAATTCGAGCGTCGATTCGCGCGAAACGGGATCGACGGGAATCCACATGCTGACGTTCTGCGATCCGCTGATGTTGTAGTACGGCTGGTCCTGATGCCAGGGCGTGCGCTGCCGCGTGTTCGGTTCTTTCACCAGCAGATGGTCGTGATAGAGCCGCACCGTTTCGCCGCCGATCAGTGCGCCCGCCGCCGCAGGAGCCGCCGACCCGTAAATGAAGCGGCGATACGCGTCATTGTCCTGCCAGTTGCAGAAGTCTTCGAAGAACCAGCCCGGATCGTCGGGACGGCTCGCGACCTTCGCGCGCGGACTCGGCTGCGCGATGTTGCGCTCGATCCCTTCGCGCAACAGCGCAATGTCGTCTTCCGTGAAGAGCTGGCGGATGCATACCGCGCCATCGCGGCGAAAGTCGGCGATCCGTTCCGGTGTCAGCGCACGTTCGATGCGTGCGTCGATGTCTTGCAGCATGGTGTCTCCGTATAAGGCGCGTCTTCGATCTCAGCCGTTCAGGATATCGAAGTCGAAGTAGCGGCGTTCGATCTTCTGATACGTTCCGTCCTTGATCATATCTGCAATGGCCTGATTGATCATCTCACGCAACTGGGGATCGTCTTTGCGCAAGCCGATCGCGGCGCCTTTGCCCAGCGTCTTCGCATCGTTCACGGGCCCTCCGAGGAATGCATAGCCCTGACCTTGCGGCGTTTTCAGAAAACCCTCGCTGCCGGAAATCATGTCGGTCAAGGTCGCGTCGAGCCGCCCCGAGCGCAGATCGGTGTAGACGAGTTCCTGATTGGCGTAGGAAACGACATTGATGCCGGCGGGCGCCCAGTATGCTTTTGCGTACGCTTCCTGCGTCGAGCCTTGCGCAACCCCGATGTTCTTTCCCTTCAGCGATTGGACGGAAGGCTGCAAACCGGCGCCCGCGCGTCCAATCAGACTGCTGGGTGTGTTGAACAGCGGTGTCGAGAATGCCACTTGTGTTTCGCGTTTCGGCGTCACCGACATCGCCGACAAAATCGCGTCGAACTTGCGCCCCTGTAGTGCGGGAATGATGCCGTCGAATGCCGTTTCGACCCATACGCATTTTGCGTGGAGGCGGCGGCAGATCTCATTGCCGAGATCGATTTCAAAGCCTACGAGCTTGCCGTCGGGCGCCTTCGACTCGAACGGCGCGTAAGTGGGATCGACCCCGAACTTCAACTCGGTCAGTTCCTTCGCGTGCACTGACAATGCTGCGAGCAATAGTGCGAGACAAACCAGCGGCTTTTTCATGAGCATCCCCGTTCCAGACGGCAACCGTTGAAAAAACGGACGATCTCCTTGTCCGTCGATTACGGATCAGCATAGGAACTCAAAAAAACGAAGAATAGTGGCCCGTCGGTCGCGGATGATTTAGATTTTCTAAAGCTTTTCGGCAGCTTGCGCGATCGCATGTATCCCGTGCCTGCATACGTGCCCCAGTCGAGGCTCGCGACTCGTCTTGCAATCAACGACGTGTCCGTCAGCTCGCCGCCCAGGATCGGCGGTTCGATCATTCTTGCTGGATCGATTGCGGGCTCGACCGGGACGCAGGCGTTCAGCATTTATAGCGCGTCGAAGGCGGCCGTGCGCGCCCTTGCACGGAGCTGGGTGCTCGATCTCAAGGAACGCGGCATTCGCGTCAACGTCGTGAGCCCCGGTTCGACCCGGACTGTGGGCCTCGCGGAACTGGGAGGCGATACGAAGGAAGGTCCGGACGGGTTGCTGTCGTACCTGTCGTCGAAGCCGCGCGGCGAACCCGTTTACGGGTTCGCCGCAGCCATCCCGGCCAGGCTAGTGCCCGCCGGCGTCGATTTCGCTCAACTGCATGCCCTTCGTTTCGCGCACCGACCGCAGAATGACGATCGCCGCCAGCGCCGCGCCGATGGTGAAGACCGCGATGCCCAGCGCGATCGTCATACTCGCCGCCTTGACCGTCGACAGCACGATGTACGGTGCAATCCCGCCGCCTACGACGCCGATGTTATAGAGGAAACCCACTCCCGACGCACGCACGTCGCGCGGCAGATTCTCCGTCAGTATCGTCCCCCAGATGCCCGACGATCCCACCAGGAAAAAGCCGCTCAGGAACGCAAAGCATTCGGCAAGCAGAAACTGGTTGACGCTATACACCAGCGCCACCACGCACACCGCCCCCGCGCCTAGCATCGCACTGATGCCCGCTCGCCGCCCGAGCCGTTCCGCGATGAAACCGGACGCAAAAAAACCAAAGACCTGTCCGACCGCCGACGTCATCGTGAGCCAGGTGATCGTCAAAGGCTCGAATGAAAGCGACTTCAGATAGGTAGGAAAGAGCCCCTGAAACGGCCACGATCCGAAGCACAACACGAGCATCAGCAACGCGAGATAGCCGACGCGGCGCGGATAGAGCCTGAACAGCACGACGGCGGGATTGTCGCGCAACGGCGTGCGCAGTTTCCTGCCGCTTGCCCTGAACGCCTGCGATTCCGGCACGCACAGCAGAATGAACACGCCGAGCAGGATCGCCGGGATAACGCCGACAAAGAACATGCCACGCCATCCGAAGTGCGGGTAGACGAGATCGTAGGCAATCGCCGCGCCGATCGCGCCCAGCCCCCAACCGGTATCGAGAATGCCGATGCCGATCGCCCTGTGCTTTTCGGGCCACGATTCGGCGACCATCGTCGCGCCGAGCGAGAAGCCCGGCGCCATGCCAAAGCCGAGCAGCAGACGGAACACGGCAAGCGATGCGAAACTCCACGACACCCCCGTTAGCACGGCGCCCGCCGTGAACCATGCCAACGTGATCACCAATGGAATCTTGCGTCCGATACGGTCGCTCAGGCTGCCGAACATCAAGCCGCCTATCCAGCGCACGCCATACGTCGCAAACAGCAGCAGCGAGGCCGTGCTGAGCGGCACATCGAAATGCTTCGCGATGTCGTTCAGCACGAACGTGATCGCGAGAAAGTCGACCGCGTCCATCACCCACACGCCCCACGCGGCGATCAGAACACGCCATTGCGGCCAGGAAATGTCCCTGTACCAGGGCAACGCCTTCGTGGCCGAAACGTTCGCGGCTGCATCGGCGGCTTTCATCACGCCTCCTCCTGACCGGTTGTCCATACCGTGTCTCCTGTCTCTTGGATTGGATTGGATGCCGGGCCGGGTCATCCACACGAGGCGAATACCCGGCACCTGTCAGCGCGTCAAGCGAGCGCCGAATCTTCGAATGCGAGCACGGTCTGCTTCTGCGTGCCGAGCCCTTGCACACCGAGTTCCATCACGTCGCCCGGTTTGAGGAAACGCTCCGGCTTCATGCCGAGGCCAACGCCGGGCGGCGTGCCCGTCGTAATCACGTCGCCGGGTTGCAGCAACACATGTTGGCTGACGTACGACACGATCGTCGCAAGGCGGAAGATCATGTCCGATGTCGACGAGTCCTGGATGCGCTTGCCGTTGAGTTCGAGCCACAAGCCGAGATTCTGCACGTCGTCGATTTCGTCGGGCGTCACGAGCCACGGACCGAGCGGGCCGAAGGTCGGGAACATCTTGCCCTTGACCCACTGCCCGCCATGTTCGAGTTGCATCTCGCGCTCCGACACGTCGTTGCAGACGCAATAGCCAGCCACGTAGTCGAGTGCCGTCTCTTCCGGCACATACAGCGCGCGCCGTCCGATCACCAGCGCGATCTCCACTTCCCAATCGCACTTGGTCGAGCCGCGCGGCAGGATGACAGGATCGTTCGGGCCGGAGAGGCACGACGGCGCCTTGTTGAAGATGATCGGCTCAGCGGGAATCGGCGCGTTGGTCTCGATAGCGTGTTGCACGTAGTTGAGCCCGATGGCGACGAAGTTGCCTGGCTGCGCGATGCACGAACCGAGGCGCGGTCTGCCTTCGACCACAGGCAGGCGAGCCAGGTCCACGCCGCGCAATGTTTCGATTCCCCCGTCCGCGAAGAACGCGGGCGTGTAATCGGCGCATAGCGACGACGCATCGCGAATCGCGCCCTGTTCGTCGAGCAGTCCGGGTTTCTCGTGTCCTTCCGGTCCGTATCTGAGTAGCTTCATCGTGTTTCCTGACATCAGTGATTGAGTGTGGCGAGACGGCTGATCTCGAGCGTGAAAACGCCCGCGCCTGCCGCCGCTTCATCGCGTTGCGCCGTGTCGATGCCTGCCAGCAGACGGGCCAGTTGCCGGCGTGCCGCTTCGAGCGTCGAGGTTTCGACGAACAGCACGCGTGGCGGCACCACGTAGGCCCGTTCTCGCGCTTCGCGCGTGTCGAGATGGCTGGCCGCTTCGTCGGCGACGAACAGATGCGCGGCCAGCACGCACGTGTCGGCCGTGACGGCGGGCGCGTCGCCTTCGAACAGATGACGGGCGTCGAAGCCGGCTGGCAGCGGCAAGGTCAGCGCGTGACCGCCCGTGCTTGCGCCCGTCGTCTTCTCGACGACGCAGATCGAACGCGCCGTATTACGGAACGCCCGCACGGTGCTTTGCGTCAGCGGCGTCGGATCGTTCAGCCGCGCCAGATACGCCGGGCTCGTCAGCACGGCGACGTCGTCGGCTTCGTACAGCGTCAGCCATTCCGTCACGCCGCTGCCGCGATAACGGCGGCCGCGCAGGAAACCCGGCAGCGCGAGACGCTCGGGTATGTGCTCCTTGTCGTGCCAACGGTAGAACGCGTCGCGCTCCGTCTCGATCACGTCGTTCCAGATCAGCACAGCGGCCTTGCCGAGCAGGGACATCATCGGGCTCCTTTGTCGAAGAATGCGAGGATCGCGTCGACCTGGCCGCCGTGCATGTCCTGGCCCGTGACCACATGAGCGCCGCGTTCCCGCGCGAGGCCCACGAGCATAGTCGGCGTGGCGGGCGGTCTCAGCACGACGTCGCCCACCAGCGTTCCCGCGCCAATCGCGCCGGGATCGCCGGGCAAGCCGTCATCATCTTTCATCCCGACGACGGAAGCGTTGACGACAATGTCGTACTTCGCACCAGCACTGCCGACGCTCACATCGCAAGTGCGAAAATGTCCGGCCAACGCATCGCGCAAGGTCGTGGCCCGGTTCGCATCGGGATCGACGAGCGAAATCGCGTGGACGCCATGCGCCGCCAGTTCGGCGGCAATCGCGGCGCCCGCGCCGCCGCAGCCGAACAGCAATACGCGCTTTGCCTCGACGGGCATGACTTTCTGGGCCGCGCTCACGAAGCCGACGCCGTCGAACATGTCGCCCGTCCAGCTTCCGTCAGGCTCGCGACGCAACGCATTGATCGCGCCGACGATTTGCGCCCGTGTCGACAGACGGTCGGCGAACGCGAGCGCGACGGCCTTGTGCGGCGACGTGATCAGCAAGCCGTCGAGATTGCCGAGCGACATCAGGCCGCGCATCGCTGTATCGAACGAATCACGGCTGGCTTGCGCCGCGAACATCACGGCAGGCATGTCGTGGCGCGCGAAGTGCGCCGTGTAGACCGATGGCGAGCGCACTTGCGCGACAGGGTCGCCAATGATCGCGTACAGCCGGGTGGCGCCGTCGATGTTCATCGCTGTGCCTCCGCGAGCCACTGTGCGATGCGCGCCGAACGGAAGCGGCGTTCGCGCGCCACCACTTCGTCGTGAATGCCGAGCCGCGCGGGTTGGAACAGGCGCGCGTCCATGGTCCTGAGATCCGGCGACACCTGCGGCCGAAACTCCATCTGCGCGAAGATGTCGCGTTCGACATCGACGCCCGGCGCCACTTCGATCAGTTCGAGCCCTCGCGCACCGATCCGGAACACGGCGCGCTCGGTGACATACAGCGCGGTCTGTCCGCGCTCGCGCGCAAACGCTGCGTTGTAGCAAACCTGTTCGAGCTTGCGCACGAATTTCTTGTGACGGCCTTCTTCGCGTATGACCGTCCGCCCCGCTTCCCATCCGATATCGAGACCGCCCGCCGTCAATGTGCCACTGAAGATCACGCACTTCGCGTTCTGGCTGATGTTGATGAAGCCACCCACGCCGATGATCTTGTCGCCGAAGCGGCTGATATTCACGTTGCCTTGCGCGTCGACTTCGGCAAACGAAAGGAACGCGAGATCGAGGCCGCCGCCGTCGTAGAAGTCGAACTGCGACGGCTGTTCGATCATCGCGGCGAAGTTCTGCGCGCCGCCCGAATCGCGGCCCGTAATCGGCGCGCCGCCTATCAGACCCTGTTCGTTGGTCAGGATCACCTTGTCGAGCAACCCCTCTTCGGCAGCAACCGTCGACAACCCCGTCGAAACACCCGCACCGAGATTGCACACGGCGCCCGGATACAGTTCGAGCGCGGCGCGCCGCACGATGACCTTGCGCGGCCCGAACGGCAACGGCTTGATTTCCGATAGCGGCACGCGCAATTCGCCCGCGTAGCTCGGGTCGTAATCCGTCGCATAGGTCTGCCGCTGGTCGGGCACGACGACCACGAAGTCGACGAGAATGCCGGGAATCTTCACCTGCTTGGGCGGCAGTGTGTTGCGCGTCGCCATCCGTTTGACCTGAACGACCACGATGCCGCCTGCGCGGCGCGTCGCTTGCGCCATCGCCAGCATTTCGCCGAGCACGGCCTCCTGCTCCATCGTGATGTTGCCGTCTTCATCGGCCGTGGTGCCGCGCAGGAATGCGACGTCGATCGGCACAGGCTTGAAGCGCAGCCATTCTTCGCCGTCGAGTTCGATCAGTTCGACGAACTCCGCGGGCGTGCACGGGCTTTGCCGCGCGCCTTGCTGACGCGGATCGACGAAGGTGTGCAGTCCTGTTTTCGTGATCAGGCCAGGCCGGCCGCCTGCCATGTCGCGCATCAATTGCGACAGCACACCTTGCGGAAACGTGTAGGCCTCGATCTTGTCGGCGGCAGCAAGCGTGACGAGCCCGGGCGAATCGACCAGCGCGCTCGTGATCGCCCGACGCAGCAGCCCTTCATGCGCGAGGTGGCTCGCGCCCAGCGCCGCGCGATCGCCCACGCCGACCACGCTGATCGACGTCAGATTGCGCGGCGCGCCCGCGCTCATGAAGCGTGCCTCCACTGCCGCAAGCAAGGCTTCGGGCACCGAATGCCCGCCGCCCGAGCCGCTGATGAGAACAGCGTCTTCGTCGCGCACCAGCGACGCCGCTTCGGTCGTTGAAATGATGTGCATGTTGCGTGTCCCGCTTGTTGAGTTGATCCGGCCGGCACGATGCGGACTGAAACCACGTCGCCGGCCAATTCAATGTAACCGGTTGCAGAGATGGTGAAAAGCGGTTTCGATAATCTCCAGGGAAAACCATTAAGCACGATATATGCGCCTAGTATTTGAAGTACATTAACCGAAACCGGCTTATTTGCAACCGGTTTCACGAGAGGTCGAAAACGTTGACGAAACGGCGTGAACGGCAAGACCGCCACTTTTCAGGAGCTTTGAGCATGGCTATCAAGGGCGTGGAGATCGGACAGGAATTCAGGTTCGCCAAAACGGTGGGCGAAACCGATGTGACGCTGTTCGCGGGGCTGACGGGCGACTTCAGCGACACCCACATCAACGAGCAGTACATGCAGGAGAAGTCGTCGATCGGCACGCGCATCGCGCATGGCGCGCTGCTGGTCGGCTACATGTCGACGGCGTCGACGATCAGCATTGCGCATGTGATCCATCGCAACGATCTCGAGGAATTCCCGGTATCGGCGGGATACGACCGCATCCGTTTCATTCGTCCCGTGCTGTTGGGCGATACGGTCACGGTGATCTACCGGGTCGCCGAGATCGACGAGGAGAAGCGCCGCAGCACCGCGGACATGGAGGTCGTGAACCAGCGCGGCGAAGTCGTCGCGGCGGGGCGTCACATCATGAAGTGGGCAAAGAAGCTTTCATCGAAGTAAGCGCGACCTGCGGTGCGCGCGGCCGCGCCGATGCGTTTGCCCAAGGAAGCCGCCGTTATAATTGCAGCGGAAAACTCTAAGGCAAACGCCAAGGCAAACCATATGGCAAAGGCTGCGCGCCCCACTCGACACGACCCGCCCGCCGAGCCATCCGTTTCGGTCCGGCCGGGCGCTGCAACGCTGCGTGAAGTCGCGGAACTGGCGTGCGTGTCGAAGGCCACGGTGTCACGCTTCATCAACTCGCCGGAGATCGTGTCGCCGAGCGTGCGCGAGCGGATACAGATCGCCATCGATCATCTCGGCTGGGTGCCGCATGCCGCCGCGCGCGCACTCGCGACGCAGCGAACGGGCACGATCGGCGCCGTCGTGCCAACCCTTGCCAACGAGCATTTCGCCACGGCCATTCAGGTCCTGCAGGACGAACTGGAAGAAAAGGGCTATACGTTGCTGCTCGGCTGCTCCGAATACGACCTGCAGCGCGAATACCGGCAGGTTCGCAAGATGCTGGAGCGCGGTGTCGACGCGATCGCAGTAGTCGGCGAAGGCCACCACCCCGATCTCTATACGCTGCTCGACCAGCGCAACGTGCCGTGCGTCAGCACCTTCACTTTCGCCGCGAAGCAACGCTCGATCTGCGTCGGCGTGGACAACTATCGCGCGTTTTACGACGCGACGAACTATCTGCTCGGCCTCGGCCATCGGCGCATCGCGATGATCGCGCAAAACGCCAACACCAATGACCGCGCCGCCGCGCGTCGCGAAGGCGTGCGCGTGGCGCTGGCCGAGCACGGCATCGCGATTCATCCCGCGCATATGGCCGAAGGTTTCTGGGGCGTTCAGGAAGGACGGCGGCTGTTCAGGCAGATCATGGCCGCGCCGATCGAAGCGCCGACAGCGATCGTATGCGGCAACGGATCGTTCGCCACGGGCGCGATGCTGGAAGCAATGGCGGCCGGCTACGATGTGCCTGGCCATCTCAGCCTGATCGGCTTCGACGACTTTGAAGTGATGGCCGAACTGCCGATTCCGATCACGACCGTGCGCGTTCCGAGTGCGGAGATCGGCAGGCGCACGGCGGAACTGCTGATCGCACAACTCAATGGCGAGAGCGATACGCGGAGCATCGAGTGTGAGGCGACCTTGATCGTGCGGCAGTCTTGTGCACGGCCGCGTTCTGACTGAACGGGCGCTGGAGGCAGGCGGCAAGGTCGCCGCCGCTGACGCGGGCCCGACGCAGCCGGCCAGTCAATACCACCAGCCCGGCCCGGGACCCGGACGCCACATGCTCCAGTTCCACGCCGCATTCTCATTCATCTCCGCATTCATCCGTTCCTGATCGATGAACTGTTGCTGGAGCTGTTCGCGCTTGTAGTTGTCCCACGCCGTTTCGTCGCCGACATACAGGCAGCCGCACACGTATGGGTCGGCGTAGAGAAAGACCGGCTTGCCGTCCTTGAACTTCTGCACGACGCGATTGGGCGGCAAGGTCTGCAGTTGCAAGCGCTGCGCGTCCGTCGTCACGGGGACGATATGGAAGCCCGCCGCCGACAGCAGGTCGTTTTTCTCGTTAGCGCGTTCGACGGGCGAGGCACATCCGGCGATCAGAACGCTCATGCTTATTGCTATCAAACCCGTGACCAATGGGTGTTTCATCGTCGTCCTCTGGAAGTAGGCGGTGCGTTTCAAGGATCACGCACATGGCACGAAGTCTGGGCGCTAAAACTTAGGCAAAAATGACAGCCGTGCTGCGTGGCCCGGCACGCCAGAACCAGTGCGTCGATGAACGCCTGCTGTCGGCTGCAATCCGCAATGCGCAGGCGATATGGCAGCGCACCTGCGAATCCGTCAAATGACGGCAAATCGTGCCGACGTGGGCGGCACGCACGTCCGCATCGTCCGACAGACGGGCGGCGGCCCCGCTCGCCCACCCTCGCAAGTCGCGCGTGCAAGCGCTCTTCCCCGCGCAGTAGTTGCCGCCCAGTAGTTGCAGCCCTGTAGTTGCCGCGAAACACAGACGACACGCAATCACAGCGACGGATCAAGCGGCGTGATGCGGGCAAGCATCAGCGTATATTCCTCCGCGGCAATCTGGCGGAACTTCATGTCGATCACGGCCATGCGCTGTTCGTCGGCGGTATCGGGAAAGAGCCGTTGCGCGGCATCCTTCAACACGATGTCGGGATGCACGATGCACGGCAGATCTTTCGATGCCGTCGAATCCAGCGCCTTCACCAGCAGATAGACGGGCACGACGTCCGCCAGCCCGACGGGCACCAGCTTCGTCGCCGCATCGCCGAAATGGCGCCGCACGATCGCCTGCGAGCCAAGGCGCAGCATGTAGCGAAACGGCATGCCCGTGCGGATCGACAGCAGCACGGGGTCGACGGCTGCCACCTGCTCGACGGAGTTGATGCCTTCCGCCTCGAAGGTCGCGACGATCGGCAACGTCACGCCTTCGAGCGTGATGAGCCGGTCGGGCGCATTCTCCGTCTTGTCGGCTTCGGTGATCTGCGGAAAGCCGAAGCGGCGGATCAGTTTGAGCAGCGCATCGACGGGAAAGGTGCCGAGCGCGAAGGCCATCGCCGCGCGCGCGCCGTCGGACTGCGTCGCATTGTTGATGACGAGCGCGAGCGGAATCGCGAGAAAGAGGCGCAGCGCGTACCAGTAGACATCGGCGACGTTGAGCGACTTGCGGCGGATAGAGAGCACGGAATCGCTCACGACGAACATGAACGAGCCCGCGAACGACGCCATCAGCACGCGCTGGCTGATGCCATAGATGCAGCCGGAAGATTCGCTCGTCGCGCATGGCCTCACGTCGAAAAAGCTCGTGCCGACCAGTCCCGCCGCCGCGTAGACGATGGCCAGCAGGATGAACACGGCGGGCACGAAGGGCACGAGGCCGTACTGCTCGTGGTAGACGCGCGCGAACAGGCGCTCGCAGATGTCGAGCCGCTCGTCAGCCACGCGCTGCCAGTGTCCCGCCGCAGGGCGCGGCTCGGGCGGCGAGCACGGCAGCGCGCCGGCATCCTCCAGCGCGTAGATGAGCCGCTGCGACCAGAAGCGCTGCAGATACGCCGAAAGGGCACTGCCCTTCAGGCTGTTTTGAAACTCGCGATAGCGCGTGAACCAGATCAGGCTCAGAAAGACGATGAGCGGCGCGCCGACCATGATCGTCGTGAATGCCGCGAGCGTGACGGCGAGTTCGAACGATGCGGCCTCCGCCTTCACGACGTAATGGATGAATGCCGCGCCCGCGAGGTTGATCGCGAGGAGGCCCACACTCAGCATGATCGCGCGACGCGGGCCGGTGAGGTGGCTTTCGGTGAGGGGGCTGGGTTTGCGGGAGGTGCCCGATACCGGTACGGCTAAGGTCGTGGTGGACATGGTGCGTCTCCTCGATTGCTCACGACAAACTGCTCTGTGCAACGGTTTGCTCGTTACTCAGCGATACAACATTTCATCCTGGCACATTCGCCGGGACTCAAAGGTGCATCGCCTGCAATCAGATGCGAGCGAATGTGTCGAAGACCACATTCGCCGCCCTACCCAGCTGGCGCGCGGGAAAATACCTGCTAAAACCCAAGACAAGACCCGCCTCGCGCGCGGAATGGTCAGCGGTGCATCCATGCATCGTGCCGGCCTCTCGCCCGATCCTGCTCTTCATCGGCCTCTTCACTAAAACAGCCTCATCACTCCACCGGCCCTGTCGCATCCGTTCGCATTCGCGCCATGCGTGCGGTGCAACCCTGATCCGATCTCTCTCGATATGGAGTACCACATGGACTCAATCACGTTCATGGCTGCGACGGGCAGCACCCAGGCGAATGCCGCGCTGTGGCTCGGCGCCCTGCAAGCCGCGATGGACCGCTTCCAGATCAACACGCCCCCGCGCAGGGCCGCCTTTCTGGCACAAGTCGCGTTTGAAAGCGGCCGCTTTCCGCCTCCACCTGTAGCGGAAAACTTCAATTACTCGGTGGAAGGCCTGCGGGCGACGTTCCGCTCGCTGACGGCCGCACAATGCGCGAGCCTTGGGCGTCAACCCGGCGAGGCGCGCGTGCCGCCCCAGCGCCAGCAGCAGATCGCCAACCTCGTCTATGGCGGCCGCTACGGCAATGGCCCCGCCGCGACGGGCGACGGCTGGAAGTATCGCGGCTCGGGCCTGATCCAGTTGACGTTCAAGGACAACTTCGCCCGCGCCGGTCAGGCGATCGGCGCCGATCTCGCCGGCAATCCGGACCTCGTGCGCAACGACCCCGCCACCGCGGCGCTGGTGTCCGCGTGGTACTGGCAATCGCACGGCTGCAACGAACTCGCCGACGCTAACAAGTTCACCGCGATCACGGCGCAGATCAATCCGGCGCACGCGGGCGAGACGGGCCGGCTGGAAGCGTTCCAGCTCGCGAACAACGCGCTCAATGTATCGCCTGCTGCTGGAGCCGGCGGCACAGCCGTCGCGTAAGGCCCTGAAGACGGCGGCGAGTCTCATGATCATGCCGACGCATGGGCATGAGTGAACTCGCCGTCGCCGACGTTGAACACGCGGTGGCCGTATTTGAAGTGATTGCAGATTTCGCTGATTCAGTAGCCGTCACGCCGGCCGTGTCGCCCTTGCAGGCAGGATGGCGACACTGCATCAGGGCAGTCCCGTATCCGGCGTGAAGCGTCGTGCGTACTCTCTCGGACTCACCCCCATCCGCCGCGTGAAAGCCTTTCTCAGCACCTCGCCGCTGCCGTAGCCGCACCGGCGCGCTATCTCTTCTATCGATCGCTCACCGAGTTCGAGCGCCCGCCGAATGGCTTCGAGCCGCATATCTTCGACGTACTTCGCGGGCGTCGTCTTCAATTCACGCTGGAACATGCGGATGAGGGTTCTCACGCTCGTCGATGCCCGGTCCGCCAGCATGTCGGTCGTGAGGTCCGTGTGCAGATGCTCACTGATCCACAGGCACAGATCGTCGATGCTCGAGCCCGATACGCGCTGCGATTGAAGGGCGACGCTAAACTGCGCCTGCCCGCCGGGACGCCGCAGAAACAGCACCAGGTTTCTGGCGATCTCCAACGCCGCGTCATTGCCCAGGTCCTCACCGACCAGAGCCAGTGCGAGATCGATTCCCGCCGATACTCCCGCCGACGTGTACAGGTTGCCGTCCTTGACCCAGATCGGATCGGGGTCGACCTGCACGTCCGGATAACGCTCGGCAAGGTGCTGCGTCCTCCGCCAATGCGTCGTCGCCCTGCGACCGTCCAGCAGCCCCGCTTCCGCCAGCGCAAATGCGCCGACGCAAATCGAGCACACGCGACGCGCACTGCCCGCACGCTTGCGGATCCAGCCTATGGCTGTCTTGTCGAAGCGATCGACCGAATTAAAGCCGGTCGTCACGATCAATGTGTCGATTGGCCGGTTTGCGCGACGCTCTGTTTCGAGCGTCCGGTGGCCCTTGAGTCCGATACCTGTTTCGCTTGCCAGATGAACATCGGGACCCGCGCAAACCAGTTCCAGTAGATACGGAGCCGGCCCGCCTGCGTGCAACTGGTTTGCTGATGCGAACACTTCGGCAGGACCGATTACGTCGAGCGCGTCGACAGGCGGCAAACCGAGTATCACAACGCGCCTTTGCGTCGAACCCGACAGCGGACGGGATGCTTTCTTCATCTGCAGGTCCTGTGAGAACACGTCGCATCCATTTTGGCACGAATCGTCCAAAAACAGTCATGTACGACACATGACACGTTTATACACTCGATGGCCAAACTCGACATTGGCGGAGGCCACATGAGCACCATCGTTACCATCGGAGGAATCAGCCCGCCCGATTCCAGCTTCACCCGTCAGGCAAGCTCGCTCGTCGAACGCGTTCACTCGGGCGCGCTGCTGAACCATGTGCACCGAACGTGGTGGTTCGCCGAATTCCTCGGTAGAACCCGCGGTTTGAAATACGACCGTGAAGCCGTCTACCTTGCATCCCTGCTTCACGATCTTGGCCTCACAAGCGCATTCGCCGCCGATCAGCGCTTCGAGGTCGACAGCGCCGAAGCCGCCAGCCTGTTCCTGACGTCGAACGGCTACCCGGAACAAAAGGCCGAACTCGTGTGGGACGCGATCGCGCTGCATTCCAGCGCAGGCATCGCCGAGCGCAAGCAGCCGGAAATCGCCCTGGTCTACATGGGCGCTCATGTGGACGTCTTCGGACTGCGGCTGGATGAAATCACGCCGTCGTTCGTCGACGATGTGCTGACGCTGTAGCCGCGCGCCGGCTTCAAGGCGGCCTTTGCCGAAGCGCTGGCGGAGGTTGTCAGGAAGAAGCCCCACACGGCGCCCGGTACGGGCCTGGTCGATATCGGGCGTCGGCACGTACATGGTTTCGACTGCGCGAACGTCTGCGACCTGATCGATCACGCGCCGTTCGAAAGCTGAAACGCAGTGTTGCAGCAAAGATTCGTTGACTCTTATTTAGATGATGACTATCATCCAAATCATCGAATCGCGGAGTGCAGCAAATCATGCGGAAGTCCAGAGAAGAATCGGCTGACACACGTCGGCGGATCGTCGAAGTCGCCAGCCGGAAATTCAGAACCGACGGCATTCAGGCAACCGGACTTGCCGCCCTGATGTCCGAGGCGGGACTGTCGCATGGCGGGTTTTACCGGCATTTCGAATCGAAAGATGAACTGGTCGCCCAAGCCTGCGAATCGGGACTGGCGGCGATCATCGGAAAACTCGAAGCAGCGGCGAGCGGATGCGAAGGCAAGGCAGGTTTCAAAGCCATCGTTGACGCGTATGTGTCGTCGTCGCATCGGGACGCGCCCGCGGACGGCTGTCCTCTCGCCGCGATGGGCAGCGAGCTGGCGCGTGCGGACGAACAGACTCGCGCGGTCGCGTCGCGCGGATTTGCCGATCTCGTCGAGGTCCTGGCAAAACGAAGCGGACGGCGGCGACGCGAGGCGGCAAGGTCGGAGGCCGTCTTTGCGCTGTCGGCAATGATCGGCGCGATCACGATGGCCCGCATCACAGACGACCCCGACGCAGCGGCGGCGATCCTCCAGGACGTCAGGCAACACCTCGAAGCAATGTAAGCGATACAGGTCGTTGGAGCCGATCGTTAAGCGCACGCATCAAAATGTGTATATGCACTTCAAAGATTCTGAAGCATCCCCTGCACTCTCGATGAGTGTTCAAACCGTTAGATTGGAGAGTTCATCATGAAGCAACGCAAATACCTCATTACTGGCGCGACCGGCAAAACGGGCGTCCACACCATTCGTCATCTTCTGAATGACGGGCATGCCGTACGCGCCTTCGTACACCGCGAAGACGAACGCAGCGAGGCGCTGCGCAATCAGGGCGCTGAAATCGTCGTTGGCGATCTTCTCGAACATGACGACGTGATACGTGCCATGGAAGGCGTGACGGGCGCCTATCTGTGCTATCCCGTGCGTCCGGGCTTTATCCAGGCGACCGCTTATTTCGCGGATGCAGCGCGCCGCGCGGGTGTCGAGGTGATCGTGGAGATGTCGCAGATTTCCGCGCGGGAAGATTCGAAGAGTCATGCCGCGCGCGATCACTGGATCGCGGAACGCGTGATCGACTGGTCAGGCGTGCCCGCCGTGCACATTCGCCCGACGTTCTTCTCCGAATGGCTCGTCTTCCCGTGGGTGCGCGATCAGATCGTGCAGGAAGGCAAAATCACGCTGCCGTATGGCAACGGACGTCACGCGCCGATTTCCGGGGAAGACCAGGCCCGGCTGATCGCGGCCGTGCTCACGAACCCGTCGGCGCACATCGGCAAGACCTATCCGCTGCTTGGACCGGTCGAGATGAACCAGCAGGAAATCGCCAATGAAATCGGCAAGGTTCTGGGTCGCGAGATCACATACAACCCGTCGACGATCGAACAGTACCGCGAGCATCTCGAGAAATACGACTTGCCGGAGTTCATGATCCAGCACTTTCTTGCCATCGCCATCGATTACCAGAACGGTATTTTTTCGGGCGAGGACGGTGTGATTGGCGAGATCACTGGGCAGGCGCCCCAAACTGTCAGCGACTTCGTGAAAGCGCACCGCCACGTTTTCGAGCAGTAACCCGTGACGGAGGATGCGGCTCGTACTGTCGAGCCGCGTTCTGCGCAAACGCATTGGCTCACGCAGTCGTCATCGATGCGTTGCGCTCGCTTCTAGAAGCTGGTGGTGACGCGCTTCAGTCGCGTCATCGACGGGAAACATGCATTCGAGGCGTAGTTCCTGCGCCGTGATGCTTTGCGGCGCACCCACGCTCGTGACCATTGAAAAGTAACGAAGCACGTCCCCGCCGCTGACGAACCCGATGGGAATGACGGGCATGGCAGGCGCGGCAGAGGATGCCTGTCCCGTCTTCCAGTCGCGCGGTGCATCGGGATAGGCGAGCAGTTCGTCGAGCAGATGCGCGGTGTCGCCGTCTATCACACGGCCCACCGATTCCCGGTACACCCGCTGCAGCAGGCTTCGCGCAACGCTGTCCCAATCGTCGACGAACGGTCGCATTCCCTGCGGATCGAACATCAGATGCAGCATGTTGCGCGGGCCTTTGCGCGCGGCCATGTCGATGAAGCAGTTGAAAAAGCGCGGCGCGGCGTCGTTGGTCATCAGGACGTTCCAGTGCCGGTCCATGACGATGGCGGGAAAGGGTTCATGCTGGCGAACGACCCGCTCAAGCGCACGAACCACACCGTGCATTTCCTGCGCATTCCACGGCGCCTCCGAATACACAGGTGCGTAACCCGCGGCGAGCAGCAATGCATTGCGCTCGCGTAACGGTATGTCGAGCGCCTGCGCGAGAGTGAGCAGCGTCTCCCGGCCCGGCACACTGCGCCCGCTTTCGATAAAGCTGATCTGACGCTGCGAAATGCCCGCTTCGAGCGACAGATCGAGCTGACTCACGCCACGCACGCCGCGCCAATAACGGAGCAGGTTGCCGAGTTCTCCCGACGACGCCTTTGAATCGCGGCTGCTGACATTCATCGGACTTCCTCCGATCGAAGCGGGTCACTATAACGGACTCACACGCTGGCTGCACGCCAGACAAATTCTTCGAACGGCGCTTCGAGTTCCGGCCGTGTCACGCTGCTCGTGTAGTTCGTGATGGTCGACGCGGCAACCACCGCGATGACCTCGAGTAGTTGTCCGGCGTTGAATCCGGCGTCGAAAAATCGCTGCTGGTCTGCGTCGGAAAGACGGCCGCGCTGTTCTATCAACGTGCGCGCCAGCGTCGAAAGCGCGGCCAGTTGGGCGTCCGCTGGCAGGGCACCGCGCCGGATCGCATCGACATCGGCGGACGATACGCCTTGCTTCAATGCGAGCGCCGTGTGAAACGCGACGGGCCACTCGCTGGCGTTCGTCACTGCGTTGGTCAGCAGCAATGTCTGAATCTGCGGCTCGGTCAGACTGCTCGCATGCACTCGCTCGAACAGCCCGATGAATCCGTTGATCAGCACCGGCGACGCAGCCATCTTCGCGGCGATGTTCGGGATCGCGCCGAACGCCTGTTGCAGTTGCTGAAGCACGGGCTTCGATTGCAGCGGAGCGGATTCGAGCGTGTGAACGGGATAGCGGGACATGATATCTCCTTGGTTGCGAGCGCCACCGGACTGGTGACGCGACAGCCACAGAGTAGGCGTCCCGCTGCTGCGCGCCAATTACATCGCATGTAATCAACGCGCGGCCGATTATCCCTGGCCGCCCAGCGTCAGTCCGTGCTGCCCTTTGTACGCGGCCACAGAGGGCGTCGACCACCCTTCGAGCAGATCTGGCGCAAGCCGATAGATTTCCACACCAAGCGGCCGGCACACCTCCAGCGGATCACGCGCGTCCGGTCCCCACATCGGCAGAGAAAGATCGCCGCCGGGACACGTCGACAGCGCGCAAAGCAGATCGATCTCGGCGAAGAACTCCAGATAATCGCCCTTCTTTGCCGGACATGCCTTCATGAAGTACTTGTCGTCGAGATTCAGACCTGTGCATTGAAAAACATTGAGCACGTCGTGTACGTCGTACTCGGTCAGACCATACGGCGCAACTGCGCGCGTGAGATTCGAATGGCAATGAAAGTGAAAATCTTCACCCGTCAGCATGCGGTTCACGTACGGGTCACAGCGCGTGCCAAGCAGATCGTGCACGCGACCGCCATGTTCGTCGATGCCGTAATCAGCGAGACTGTCGTCGGTGATCGTCACCATCGGACGCAGAAACGGCAGCGTCGACCAGAGACGGTCGAACGTGCTGACGTGCGCTGCCTGCAACTGACGCGTGCGCGACGCCCACATCCGTTCGCGCGGATTGTGCAGGTTCCACATGTTGAGGTCCGCCACCTGCGGCCCTTCGATCGTCACGATACGGAAGACATGCCCCGCAGGCACCGTCCACGCCTGTCCCGATCGGATCGGAATCACGATCGATTCGATCAGTTCGCGTCCGTCATGCTCTGCAGCAATGCGTCGATAGAATGCCTTGTCGGCTTCGAGCGCGGAGCCCTTGGTCGATTGATAGGCGGCAGGGTAATTCAACATGAGATCGCTCCTTGATGAGGCGGCCGGCGTGTCCACGCTCTCGTGGCGCCGTTCGAGACGCGCGGCCGCGAGACAGGTCACAAATAGTCGAGCATTGCGTGCTCGGACTCCGACAGATATTCGGCGAGCGCTGCTTGCGCCTTGTCGAGGTGGCCGCGCTCGATCAGCACGAAAATGCGCTGGTCTTTCGCGACCCACGGCTTCTGAAAGCGCCTTTCGTCCGGTGCGGACCCAAACACCAGCCGCAGTTGCGCGAGAATCGTCGTGAAGAACGCGTCGAACAAGGCGCTGTGCAGCAAGCGCACGATATGCCGGTGAAACAGCAGGCTATACGTGCCGACTGCGCGCCAGTCTTCACGTTCGACGGCGTCCTGCGCGCAGCGGATCGCTTCGCGCATCAACGCGAGATCGTCTGCATCGATGGGTTCCTCGCGCGTCAGCGCCTGCAACTCCAGCGTGCGCCGCACGCGGTAGATATCGCGCACGTCGTGGCGCGTGAGTGTGCGCACGATCACGCCGCGGTGCCGGTAATGCACCGCAAGGCCCTCGCGGCACAGCAGGCGCAATGCTTCGCGCAGCGTGTTGCGCGACACGTCGTGCAATTGCGTCAGATCGTTTTCGACGAGCGCCGTGCCGGGCAACAGTTTGCCCTCGATGATGTCGTCGCGGATCGTTGTCAGGATGCGGTCCGTCACGGACTGATCGGTCTCCGCGGCCGCTGGCGCGGGCGCGGATTTAACGGACGTACGTACTGTTGTCATTCGTAAGCTCAGGCGATATGAACGTCTTGGAGAAAACTGGCGATGCGCGAGGTTTTCTGTTTCGCGAGTTCCAGTGGAGGACCATCGCTGAGTATCGTACCGCCTTCCATGAATATCACCCGGTCCGAGATGCGGAACGCGAACTTGATCTCGTGCGTGACGATGATCATCGTCATCCCGTCGCGCGCAAGCTGCTCGATGACTTTCAGTACTTCCTGCACCAGTTCCGGGTCGAGTGCGGAGGTCGGTTCGTCGAACAGTACGATTGATGGCTGCATTGCCAGTGCGCGTGCAATCGCCACGCGTTGCTGCTGCCCGCCCGACAACTGATGCGGATACTTGTGCGCATGCGCCGCCATGCCGACTTTCGCCAGGATCCGCATGCCGGATTCTTCGAGGGCGCTGCCCTTCAGGCGGTTGTGATAGCGCGGTGCGAGCGTCACGTTTTGCAGAACGGTCTTGTGCGGAAACAGATTGAAGCTTTGAAACACCATGCCGATGTCGAGAATACCGCGCATATAGTCGCCGTGCCGCGCCTTGCCATGGCCGCGGGACTGCAGGAACGCGCGTCCGTGCAGATGCACTTCGCCATCGTCGAGCGATTCAAGCCCGTTTAGCGTGCGGATCAGCGATGTCTTGCCCGAGCCCGACGGTCCGATGATCGACACGACCTCCCCGGCCTTCACGGTCAGATCGATGCCCTTGAGCACCTCGTGCTGGCCATAGCGCTTGCGAATGCCGACCGCTTCGAGTGCGCGTTCGGTGGCCCGGGAGTCGGCGGGTTTTGCAGCGGCGTTCGATGCATCGTCGGACTGCGCCGTCACGTCGATCATCACGGCATGCTTGCGGCGCGTCACGTCGAGGCGCTTTTCGAGCATCTTCAGCAGATGACCGAACACCGTGACAATCAGGACGTAATAGAACGACACCGCGAGCATGGTCTCCAGCACCTTGAAGTTCTGCGTATAGAGGCGCTCGCCAACGAGCAGTATTTCAGCCAAAGAAATCACCGACACCAGCGACGTCAGCTTGACTATCGTGATGTACTCGTTGATCAGCGACGGCAGTGCAACGCGGAATGCCTGCGGCAGCACGATCAGGCGTTGCAGCCCGACGTATCCGATGCCGAGCGCCCTGCCCGCTTCGAGTTGTCCCTTGTTGAGCGCAAGCAGACCGCCGCGATGAATTTCGGCGATATACGCGGTTTCGCTGATCGACAGCGCGATCAGTCCGGCCAGGAACGGATCGGACAGTACACCGCCCGACCACGGCAACACCTGCGGCAGGTTATAGACGAAGATCAGCAGCACCAGAAGCGGCAAGCTGCGGAACAGCCAGATATAAGCACCACACGCCATGCGCAATGGCAAAAGCGTCGATTGCTTGCCAAGCGCAAGCATGAATCCAGCGACGATCCCGATCAACCATGTCGCCACGCTCAGTTCGACGACGAGCCACGCAGCTTTCCAGAATGCCGCGTCGACGAGTAGCGACGCCGCGTAATGCCAATCGAACAACATGCGACTCCCCTTCCTGCGCGCCGGGAAGGCAGGCGCGCATGGCGATGCGAGCCGTCGGGCCCGCCAGACAATGGAAAAACGCGACCTTACTTTTGCGTGCTTCCCAACGCGAGAGCGATGTCGCCGCCCGTCGGTTCCGCGACGTTGTATTGCTTGAGCAGCGCCGCATATTCGCCCGACGACTTCATCGACGCCAAGGCGGTCTTCAACTGCGACAGCAGCGCGTCATTGCCCTTCTTCACGCCAAGGCCGATGACCACCGGGTAGAGCGGCACCGTCGACGTAATCGCCACGCGACCGCCAAGCCGGTTCGCCGTGATCTGCGCGACGGCGGAATCTTCGAACTGCGCATCGACGGCATGCGACAGCACGGCTTGCGCCGCTTCCGGCGAGGTCTCGAACTCGCGCACATCGATCGCGCCGCGCCCCGCTGGCACGCAGACCTTGCCCGACACATCGGCAAGCTTGGGAATCCACGACGCGCCCTTGATCGAACTGACCCGCTTGCCGCACAGATCTTCCGGTGTCTTCGGCGCGAAACCCGCGCCGCTGAGCGCGAGCAGCGAGCCGCCCGTCTTCAGGTAAGGCAGAAAGTCGATCTGCTTCGCGCGCTCGGGCGTCACGTAGAGCGCGGACGCAATCACGTCGAAGCGGTTCGCGTTGACGCCGAGAATCAGATTCGCAAAGCGCGTGTCGACGAACGACGGCTTGAGCTTCAGATGCGTGGCGAGCTTGCCCATGAACGCGGGATCGAAGCCTGCGGGCGTCCCGTTGTCCAGATAGTCGTAAGGCGGGTACGTGAGGTCTGCGCCGATCTGCAGACTCTCGGGCGCGACGGTCCCGGCCGCGGCGGCAACGTTGGCGTGTGTCGCCATGCACAGAGGCACGATCGCGGCGGCGATCTTCATCGTGTGCGACAGGCCCTTGAGGGCCGACTTCGTAAAAATGTGGGCTTTCATAAGGTCTCGCTCGTCGGGTGGTCGGGTAGTCGGTCACATTGTTCAACAATGTGCAAACTATTGTTGAACAATAAATGGAATGCAAGCGTTTTTTCGTGGCGAAGAAGACGACGGCGAGTTCGACCGGAAAGAACGGGGGACGGCGACGGTTTCGAGAGAGGCAGGCACCGGGCACGGTCGCCTGACGTTTTCACCAGGGTTGTGCCGCGAACCCTATGTTTGTGCAGCGACCAACATACGAACCCGCCTCGATGCTGAACAATGACCAGGTTAGCGCGCCGCCACATAGGGTGATAGAACGGGCGGCATCGCGCGACGCGCCGGGGTGACGACGCTCACCTGGTTGCCAATGAGAAGAACGCACAATGCCCGAGTTGGCGGCGGGATGGGGAGACCGGATATGGGCATGATTCGCAAGCGTCTAGCGACGCCGGAAGCGCCATGCGACGTGGCGCCAGGCGATGAGCCGGCACAGGATGGTCCCGCGCAGCCGCTCGATGAACAGGCTTCGTCCAGCCCCGTTGCGCCTGAAGCGCCTCATGCGCCCGCCGCGCCCAGCAAACCTTTGCGCCGTTCCAAACGGGCGCCCGATGTCACTCGCCCGCTGCTGATCATGCGCGTGCAGTCCCGGCCGAAGCAGCTTGCCGTCGTCAAGGAAGACGGCGCGCCGGACTGGAGTCTGAGCGCGGGCGTGGCGACCGTCCTGTTCGGCTTCGTGATCGCATTCGGCACCTACGTTACGCTGACTCAGCGCGAAGCCATGCAAAGCCATATGGGGCACTTCGTCAATGCGGACAAGCCGCATCCGGCAAAGCGCGATAGTCCGGCGTCGCCGCGTCAACCTGCCTTAGACGTTGCACAGGCCGCGCGCGCTCCGATCGAAACACCATCCGCTCCGGTTGCCTTGCGCGACACCGAGATGCCCCGCGCCGCCGCCAGCGATGCCGCCAGCGATGCCGCGAATGCCAGCGTTGCCGTCACCCACGACGCACCGCCCAGACCACTTGTCACGGCGGCGACCCCTGCACCTGCGCCCAGCAATCCCACCAGCAAGCGGAACGTCGCAAGCACCATCGCCTCTCCCGTGCGCGCTGCGCCGGGAAAGACCGCTCAGGATTCGGCAGCGACCACGACACAAGCCCGCGCTGCATCGGCCACATCGAAGGAGCGACGGACTGGTTCGAAAACCGCGAAAGGCGCGTGCGGCGCGCTCGAGTCGTGTGACCAGAACCTTGCGCATGTCGAACAGGCGACGCGTGAGCCGGCTACTGTACGGGCTCCCGCAAAGAGCACGGTGACGACAACAGCGATGCGGGAGCCTGCAGTTGGCGGACCCGCTGTGCCCGCCGCGCAACTGGTTCCCCGGCCGGTTCAAGCTGAAATACACGCGGAACCCACGGCGGATCTTTCACTCACCGTGAACAAGAACCTGTTTCGACAGCATTAGATCGGGGGTTTGCCTGTCGTGTCCGTTGGAATCCGCAGCGAGACGCTCGCGGCCGCGGTTCGCCGCAGGCATGCAACAAAGCCTTCGGCGGTCGGCGCGGTCTAGCGAACCGCCGCAGCAGGGCGATCAGTGCGCAAGCCCCTCAGAAACGAAGCGATATCGAACCCGTACGACTCGAGCAGCCGGTACAACGTGACGCGCGAAATACCGAGATCGCGCGCCGCGTCCGCGACTCTGCCGCGATGACGCAGCAAAGCCCTTTCGACCGCCTGTTGCTCGGCGCGGCGCCGCACCTGGTCAAGCGACATCGCGCGCGCGTCGACATAGTGCGCAAGGCCAAGGTCACTCGCCGTGATGACAGCGTTATCGAACAGCACAACCGCACGCCACACGCGATTCCTCAATTCGCGAACATTGCCGGGCCAGTCGTGCGCACGCAGTGCCCGAACCGCGTCGTCGGAAAAGCCGCGTATCCGGCGGCGCGAATCCACACGCAACTGGTCAAGCAGATGCCGCGCCAGAAGCTCGACGTCCGCACCCCGTGCGCGCAGCGGCGGCTCTTCGATCTGGAGCACACTCAGCCGATGATAGAGATCCTCGCGAAACCGTCCTTCGCGCGCCGCGAGATCAGGCTCGACCTGGACGGCTGCAGCCGAAAGCGCGCTGCCTAACGGCCACGCGCCTCACGAAGACACACATCGCCTTTGCGCCTGGCGATGGCGGCGCTCGCGGCGGCATAGTCCTCGGCGAACGCTCGCTGCGCGAAGCAGGGTGCCGACGTCGCGAGCAGCGCATCGACTTTTGCGAACTGCTTGTCGAAAACCCAGGGCCGTCGTGCGAGCGTGCGGTCATTGAGCCAGTAGGGACTCCAGTCCCGGGTCGTCTCGATGATCTCGCGCGCGAATTCCGGCCCGTATTCGAGGCCGCCTTCGATCACGACATCGATATACGACTCGACGAGCGGAAACCTGGCGTCCGGAACGGGAAGCCCTTCACCCGGCGCCTTGCCTTCGGCTTTCGGCACATAGACCCAGACCGTTCCCTGCGCCGGCAGCGGCTGCCACGATACGGGCTCGATGAGCGCACGCGGCACCTCGACGCGCACGTAGCCCTTCTCGCGCTCATCGAACGCGGACATGTCATTGCCGGCAACGGGATAGATCACGCCGTTGATCGTCATCGGCGCTTCACCCCCGGACGGACGCCGCAGGCCGAGCGCCGTGAACCCGCTGCGTGCGCGGTCGCTCCAGCTGCGTACATAACCGAACGCCGCCGACACGCGCACCGGAATCGCCGCAACCGGTTTGCCCGCCGTGTCGTTGCGCGATGGCGTGTTGATGAGCGAACCGTAGCCGAAAATGAACTGCGTCGGCTGATCGGGAAGACGCGTTCCCCAGAAGTCGGTGGTCTGTGCGTGCGCCGCCGTGCTAACCAGCGCCAGTGCGACAACGAACCCTCGAAACTTTGCCATCGCTGACATAGTCGGATCTCCGTTCAATGCGTTGCCGCAGATTATCGCCTTTGTCAGGCCGCGCAGCATGAACCGGCCATATCAACTGATGCAAGCGCGGGCACCGCTATATGAGGCTTGGCAGCTCGCGAGTGAATATCAAAAGGTTCGGCTCAGTGAACGCGTGCTCCGGAAAATGGCGAGGGCGACAGACTGTTTTTATGTGCTTGCCGCGCCTACCCATCTGTATCAAGATCGAATCGACTCATCCGGACGAGGCCATTCCCATGACAGACGACACCGATCCCGACAAGCTGAAAGGCCCCGGCGGCTTGACGTTGCGCCAGATCCACGAGCAGGTTCAGAAAAGCGTGGAGCGCGACCGCCAGGAACAGGCATCGCGCAACACCATTGCCACGCAGCGCACCAGGTGGCAACGCTGGGTGCGCTACGTGTGGGGCCGCAGCGGGCGTCGCTAGCCGGCGAGCCTGGTGTGCCTGTCACCCGGCCTGTTCTCATCCGCGCCCTGGCAATCAGCAGGCCACCGGTATCCCGACCGGTACTTTCACAAAGCAGGCGCCAGCACGAAGCATCGCAACACGATGTTGAGGCCTCTTAAGACAACAAACGACCTCGGCCGTGGCCAAGCTTCGTGAAGTAGGCCCGATCATGACGACGCGCTACTGCGCCTCGCTGCTTCGATTGCAGGTGACGGAGCCGATCGCGCCGGCCCCCGGTTGCCCTGCCAGACCCGCCAGGCGATCGCAGGGCTGAGCAGCGTCGACGGCGGCATCGTCAGGTTGACGACCTTCAGAAACGCAGTCGCCAGCGTGCTGTCGCGCGTTGCGGCGAGGTGAAGCTTGCCGATGTACCAGTTGATGAAACGCAACATCGGCGGGCGCGCGCCGTTGACTCGTGGATGGCGGAGGTCGTTGCCGACCGCAATGTCCCACGGAATATCGACGATCTTCGCGGCCGCCCTGAAGAATCGACGCGCAAGATCGCCCGAACCGGAGCGCAGGCACTGCTGCAGCGTCAGCGCTTCCTCCGCGGCGACGGTCATGCCCTGCCCGTAGACGGGATTGAAGCTGCAGATGGCGTCACCGAAAACCAGGTAGTTCTCGGGAAAACGCGCAAGTTTCTCGTACCGGCGGCGCAGGCTGGAGGCATAGCGGTAACGCCTGAAACCGGTTAGCGGCTCCGCTTTTGCGACGACATCGTGAATCTCCATGGTCGGCAGTGTCGCCAGATACGCGAGAAAGCCCTCGTCGTTGTCGGGTGCGTCGTCGCCAAGAAAACCGCCGGCACTGACGATCCAGCTGTCGCCTTCCTGCGCGAGCATGACGCCGTTGCGCCAGTCCGGCGCACTACCGGCGACAACGATACCCTGCTTGCCGTCGAGATCAGTCGACCGGCGCCGATACGAACGGGTCATGTAGCTGATGCCGATCTCGACCTGCTCATTGGCGGGCGCCTCGTAGCCGAGTTCCTCGAGCCACGCCGCGCTGGATGAACCACGGCCAGTCGCATCGACGACAAGGTCGGCCTTGGCGATCATATGCGGCCGACCCTCGACACACGCGTGCACACCTGTCACGCGCTTGCGAAGCGGGTCGGTGGCAAGTCCACGCACAGCGCAACTCTGCACGGTGCGCACGTTCGGCAAACCCAGCAGCCGCCGGCGTAGATGGCCTTCGAGCACGGGACGGCTCGCAAGCAGACCGGTCAGGTCGCTCGTGTCGTTGGCAAGCCTGACGTTGCGGCCGATCCAGATTACATCGTTGGCTACATCACCCATCAAGCCGCCGCTTTGCGCGACGACTTCCATGTTGTATCCCGGGAAGAATGCCTCGAGTATCGCGCTGCCGCGTGCAAGCAGCCCATGGGTATGGCGACCTTGCGGCACGCCCTTGCGCGGCGTGTCGGCTGCCGGAAGCGCATCGCGTTCGAGCACGGTGACCTGCGTATAGAAATCCGACAGTACCCGGGCGGCCAGCAGCCCACCCATGCCGGCGCCGATCACGATCGCCTGTTCGCCCAGTTTCTTCATGGCCATCCTCCTGTTCAATCCGCCGCGATGCGTCCAACGACCATCGCTTGCGGGCAATGGTAGGATTGCCTCGTCCCCTGAGCGTCCCCCGGACGCCGTCATCGAGGGCCGCCTCGCCATGGCTCTGTTCAGCGTGCGAACGCTTGGATTTCCCGAGATCCGTCAGGACGGCCGGCTGTGCCCGCTGGCCTTGCGCAAAGGCATGGCGCTGCTGGTCTACCTGGCCGAAACGAAGGGCACGGTCGGGCGCGATGCTGTCGCCACGATGTTGTGGCCGGACGGCAGCGAAGAGGAGGTACGGGCGCGGCTGCGGCGTCTGTTGCATCGTCTCCAGCTCACACTCGGCGACCACGTGCTGACCACCGACCGGTCAACCGTCCGATGGTCGGCAGCGATCGAGTTGCAGGTGGATTCCCAACTGTTCGAGCAAGCCTGCGACCGCGGCGAATTCGAGCGTGCATGCCGCTTCTATCCCGGCGACTTTCTGGCGGGTTTTTCGCCCGGCGACTGCCCGCAGTTCGACGAGTGGGCGTTTTTTCGCCGGGAGGCTTTGCGGGGCCGGGCAATTCACGCACTCGAACGCGTGGTGCACGACAGCCATGCGGCCGGCGACTACGCGTGCGCGGCCGCGCACGCCCGCCGTCTCGTCGAGTTCGATCCGCTCAGCGAAGTGTACGGGCGGCACCTCATCCGCAATCTTCTGCTCGCGGGAGACCGGGCCGCGGCCCAGCGGCATTTCGAGGCCCTGAAGCAACGGCTTCGCGACGAGCTCGATGCAGCACCCGAACGGGAGACTCGCGCGCTGCTGAACGCCCACTCGACGCCGCCCATCGGGAACCCGCCGCCGACGCGCTACGTCAGCGGCGGCGGCGTCCATCTTGCCTTCCAGACTTACGGTGCGGGCCCGATCGATGTGCTGGTGCTGCCCGGTTTCGTGTCTCACGTCGAACGGGTTTGGGAGGAGCCCCGGTGCCGGGCGTTCCTGGCCTCGCTCGCCGGGATGGGCCGTCTGATTTTGCTCGATCGTCGCGGCATCGGGCTTTCCGACCGGCTCGGTTTCAATCCCAGCGTCGACGCGACCGCGCAGGACATCGGCACCGTGCTGGACGCCGCTTCTAGCCGCCGCGTCGTGCTGTTCGGCGCGTCCGAAGGCGGACCGGCATGCATCCAGTTTGCCGTCGATCACCCCGATCGTGTCGCGGGCCTCATTCTGTTCGCCTCGCTGGCGAAGGGAACCGCGACGCACGACTATCCCCATGCACTTCACGCTGGCCAGTATGACTTGTGGCTACAGCAGCTCATTGCAGTCTGGGGCGGACCGGCGGGCATCGAAACATTCGCGCCGAGCCTGTCCGGCGATCCACAGGCGAGAGCCTGGTGGGCAGGCCTGCTTCGCGCCGCGTCGAGCCCGGGCGCCATCAAGGGCGTGCTCGAGGCGTTGCGCGATATGGATGTTCGAGATCTGCTCGGCCGGGTTTCCGTGCCCACCCTGGTGCTGCATCGACGCGGCGACCGCGCGGTTCGCATCGGCGCTGGCCGGCATCTCGCCAGCCGCATCGCACAGGCGCGATTCATCGAGCTCGATGGTGCCGATCACTGGGCCTTTGCAGGCGATCAGCAACCCGTGCTGGACCACATCGGGAGATTTGTCCGCGGGCTCGCTGGCTAACGGCGCGCGGTAAAGAGAAGAGTGTTCGATTCAGCGACCTGTCCCACCCTGGAATAAGCGTTCCGGCGCGAACTCGGGCGCAAGGCACTCCTCGACGAACGCAGTGAACTGACGTGCCTTGCTGCTAGCCTGCCGTCCCGTCGGATAAACGGCGGACAACGGGATGGCCGGCAGCGTCCAGTCATCCATCACCGAGACGACAGCGCCCGATTGCAGTTCAGGCCAAAAGGCCCATTCCGACGCGACGGCAAGGCCCATATCCGCAAAGACGGCCGCGCGAAGGCCCTCGGTCGCGGAGATCCTTACGCGGCCCTGCAGCCGCACGGGCAACTCCGCCGTATCCCTGCGAAACGTCCACTCCTCTCCGCCACCGACATCGCGTGTATAGACGACCGCGCGATGCGCGTGCAGATCGGCGGGCGCTTGCGGCATGCCGTGCCGTTCCAGATAGGCGGGCGTCGCGAGCACGCGCCGGCGCGCGATAGCAATCCGGCGCGCCGTCATGTTCGAGTCCGCCAGTTCGCCCATGCGCAAGGCGAGGTCGATGCCCTCTTCAACGAGGTCGATGTTGCGATCGTCGAGCACCAGTTCGAGATCGAGGTCCGGATGCTGTTCGAGAAAGACCGGCAAGCGCGGCACGATGTGCAGCCGCGCGAAGCACACGGCGGCCGACACCCTCAGCTTGCCCGTCAGTCCCGCTGCCGTGCCGCGCGCCGCCAGCACGGCCTCGTCCGCTTCCTCGACTGCCCGTCTCGCGCGCTGATAGAAGTTCTGGCCGGCCTCCGTCGGCGTGAGCGCGCGCGTCGAGCGCAGCAGCAGTTTGACGCCGAGCCATTCTTCGAGCTGCGCGACGGCTTTCGACGCGGCCGGCTGCCCAATATCGAAGTGTCGCGCCGCAGCCGAAAACGAACCTGTATCGACGACGCGGATAAAAATTTCGATCGCCGCAAGGCGGTCCATCGCGCTGACTCCCGTTCTGTGCGAAGCCGGGTGAATGTCCGGCACACCCTGCCAATATAGGCCAGCCGCTCGCTCAGCGACCCTCCACCAGTTCATCCGCCCTCGATAAAAACAGCTTCAGCACGGGCGACGCATTGGATCGGCTGTAGCCGATCGCGAGATCGACGGTTGGCGCCTCGCCTGCCAGCGGACGACTGACCACCGACCACGGCAGCAGATTGTTCGCGTATTCGGGCATCAACGAAATCCCGCGCGTCGATGCAACCAGCGACATCGCCATCGCAAGGTTATCGACGCCATGCTCCGGCTCCGGGTCGAGCCCATTGTCCTGCAGATATTGCGCGACCACGTCGTGCAGCACGCGCGCCTTGTTCGACGCCATGATGAAGGTCTCGCCTTGCAGATCGGACGCATGCACCGCCTGCTTCGCCGTCAGCCGATGGTCGCTCGGCATCAGCACGACGAGCTTCTCGCGATAGACGACACGGTAATCGAGATCGAGCCCCGGCTCCTTGCGCACGAACGCGAGATCGAGCTTGCCGCGCGCTACGGCGTCCGCGAGATCGGGCGAGTAGCCACTCGACACCGTCACGTCGATGTTCGGCAACTCGTCGCGCAACACCTGCATGGCACGCGGCAGCCAGGTCATTTCCTGTCCCGTCAGGAAACCGAGTGCGAATACCTGTTTGGCGGGACGCGACGCGCGACGCGCGGCTTCGATGGCGGCGTCGACCTGCGCGAGCGCAAGCCGTGCATGGTCGAGAAACGCCTTGCCCGACGCGGTCAACTCGACGCCGCGCGCGCTTCGGCTGAACAGCTCTGCCTTCACTTCGTCCTCGAGATCGCGGATCTGCCTGCTGAGCGACGGCTGCGATGTAAACAGCCGCTGCTCCGCGGCGACCGTGAGGCTGCCCGTTTCCGCTACGGCAACGAAATAGCGCAGATGGCGTAACTCCATGCTTCCTCCTGGTTCGCCCGTTTTGAACGCCTCCCGAGCCATGCTTCCTGAGCATGCCCGCCAGCCTACAAAGTCTTTTTTCTTTACGCAAGCGAAGTCTAGATTACATGCCAGCAGTCGTATCGCCCGATGCGGATGCCGGCGAAGACAGTGTTGCAGCCATGCCTGCCTGTTATTGCCGGAAGGTCCCGCCGATCAACCAGACGGAGCTTTGCCATGACCGACCTCACTGGAAAAACCGCGCTCGTCACGGGCGCATCCCGCGGCATTGGCCGCGCCATTGCGCTTGCGCTCGGCCGCGCCGGCGCGCAGGTGCTCGTGCATTACAGCAGCAATGAAGCAGCCGCCGACGCGACCGTCGATGGGATCGTCGCGGCCGGCGGCCACGCGCAGAAAATCGCCGCCGACCTGCGCACGGCCGACGGTCCCCGCATGCTCGCCCAGCGCGTGCGCGCCATCATCGGCGGACGGCTCGACGTGCTCGTCGCGAACGCGGGCATCGCCAAGGCTGCAAGCATCGAAGGCACGACGGTCGAAGACTTCGACGAACTCTTTGCCGTCAACGTGCGCGCGCCGTTCTTCCTCGTCCAGCAACTCCTGCCAGTGCTGTGCAAAGGCAGCAGCGTCGTACTGCTGTCGTCGCTGGCGGCGCGCGCATCGGTTGGCGAGCTGGCCGCCTATGCGGCCACCAAGGGTGCCGTCGATACGCTCGTGCGGCATTTCGCATCGGCGCTCGGCGAGCGCGGCGTGCGCGTGAATGCGATCGCGCCCGGCGTCGTCGCAACCGACATGTCGAGCTTCGCGACCACCGATGCAGGCCGCGACTACACGCTGAGCCTGCAGGCCCTGAAGCGCGTCGCGCAACCCGATGACATCGCCGGCGCGGTGACGTTCCTTGCTTCCGACAAGGCGAACTGGATCACGGGCGACACGCTGCGCGTCGACGGCGGATCGAAGCTCTGACGGGCATACAACAATCGCAACGCATCCGATTTATACCAATTAAGGCATCGAAATGACCGGCTCGAATCTCAAACTGTTCTCGTCGACAAACGTAGGCCCGATATCACTGTCACACCGCATCGTGCATGCGCCGATGACGCGTCTGCGTTCCGACTCCGACGACAGCCCTAGCGCGATGATGGTCGAGTACTACCGGCAGCGCGCATCGCAAGGCGGCCTGCTGATCACGGAAAGCGCACATCCCTCCTATGACAGCCGCGGCTATCTCGGCGCACCCGGCATCTATACCGACGAACATGTCGAAGCCTGGAAGCGGATCACCGACGCCGTTCACGCGAATGGCGCGCGCATCTTCATGCAGATCGCGCACGACGGGCGCCAGTCGCACGTCGATCTGAGCTGGGGTAATGCGCCCGTTGCGCCGTCCGTCGTGCCGTACGAAACGACCGTGTTCACGCAGAACGGCTGGGTGCCCAACTCGCCGCATCGCGCGCTCGAAACCAGCGAGATTCCCGCCATCGTCGAATCGTTCAGACGTGCGGCAGAGCGCGCGAAAGCCGCCGGTTTCGACGGCGTCGAATTGCACAACGCGAACGGCTACCTCGCGGACACGTTCCTTCAGGACGGCACCAACAGACGCACGGACGCCTATGGCGGCACGCTTGAAAAACGCACGCGCTTCCCGCTCGAACTCGTCGATGCATTCGCCTCCGTGTGGGGCGCGAACCGCGTCGGCGTGCGCGTGTCGCCGAGCGGCCGTTGGGGCGCAATCTCCGACAGCAACCCCGAGGCGACCTTCGGATACTTCGCCGAACGGCTCAATGCGTATGGCCTCGCCTATCTGCATGTGATCGAGCCGCGTGTGATGGGCACGGAAACGCTCGTCGAAGGTCAGGCGCCCGTCGCGTCGTCGTTCCTTCGCAAGGTATTCGACGGCCCGATCATCGCGGCGGGCGGCTTCGACCGCGCAGGCGCCGAGCAGATCCTGCAACGCGGCGACGCCGATCTCGTCGCGTTCGGCCGCTGGTTCTCGTCGAATCCCGACTTGCCCGAACGCCTGCGGCGCGACTTGCCGCTTGCGCCCTACCAGCGCGACGCGTTCTGGGGCGGCGACGAACGCGCGTACACCGACTTTCCCGCCTACGACGACACCACCGCCGAAGCATCGAGCGATGAAACCGCCTGACTCAAGGAGCTAAAACATGTCCAGCAACAACACGCCGAACCCAAGAACCGTGAAGATTCCCGGTCCCGATCACCCCATTGAAATCGAACGCAATCCTTCGCGCGTCGTCGTCACGGTCGCGGGCCGCGTCGTCGCAGACACGCGCGACGCGCTGACGCTGCGCGAGGCTCACTATGCGCCTGTGTTTTACATCCCGAGAAAGGATGTCGACATCGCCCTGCTCGAACGCACTGAGCATTCGACCTACTGCCCATATAAGGGCGACGCCGCGTACTTCTCGATCCCCTCGGGCGGCGAGCGCGCGGTCAACGCGATCTGGACTTACGAGTCGCCATATCCCGCTGTCGAATCGATCCGCGAGCACCTTGCGTTCTACAGCGACCGTGTCGATTCGATCGAAGAACGTGAATAAGGAACCGACATGAACGAGCAAACCGTCGTACTCGTGACAGGCGCGTTGAGCGGTATCGGACGCGCGACCGCCCTCGCCTTCGCACACGCGAAGGCACGCATCGTGATCTCCGGGCGGCGCGCGGACGAGGGCCAGGCGCTCGCCGGAACGCTCCGTTCGTTGGGCGCAGAAGCGGAATTCATCGTCGCCGATGTACGCGTGGAAGACCACATGCAGGCGCTCGTCGAGCGCACGGTCGCGCGCTTCGGAAAACTCGATATTGCCGTGAACGCGGCAGGCACGGAAGGTGAATCCGCGCCCGTTGTCGACCAGACCGTCGAGCGCTATAGCGCCGTTTTCGATGCGAACGTGCTCGGCACCCTGCTAGCGATGAAGCACGAGTTGCGCGCCATGTCGGCCCAACGCAGCGGCAGCATCGTCAACGTGTCATCCACAATGGGCGCGCGCGGTGCGGCGGGCGCATCGCTTTATGTCGCGAGCAAGCACGCCGTCGAAGGCCTGACGAAGTCGGCGGCTCTCGAGGCCGCTGCGTTTGGCGTGCGCGTCAACGCCGTCGCGCCGGGGCCCGTGCAAACGCCAATGCTCGACCGTCTCACGCAGACATCCGAGCGCAAAGCCGCCTTTCTCGACACCGTGCCGCTCAAGCGCGCTGGCACCCCGGATGAAATAGCCGAGGCGATCGTGTATGTGGCATCGGCCGGATTCATGACGGGCGAGGTCTTGCGCGTGAACGGCGGCCGGACCGCGTCCTGAGTCTATCCGGACGCCAATCACGGCTCGCTGTACCCGTACCCCGAACGCTTCGACGCACACGTCGATCTGTTTCTCCCGGAAGCTGCCGCACGCTACGCGTGATGCACTCCCATCACATTCAACGGAATCTCATCATGAACAAGTTGACAGGCAAGACCGCGCTCGTGACAGGCGCATCCCGCGGCATCGGCCGCGCCACGGCCATCGCGCTCGCACAAGCCGGCGCGCGCGTGCTGGTCCACTACAGCAGCGCAGAGCAGGCCGCCGACGCCGTCGTCGAAGCGATCCGCACGGCAGGCGGACAGGCCGACAAGGTCGCCGCCGATCTGCGCGACGCGCACGGGCCGCACGAACTCGCCAGGCGCGTGCGGTCGCTGACGGGCGAGCGCCTCGACATCCTCGTCGCGAATGCAGGCATTTCGAAGGCTGCGCCGATCGAGGAAACGACCGTCGAAGATTTCGACGACCTGTTCGCCGTCAACGTGCGCGCACCGTTCTTCCTCGTGCAGCAGTTGCTGCCCGTGCTGGGTGAAGGCAGCAGCATCGTGTTGCTGTCTTCGCTCGCGGCACGCGCTTCCGTCAATAACCTGTCCGCGTACGCGTCGACCAAAGGCGCCGTCGACACGCTCGTGCGTCACTTCGCGTCCGCGCTCGGCGAACGCGGCATTCGCGTCAACGCGATCGCGCCGGGTGTCGTCGAAACGGACATGTCGAACTTCGCGAGAACGGACGCCGGCCGCGACTTCACGCTGGGCATGCAGGCGCTCAAACGCGTCGCGCAGCCGGGCGATATCGCGGGCGCCGCTGTGTTCCTCGCCTCCGACGACGCGCGCTGGATCACAGGCGACACGTTGCGTGTCGACGGCGGATCGAAGCTCTGATCGGGCCGCGATATCACCGGCACGCTCGCGTCTGGGGCTGAAGCCTCCGCGAGCTTTTCATCGAAACTGGGAAAATAAAATGAATACCGAACTCACGCTTTACGAATCAAAGGCTTCTCCGAACGCTCGCCGCGTTCGCATTTTTCTTGCCGAGAAAGGCATCGAGATCCCGGCTAAAGCGGTGGATCTTGGCGCGAAAGAGCAATTCTCCGCTGCTTATGCCGCGATCAATCCTCGTCTTCAGGTTCCCGCGCTCGTTCTGCAAGACGGTACGACGATTGGTGAAGTCCCTGCAATCTGGCGTTACATCGAAGAAGCGTATCCGGCGAAGCCCGCTCTGCTGGGCACGACACCACAACAGAAAGCGCTGATTGCAATGTGGGAACGACGCGCCGAACTCGACGGATTCGCGGCAGTGATGGAAGGCGTGCGCAACGCCGTGGCCGGCTTGAAAGGCCGTGCGTTGTCCGGTCCGCATGCTTACGAGCAGATTCCCGAGATCGTCGAACGCAGCCAGTTGCGTGTGGCCAACTTCTTTGCCGACTTCAACGATCGTCTCAAGCAAGTGCCGTTCGTCGCAGGTGATGAATTCTCGGCGGCCGACATCACGACGCTGGTGACGATCGACTTTGCGGCAGGCGGTATGAAGATGAACGTTCCAGCAGAATTCGACGCGCTGCAGGCGTGGTACGGCAAGGTGTCGACGCGTCCTTCCTCGAAGGCGTAAAGAACTGCAACAGTACTATTTGGGTCGTAGCGGCGGTGCCTGAGTTTTCAGGCATCGCCGTAGCTTGCTGATTCGCCGGCACTCAGGCGTTGTCGAATGACTGCCAATAATGGCAATGCGCCGCCACAGACATGGCGCCGCAGGAATATCGCGCTCTGGCTGACAAGCGAAGCAAGGCTAGCCGCGCGCTTCGGGCCCGGCGCCGCCTTCATCCAGCGGCGGCTTCAGCATCTCCGAACAGACCTTCAGCACATCGCGCCAGCTGACGATTCCCACCGGCCTCGACCCGCCGTCGACAATCGGAATACAAGAGACAGGATGCGACAGAAACAACTGGATGGCCTCGCTCACCTCGGCGTCCGGCCGCAGCGTAATGGGCTTGCGGCTCATGATGTGATGCACGCGCCGGTTCAGCGTGGCGGTATCGCGCTGAGTCTCGACCACGCTATCGATAAACGGACTCAAGGCGCGCAACAGATCGCGGTCGGATACGACGCCTTGCAGTTCCCGATCCTCAACGACGAGCAGATGATGAAACCCGGATTGCTCGAATATGTCCTTGACGGTTTGGAGCGTGTCGTCGAAACCGATCGTTACGACGCGCTTCGTCATCAGATCTTCTACTTTCATCGTTGAACTCTCTGTTATTGCGGGGAAACAGGTGCGGCGCGGAACCGCGCACGCTCCAGTCAGTGCCGCCCGTTCACCGCCCCACCAGTCCTTTAACGGCATTAGAAATGGAAACTCCAGTCGAGGGGCCAGAATTGGGGCGTTCCTTCATGCAGGAGGAATGCGTTGCCGCCGCCAGCGGCATCCCAAGGAGCAATGCATGTTGACTCGCGAAGCCATCCCTCAAGTTCTGTCGCGTACTTCCGAACTGTTGTCGGCCGATAACCTCGAGGGGGCCCCCCAGAAAACCTTTCACCATGTCATCGACATCTACCTCAAGGATTCCAATGCCTTCATGAATACGTATTTCGCCCGTTACTTCGAGTGGCAGGGCGTCTGCCGGGAACGCTGGTTCCATGAGTGCATTCACAACAATCTGCTGGCCGCCGGGGGCACCTTTGTCACGAAACGCGCGCATCAGGAATACGTGCAGGAGACGTTTCCGTTCCAGCGCGTCGACTGCTACCTGAACACGTTCCAGGTCCGGCAATGTTCGGCGTACCTGCTGTTCCGTTTCTGCGTGGATGGACGGCCTGTGTCGCACGGATATCAGCAGATTCTGTTTGCCGGAATGGACAAACGGATCCGGCGTTTCCCGGAAGGAATCATCGAACGGGTCAAGGAATATGAAGTGATCCTGCCGTCCGTCACGAACTAGTCGATTCCACCCTGCCCGGCGCGCGAGCGCCGGGCCCGCGCCGGCGGATCGTGCACTGCGCGGTCCGCCGCCGAACCCGGCTCCGGCAATCTGAGCGTGAACGTGGTGAGCACGCCCGGTGTCGATGCACACGAGATCGTGCCGCCGAACGCGTCGCACACTCGCCTGCAGAAATCGAGCCCCATGCCGCCTGCGTGTCCGTGCGGCCTGGTCGAATAGAACGGATCGAAGATATGCGGCAGCACGTCGGCTGCGATACCCGGACCGGTATCGTTGAAGTGAACGACGCAAAAACCGCCGTCGCGCCCCGCGCTGATCGTGATGCTGCCCGAGCCGCTCGACTCGATCGCGTACAGCGCATTTTTCAACAGGTTGAAGATGACGAACGCGAACAGCGAATCCGTGCCCGAGAATCGCAACTGCGGGTCGATCGGGATGACGGAGACGCGACCGCGCTCGCCCGGCAGGAACGGATAGCGCTCCAGCGCCGATTCGACGCAGTGCCTGATCGACTGCGGGCCGAAGCTGCGGCGATCAAGCCGGTCCAGTGTGAACGAAGCAAGCGACATCTCGACCACGGTACTCGTGCTGTCGATCTGACGGCGAATCGCGCGGGTAAGGGTCGGCAGCCGCTCGGACTGTCCGGGATACAGCCCGTTGACGAGCAACTGGTGCCGCACGGCAAGCTGATATCCGCGTAGCAATTCCGGCAACGCGTTGCCGAGTTCATCGGCATGCATGCCGATCACTTCGAGCGGCATCGCGACTTCTTGCGCGACCGTCGCGGCGAGAAAGTACTGCCGCATCAGCCCATGCCGGACAATGGTGATGGCGAGAATGCCCAGACTAATGGCAATGAAGATGACGCCGGGCGGATAGAACACATAGCCGTAGTTGACGGCATAGTCGCCCGCCGCTAAAGAATAGAGGCACAGGCTCACGAGACAAAGGCCCAGCAAGCGCCGTCTGTGACGGGCACGCGCCTGACGCCTCGATACGATCAGCAGCCATCCGCTGCGAGCGGCGAGCAACACGGTCTGCATCACGTGCACCGGGTGCAAGCGCCCGGCAAGCGGATAATCGCCGAAGAAATGCACGCCGAAACCGGCTACCACCTCGTCGCTCGTGATCAGCAACACCGCGAGGATCACGCACAGCGCATACGACGCCGTCAGTAGAGGCCGCTCGTCGCGCCGTTCGACGAGCTCGGTCACGAAGTGATAGAAGGTTGTTGGCAGGAACAGGATGAAGAAATAGCCTGCCTTGACCAGTATGCCGGCCGTTTCGGGGCTCGTGGTCTGAAACAGGAACGCCCACGTGCCCTGCCACGCGAAGGTCGCCATGCACATCAACGCGAATGGCGTCGACAGACGCGTCACGCCTTCAGTCAGCAGGACGTAGACACCGAAGCCCAGGAACAGCGCGGATACGAACGCTGGCAAGGTCGAATACATAATGCCTTATGTGTGTTTCGCCGCTGATTGTTCCTCGGAAGGCTGACGGGTCGAGTTGCAGCAAGCTCGGTCCACCCGACCAGACAGCGAGCCGACAACGTTTGCCTGAATGTCGTCAAGCGACTCGCGTTCCCCATCAGCATAGCGGCGTTGTTGTTTTCGGTCGCACTGGCAGCCGTGTTCGCACCAGACCGCTGGCGCTGTTTCGTTCCGGCGGTGCCACGATTTTAGCGCAACATTTCAGTGCCGCTATTCGTGCGCAGACGCGCCATCTGGTCGAGATTCTGCATGATCCCCGTCGAGGCGGTGTTCTGGTCGTGCCGGGCGACCCGGCTATGGCGACCACACCTTCGACGTGCGTCACCCGTAAACGAACAAGGGACCCAGGAAGTTGCCCTCCTGGGTCCCTTGAAGACAGCAGGCGTCGACGCTTACTGTCCCGTGTATCCAACCGGCACGGTCGAATTGTTCTTCGCGACCGTCGCGTTGTTCGACACGATGTACTGCGGCACTTCCGTCAGCGTGAGCGACACCTGGCCGTTCGAATACGGAAGCGTCGTGACGTTGCCATACCCGTCGATCTTCGTGACGTTGCCCGACGTGCCCGCGTTGTCCACCTGCAGCGAATAGGTCGTCGAATAGGTCGTGCTATACACGCCATTGACGGGCCACTGGCTGTTGTTGTGCGTCCACGCGGCCGTCACGACCTTGCCGTTGTTCAGCTGCTGGAAGTCGTACACGAAGGTGCCCGAAGGCGTGTTCTTCACGCGGCCCAACGTATTGGTGCCGTCGAGCACACGCGTCATCGTGGCAAACGCCATCGCTTCCGGCTTCGGCGACAGGTTCGACGCGCCGAACGCGCCCTGCGCATTGTTCAGGTCGAAGAACGAACCGTAGCCCACTTCGCCCGGATAGTCCGCGCCGTAGAACAGCGTCGTGAGCTGCGCGCCGCCGCCCAGCACGATGATGTGCGAGCGCACCCCAACGGCCGCATGCGCGAACAGCTGGTTTTGCGACGGCACGGTGGGACCATACGCCAGACCCGGATCGTAGCTCGTGCCCGCTTCCGTGAAGAACAGCTTCATGTTCGGCTTGCCGTTCTGCATCACCTGACGCAACTGCGCCATCTGGTTGTCCAGCGCATTGGCCTGGTTCGCGGCGCTCGGGTCCGAATCGTATTGCTCCGGCGGATGCGCCGGGTAGGTACCCGCATTCCAGTAGCCGTGCGTCGAGACGGCATCGATGTAATTCCACAGGCCGAGTGCACCGAACTTCTGCAGATAGCCGGTCGTGCACGTCGTGCAGTTCGCGGCGAACGGATTGCCCGTGCCCATCACGACCGCGTTCGGATCGGTCGAGTGGATGCCTTCATAGGCAGCCTTGTACATCGCGACGAAATTCGCGTCGCTATCGGCCCAGCCGAGACTCGGCTCCCACGTCACCTGATAATAATTCTTCTGCTGGTTCGGGTAGTTGGCCGCGCGGATCAGGCTTGTATCCGTACCCACCTTCGCCATGAAGTTCTGGTACGCGGTCAGATCCTTCGGTGCGTAGTAGCTGTCCGTGAACTGACCCGTCTTCGAATTCCACGCCGGGATGCCGTCGAGCCGCACGATACGCATCTGATCGGGATTGGCCTTATAGAACGGATCGAGATCGTTCACGCTCGGCGTGTACGTGTTAGGACCATTCGGCTCCATCTGCGACTGCTGACGATTGTCGATCGTCCACGTGATGCCCAGCGCGCGCAGTGCCGCGATGTTGCCGTTGAACCCTTGCATGCCGAAACGGTGCTGGTCCTGATGCGCGTACGTGACCGTGCCGAGTGCCGAGGCGAGATTCGGCAGCACGCCGAACGTCGCAATGCCTGTCGGACGCGTGCCGCTACGCGGCAGCGTGCCGCCATTCGCGCGCAGCGTGGCCGTGATCGCGCCATAGCCCGACCATGTCGACTTGCACGAGAGGGTGTTGGTCTGCACGCCAGCGCTCACCGGGAAACTGCCCTGCGTCCTGATCGCGCCATTCGAATCCGCGATCGACCAGATCACGGTATCCGCGTTCGGTGCGTTCGTCGTGACCGTGAGGTTGAACGGCGCGTTGTTCTGGAACACGCGCAGGCCATCGGTGGTCGGCGTGTCGGCCGTGATCAGGCCGTTCGCCGTGCCGCCAGCCTTCTGCACCGCCGTTCCGCACGAGATCGCCGCGCTGGACGAAGGTGACGGTGCGGGTGCGGGCGTTGGTGTCGGTGTCGGTGTCGGCGTCGGCGTGGGAGTCGGTGTCGGCGTTGGTGTCGGCGTCGGCGTTGGTGTCGGCGTAGGCGTCGGTGTCGGCGTCGGCGCCGGCGCGGGAGCCGGCGTTGCAGCCGGCGAGCCGGCCGCGACGGCACGCACCCAGCACGCTTTTCCGTAGCCGTACGCAGGGTCCGTATTCGACACCGCGCCGACATAGCAGCCAACGCCATTCGTGAACGTACGCGGCGCCGTGAGCATCACGGAGGGCGCGTTAGGCGGCACGGCGCCAAACACGACAGAGCCCGTTCCGAGGAACGAGCAGTTGCTATTCTCTTTGCCGCACAGTGTGTATGACTGGCCTGCAACGGTAATCGTCGATGCCTGGGCGTACGCCTGCTCTGCACCAAACGAAGCCAGCACGGTTGCCGAGGCAACACCCAATAGTTTCCAATAGCTCATCATTGTCCGTTGATCCCGGTGAAATCAGTTTTCCCCGAAAGTCCAGCAAGATCGTTGACAGATCGTCCCGCTGTGGCGTTTTCGAAATACAAAGAAACCGGCATCGACTATTTATTACGGATTACTTACTACAATGTCCAGGCATGAGCAGGACACGCGTTCATGCAATCTCGCTTTCGATGACCGGGAACGTGCGGAGACCCCGCGCTAGCGCGGATCGATTCCCTGTACACATCTGATACCAGATCAGATGATTTGATAGACGAGCCGAGACCGACTCCTGCAATCAGGAATCCTCAACTACGGCTGAGTCGTCTTGCGCGTTTTGGCAACAACATGCCGTCGAGAGCCCTTTCGGGTTCGACGAAATTGATCTACATCAATGTGATACAGGCAACGTCGGGCATTGCATTTCCGCGGTCGACATCTACGCAGAACCTGCGTCCACCCGTCTGGACGGAGACAAACTGGCACCTCTGCGCAAGCGCCGTAGGTAGCAATTACTTCCGTCCGATCCCTACCAAGTACTAATTACAGAAAATTTCAAGGCAGACGAATTATAAACGTTTCATTCATGTAACGTCGCCCGAAAAAAACCCAAAAGGTAATGTCGCCGGTAATTTCGGAGAAATTTTGAGATCTGATTTCGTGAAGCGGGATTGATCAGGGAAGATTCACCCGTGACCGCCCGCAAAAAGTAAATTCATGATCGATATGGATATTTTTTCTGCTTTTTCGTAATACGAATGCGCCATTCATGCGTTTAAATTTTCAATGCGCACGATAACGGGGAAATGATCGATCCCGATTAATAAGAATATCCTCCGATTATTACGCGAACCCGCAGCGCGATTAAATAGGGCGCGTCCACCTCATTGAATATTGCGCGCCCGATTCCCGCAGACTCAGATCGCCATTGAAAAGCCGCGCACTCGCAACGGCCATTCGCTTCAGGCCGTCGTGCCGCCGTCAATCGCGGCGAGCACCTCGCGGGTGAATGTCGGATCGTTCAACTCGAGGTGTGCCGATAATCGCCCCGTCACTTCCTGAAGCAGCCAGCCAAACGGCCGGCTTACCTCGATGCCGCGACGATTCAGTTCGCTTCGCGGCGCCGATGGCCGCCCACTACACCGCAAGCGGCGTTGCAGACATCATCGAGGCAGCCACGAGCTTGCGTGTGTAGGGATGCGTCGGTGCCTCCATCACGTCGTGCGTTTCGCCCGTTTCGACGATACGCCCGGACTTCATCACCGCCACCCGATGCGCCATCGCGCGTATCACGGCCAGATCGTGCGTGATGAACAGATAGCTCAGCCTGCGGCTCTTTTGCAGATTCGCGAGCAGGCTCAGCACCTGCTTTTGTATCGACACGTCGAGCGCGCTGGTCGGCTCGTCGAGAATCAGGATTTCCGGCTCGACGGCAAGCGCGCGGGCAATCGCAATTCGCTGCCGCTGCCCGCCCGAAAACTCCTGCGGATACCGCAGCATCACGTCCCACGGCATGCCCACTTCCTGCAACAGCGCGGCGACCCGTTCGCGCCGCGCATGCGCATCCAGTCCCGGACGATGCACGCGCAAGCCTTCGCCCACGATCTGCTCGACTGCCATGCGCGGCGACAAAGAGCCGAACGGGTCCTGAAATACGACTTGCAACTTCGCATACAGCGACTTGCGCGACGACGTGGTGCGCAACGTCGACAACGGCATGCCGTCGATATGAACGCTTCCCGCTGCGGGATGTTGCAAGCCGAGCAGGGTTGCCGCAAGCGTCGATTTACCGGAACCGGATTCGCCGACTATGCCCAACGTCTCGCCGTGCCGCAACGACAGATCGATGCCGTGCAACGCGCGAAATGCCCGGCGCCTGAACACGCCGCTCGTCGCATAGTCGACAGATAACCCTTGCACTTCCATCACACGTTTCGCATTGGACGCGACCGGCGAGACCTGCCGCTGCGGCTCGCTCGCAAGAAGCTTTTGCGTATAGGGATGACGCGGCGCGTCGAACAGTTCCTTCGTCTCGCCGCTTTCGACGAGCACGCCCTTTTCCATCACCGCTACGCGCTGCGCGAAGTGCCGCACGAGGTTGAGGTCGTGCGTGATCAACAGAACAGCCATGCCGTGATGCGCGGCCTCCTGTTCCTGCAGATCGATCAGCAGATCGACGATCTGCCGTCGCACGGTCACGTCGAGCGCGGTGGTCGGTTCATCGGCCAGCAGCAGACGCGGTCTGCACGCAAGCGCCATCGCGATCATCGCGCGTTGACGTTGACCGCCCGACAGTTGATGGGGATAGCTGTCGATGCGCCGCTCCGGCTCGGGAATGCCCGTGCGCGCCAGCAATTCGATGCCCCGTGCCCGTGCAGCATTGGCGCGCAAGCCTTCATGCAGCCGCAGGCTTTCCGCAATCTGCTGCCCGATGGTGAAGAGCGGATTCAACGCGGTCATCGGTTCCTGAAAGACCATCGCGACGTCCGCGCCGCGTATGCCGCGCATTTGCTGCTCGGACTTTTGCAGCAGATCTTCGCCGTCGAGCATGATGCGCCCGCTCGTTTTCGCATGCTCGACAAGGCGCAAAACGGACAGCGCCGTCACGCTCTTTCCCGAGCCCGACTCGCCCACCAGCGCGACGCGCTCGCCCGCAGCGACGCTCAGGCAAAGATTGTCGACGACGCGCTTTTCGCCTTGCTCGCCGAAGCACACCGTCAAATGATCGATTTCCAGAAGTGGCTTTGTCATTAGTGCCCTCCACCGAATGCGGAGCCACGCGCACGCGTGTCCATTGCATTGCGCAATGCGTCGCCCATGAAAGTCAGCAACAGCAGAGTCACGACGAGCGCCGCGAACGCCGACACCGAAATCCACCACGCGTCGAGATTGTTCTTTCCTTCCTGCAGCAACTCGCCGAGACTCGGCATGGGCGGCGGAACGCCAAGCCCCAGAAAGTCGAGACTCGTCAGCGAGAGAATTGCCGCGCTCATGCGAAATGGAAGAAACGTGATGACGGGAGTGAGACTGTTCGGCAGAACATGGCGCCAGATGATCTGTCCATTCGACAGGCCCATGGTGCGCGCGGCCCTCACGTAATCGAGTGAACGGTTGCGCAGGAACTCGGCCCGCACGTAATCCGACAGCACCAGCCAGCCGAACATCGACAGCAGAATGAAGAGTAGCCACAAGCTCGGCTCGAAGATCGAGGCAAAGATGATCAGCAAGTAAAGATCGGGCATCGAACTCCATATTTCGATCAGCCGCTGACCAATCAGATCCACCTTGCCGCCGTAAAAGCCCTGCACGGCACCCAGCAGAACGCCGAATGCGACGCCCGATACAGTGAGCGCCAACGCCATCAGCACCGACAGGCGGAAACCGTAGAGCAGCCGCGACAGTACATCGCGCCCATACTGGTCCGTTCCCAGCCAGTTGTCGGCATTGGGCGGCGCAGGGTACGGGCGCGTGGCGAAATAATCGATCGTGTCGTAGCGGTAATGATTTGGCGCATAGATCGCAAAGTTGCCATTCGACTGAATGCGGCTGCGAATGAATGGATCGAGGTAATTCGCTCTGGTCGTGAAGTCGCCGCCGAATAGGGTCTCCGGGTACTCTTTAGCAATAGGAAAGTAATAGTGGCCTTCGTAGCGCACGAGAAGCGGCCTGTCGTTTGCCACGAGATCGCTTAGCAAGCTCAGCGCGAAAAGAGTCGAAAAGATCACCGCGCTCCAGAAGCCGAGACGCTGGCTTCTGAAACGCCGCCACACGCGCCGCCACGGCGACGGCGACACGGGCAGCGCGGCGACTGCGCTGCTAGCGCCCGGTGCGGTTGAACTGGATGCGGGGGTCGACAAGGACATAGCACACGTCAGCGATGAGCTTGGTCAAAAGACCAATCAGGGTGAACAGGAATAGCGAGCCGAGCACGACGGGATAGTCGCGGCGGATCACGGAGTCGTAAGAGAGCTGGCCCATGCCGTCGAGCGAAAACAAAGTCTCGATCAGCAGATTGCCGTTCAGAAACGCGCCGACGAATGCCGCGGGCAAGCCAGTCAAAAGCGGGATCGCGGCATTGCGCAACACATGTCTGAACAGGACGTCGCGTTGCGGCACACCCTTGGCTTTTGCGGTCAGCACGTATTGACGGCCGATCTCCTCCAGAAACGTGTTCTTCGTCAGGATCGTGACAACCGCGAAGTTGCCGACTACGGCGGCCGTCACCGGCAAGACGATGTGCCACAGATAGTCGAGCACCTTGCCGATCGCACTGAGATCGTCGAAGTCGTCCGAGGTCAGGCCGCGCATCGGGAACACCTGCCACAACGTGCCGCCGCCGAACAGCATCAACAGCAGCACGCCGAACACGAAGCCTGGAATTGCATAGCCCGCCAGCACGGCGACACTCGTGACGGTATCGAAGCGCGACCCGTTGCGGACCGCCTTCGCGATGCCGAGCGGCACCGACACGAGGTAAGTCAATATCACCGTCCATAATCCGAGCGTGATCGACACGGGCAGTTTCGAACGGATGACGCCCCACACGCTCTGATGGTGATAGTAGGACTGGCCGAGATCGAAGGTCGCGTAGTCTTCGAGCATCGCGAAGTAACGCGTGAGCGGCGGCTTGTCGAAGCCGAACTGCTTCTTGATCTGCTCCATCTGCTGAGGGTCCACGCCCTGACTGCCATGATAGCCGCCGCCCCCCGCGCCGCCCTCGCCGCCCGGGCGCGCGCCGTGGCGCAATTGCGTCATGATCTGTTCGACAGGGCCGCCAGGCACGAACTGCGTGACGACGAAGGTCAGCGTGACCACGCCGATGAGGGTCGGCACCATCAGGGCCAGCCGTTTCAGGATATACATCAGCACGGTCTGCTCCTCATTGCACGTTTGCGGACGCAACGCTCGCAGCCGCCGGCTTGCGATACCAGTAGCTGATCACCCAGTCTTCCGCCTGATAGGTGTATGGCACGAGATCAGGAAAGCCGAGGGAAGTGCGGTATGCAATGCGCGAAGCGGGCGAATAGTATTCGGGGATCTGATAACACTCGGCGATCAGCACACGGTCAAGTGCGTGCGTCGCCGTTTGCAGTTCCTCCAGCGATTTCGCCCGCAACACGGCGCGAATCAGCGCATCGACCGCTGCCGAGCGCACGCCGGGATAGTTCTCCGATCCGCTTTGCGATGCCGATGCCGTGCCAAAGCGATGCTCCAGTTCGACGCCCGGAATCGTCACGGTCGGATAGATAAACGTGGTCATGTCGAACTCGAAGTTGTCGAGCCGCTTCTGATAAAGCGCGCTGTCGATCTCACGCAAGCGCGCGTCGATGCCGAGCGTTTGCAGATTGCGCATGAACGGCAGGATGACGCGGTCCATGCCCGGCTGGTCGTCGATAATTTCGATGCTCATCGGCGTGCCGCTCGCGTCGCGCAACTGGCCGTCGTGCACGCGCCATCCTGCTTCGGCGAGCAGGTCGCGAGCCTGTCTCAGGTTGTCGCGCAGCGTGTGCGGCGGCAGCGTGTCGGGTTGCTTCGGCATCGCGGCAAACACGCTCGCGGGCAGCTGCGCGCGGTACGGTTCCAGTAATGCAAGCTCCTTCTCTGAAGGCAAACCGCTTGCCGCAAAAGGGCTGTCCTGAAAGTAGCTATTCAGACGCCGGTACTGCCCGTAGAACATCATCCGGTTCATCCAGTCGTAATCGAACGCGTACGAAAGCGCCTTACGCACGCGTGCATCGCGAAACATCGGCTTGCGCGTGTTGAACATCAGGCCCTGCATCTGCGCGCCGTGATTGGAAAATAGCTGACGCGTCAGCAAACCATTGTTGAAGTTCTTGCCGATGTACTTGCGCGCCCATTGCGTCGAACTGTATTCGACCTGCACATCGGTATCGCCTGCCTTGAAGGATTCGAGTTGTGTGTAATGATCGAGATAGAGCTTGAATGCAATGCGCTCGAAACGGTACATGCCGCGTCGCGATGGGAGATCGGCGGCCCAATACGCGGGATTGCGCCGGTAGACGATCTGCTTGTCGTTCTTGCGTTGCTCGATCAGATACGGGCCGCTCGCAATAGGCGGCACGTTGGTCAACTGATCGAACGCAATGCGCTTGCCGTCGGGCTGCGCGCTCCATTTCGGCGAAAAGACGGGAATGTCTCCCGCGATCAGCGGCGCAGCGCGATCCGCATGCCGAAAGTCGAAACGAACGTGCGACGCGTCCACTACAGTCGCGCGCTTGATTAGCGCAAACTGCGAATTGAACAGCGGCGACACGGCAGCACTGCTCAACGTGTCGAACGAGTATTTGACATCCGCTGCGGTTACAACGTCGCCATTCGAAAAGCGCGCGCGCGGATCGATATGGAATGTCGCCGACAATCCATCGGGCGCGACTTCCACGTCGTCGGCAATCAACGGGTATTCGGATGCGAGCTCATCCCAGCTACGCTGCATCAGCGTATCGAACATCAAGTGCTGGATGTCGGGTGCGGGAGATCCACGCACGAGAAACGGATTGAGCGAATCGTAACTTTGCGCTTCGTTGTAGTTCTGAAAATTAAGCGTGCCGTTCGCTGGCGCATCCGGATTCGCATAGTCGAAATGCGTGAACTCCGGCGGGTATTTCGGCTCGTCGTATTGCGCGATCGATGGCCTCGCTTGTGCGGGCATTGCATGCAACGCGATGCCGGCCATCAACGCGAGCACGCATGCGTGGCCGGCCGTCGCGCGAAAACGAAGGATCAGGGTGCGTCTCATCATCAGCGTGGTTGAATGCGCGCGCGGGCTCGTAACCCGCGCGCGCTGCATCGAACGGGCGCATCGGCAATGGGTCGCTGCCTTTGCGCGTCGCCTGTCTCTCAGGTTATGCCGTTGAATTCGTCAATCGTCGTCCGATGCCGTCGTCTTGAACGAAAACTCCACTTCGCCGACATACGGCTCCGCGTTCTTTTCGCACTTGTAGGCGCGGCCCGCGGCGATCACCGCCTCGTTGAAGACCGTGGTTGGCGGCGTAACGCGCACGATCTTCACCTCGCCGACGCTGCCGTCCGCGTTGATCGACAAATGCGCAAGCACGTTCGCGGAAATGCCCTGCTCCAGCGCGCGACGCGGAATCTGCGGCTGCACCGACTGGCAATGCCCGCGTCCATCGACCACGCCATGCAGCGCGGGCGGCGCAACGGGCGCCGTTCCCGTGGCCGCCGTAGCAGGCGCGGGGGTCGCCGACGGCGGCGCGGTCGCGAGCGCGGGTGCATTCGCCGCGGGATTCGCAGCGGCCGGGATGTTCGCCTCCTTCGGCGCGGCAGACGGCTTCGCGGGCGGCGGCTTCGGCACCGGCAGCGGCTTGGGCTGCACCTGCTTCGGCACGGTCTTTTGCGGCTCGGGCGCGGGCGGCGGCTCGATCTTCTTCACTTCGGGCGGCGGAGGCGGCGGGGGCGGAGCGATCTGCACGCGCATTTCTTTCGGGGCAGGCGGCGGGTCCTGCTGAAACTTCACGTGCGATACCCCAACGATCAACAACAGTTCGATCAGCAGCGCCGCGCCGATCGCGAGCCGCATCGAAATGCGGCCATGATGCGACGGCGTCGACGAAGCCCACAGTGCGCCATTGAGCCGCCGTTGTGGTTCTTTCATATCGATGGCGGGTGAGCTCATGTCGTCGGATTCGTGGCCAGCGCAACCGAACTGATGCCCGCCGCGCGCACCAGGTCCATCACCTTCACGATGTTCTTGTAGCTCGTTCCCTCGTCGCCCGCGATCGCGACGTCCACCTTCTTCGCATCGTGCACGAGCCCTTCCAGACGTGCCGTCAGTTCGGTGGGCGTGACCTGTTTGGCGTCGAGATACAGCTCGTCGTTCTTCGTCACGCCGATCGACACTTTCACCGTCTGCTGCAACTGTTCGGCCGTGCTCGATTGCGGCAGGTCGAGCTTGATGCCCGCGCCCTGGATCATCTTCAGCGTCGCGAGCATGAAGAAGACCAGCAGGAACATCATGATGTCGATCATCGGAATGATCTCGATGCGCGCCTTTTCTTCACCGCCCAGATAGTGGCTGCGATGGTTTCGCATGGTGTTTCTCCTTTACGGCAGATAGCGGTTTCAGGCCGCGAAACGCGAAACGAGCAGCGACTTGATGAGGTCGAACTGATTGACCGTCATGCGGATGCGCTTGTTGAAATAGTTCAGGAAGATCACGCAGATGATCGCGATGGTCAGGCCGCAGGCCGTCGCCGTCAGCGCGTGGCCGATGCCGCCCGTCACGCCGTTCGGATTGGCCGTGCCGCTCGTGCCGAGCACGTTGAACGACTCCACCATGCCGATGATCGTGCCCAGCAGACCGAGCAGCGGGCCGAGCGTCACAGCCGTATCGAGAATCCACAGATTGCGGTCGAGGCGCGGCAGCTGAAACATGATCGTCTCTTCGATCTCGCGCTCCACGACGGCTTCCGTCTTGCCCTTCGCCTTCATGGCCGTTTTCACGAGTTCGCCCTGCACCGTCGCGCGATAGTGCTCGGCGACCTTGGCGGCATCGTCCGGCCTGGCGGGATCGACGAGCTTCAGGTCGTGTTCGAGTGTCTTGCCCGCCTGCACGGCGCGCGAGAAGAACACAAAGCGCTCGATGATGATCGCGATGCCGAGCAGGAAGATGAAGGCAAGAAGGGGAATCAGACCCATCGACTGGATCGAGTAGGTAATGAGCGTATTCAGCACTGCGGACTCCGGTTAGTACGATCGAACAGCCGTTGCATGACGGCATGGGTTTCAGTGGACCGGCGGCTTCGTGGGCTGCCGGGAAAAAGGCGCGCCCTCCAATGCAAAGGCCGTACCAGGTCGACACGTATGCGGCGGGCGACGAAGCAACCGAAGCCGCGTCCCCGATGCGCAAAGGCCCGTATTTCAAGGCATTACCCAATTTCACAGTTAAAACATTTCCACTGACGATGCAGCATCCTCGCGCGTGCATATAACCCGTCAAATTAAAGAGCAACACCCGGACTTAGACCTGGTTCGCGCAATCCACACAGCTCATCAAACTTTGTTTAGTAGCGCAATTGGTGCACGACCCATTTGAATGGCAATAAACAGTGCATTTATTCAATTGGAATTAGACAAGTTATTTACACTTTCATTAAAGCACCGTGAGGCGTGAGTTCGGTCTTTGCGTTTCATGCAATGTTGCCCACAGGATAAGGGATTGAGCATCACATCGATGCAAACAAAGTTTGATGAGCATCGTTTTATCAGCTAAAGCGGATGCCCCGATTTAGTTACTAAACAGATTAAAAGCGAAATGTAATGATTCGCACCGGTTTGAAAAGCGCGCCTTTTGTTAGTGCTTTTCACGCACTGTAAACGCCAATAGAAGAATAGCTCTAAATGCGTTTTGCGGGTATCACCAATCCTTCCACTGTGTTACTCGCGCGAAAGTTCTTTTAAGACTTTCCATTGATATTTCGCATTCCCATTTAACTTTGTTTTTTACGAATCCAATCAATCCTTTGCACACGAATTAATTCGTATCGAACGCCACCGCACCGCTCTTTTGCCGCCGACGTGGCATGCGTTTCGCTTTCGGCAGCGCTCGCTTTCAGCCAGAGCGCGCCGACACGATCGGCAATGCGCCCTGGACGGGACGTGCGACATGGCGCCGTTACGCGTCAGCAGCGAGGACCTTGCTGACCCGGTCGCACGACTGCACGCAGCGACTCGCATGCGTGCGGATCGTTCAACAGAAGTCGTCTCAACGACAAGAAGGAGCGCAAGTGAAACAGAAGAGACTGGTCTCGGCGATCAGGACAATCATAGGAGCCGAGCTGGTGCTGACGGCGGCATTCATCCCGCTCGCGCATGCACAGAGCCAACCCGATAGCGCAGCCGCGCCGACTGCGGCCAGCGCACCGGCCGTCAGCAAACTCGACAAGGTCGAAATCACAGGGTCGTTGATCCGCACGTCGGACAAGGTCGGCAACGTCGAAGTCCAGACCATCACGCCGAAGGAAATTCAGGCGAGCGGCTATACCACCGTGGCCGACTTCCTGCGCGGCACGTCGGCGAACTCCGCCAGCAGCTGGTCGCAAAGCACGATGAACGGCACGGCGCCAGGCGGTGCGGGTATCGCGCTGCGCGGGCTCAGCGAGAAGTACACGCTGGTGCTGGTCGATGGGCAGCGCGTCGCCAATTACGCGCAGGCCGTGAACTTCACCGACACCTTCTTCGATGTGAATTCGATCCCGTTGAACATGGTCGATCACATCGAAATCGTCAAAACGGGGGCCGTTTCCGAGTACGGTTCCGACGCGATCGCGGGCGTGGTGAACATCATCACGAAGAAGAACTTCCAGGGCCTGCAGGTCGACGGGCAACTCGGCAAGGCGCAGCATCCCGGCGATGGCCAGGGCAGCTTCAGCGTGCTGGCCGGCTTCGGCGATCTCAACGCGGACCGTTTCAATGTCACGGCGGCGGCGAGCTATTACCGCGACAGCGGCTCGACACTGGCCGACCGCGACATGACGAAGAACCAGGACTTCACGCAATACCCGGGCGGTCTCAAGGCGCCGCTCGGGCCGAACCAGCAGTCGTACTGGGGCCTGCCCGACGGCTCCACGCAGGCGCTCAGCCCGTGCCCGCCCGGCAGCAGCGCGGCCAACACGGCAGGCGCATCGTGCACGTACAACACGGCCGCCGCGACGTCGCTGATCCCTTCGACGACGCGCCTGAACGCCAATGTGCGCGGCACGTTCAAGATCAACGACGAGACGCAGGCCTTCGCCGACTTCTGGGCGAGCCGCAACGAAACCGTGCAGCTGATGGGCCCGGCTTCGATCTCGTCGACCACCAACGTATTCAACCCCACGACGGGCTCGGTCGCGCCGCTGCCGCGCACTGTCGCCGGCTCGAATCCGTTTAACCCGTTCGGCGTGGATACGCCGATCAACCTCACCTTCCCCAACAACGTCGCGTCGGCGGATACGGTGTCGACATTCTGGAAGGCGTCGACGGGTGTCAAAGGCTCGTTCACGACGCAGAAGCTCGGCGACTGGGACTGGTCGGCAGAATACGGTCACTCGCAAAGTACCGTCGATACGCACTACTCGAACTCGCTCAACGTGGCGGGTGTCGAGAACATTCTCGGCAACGGCGTCTATAACTTCGCGAATCCCGCCTCCACGCCCAATGGCCTGAACGGCGTGTTCATGGACGACTATCAGCAGGCCATCTCGAAGCTCGATAGCGTGACGGCGAAGACATCGACGGGCAATCTGTTCACGCTGCCGACGGGCAACGTCGGCTTCGGCATCGGCTCGGAGTTCCGCCACGAAAGCTCGACGATCAATCCGCGCACCTTTGCGTCGGAAGGCATTGCGGCGCCCGCCAACGTGCAGAGCGTAGACGGCTCGCGCAACGTCGCAGCCGTGTTCTACCAGATCGAGATTCCGATTATCCGCAACCTCACGTTCACGCAGGCGGGCCGCTACGACCACTACAGCGACTTCGGCGGCGCGTTCTCGCCGAGCTTCGCGTTGCGCTTCCAGCCGGTGCAGATGTTCACGACCTACGCGTCGTACAGCCGGGGCTTCCGCGCGCCGACGCTGGTGGAGAACTCGCAGGCCGCGTATCTCGCGCACCAGAACCTCGTCGACCCGAACGATCCGAGCGGCGTGCCGACCAAACACTTCACGACCGAGCAGATCAACGGCAACCCCGACCTGCAGCCGGAGCATACGAAGAACTACAACATCGGCTTCCAGCTGTCCCCGGATACGTCGACCGATATCGGCGCGTCGTTCTACAAGATTCACATCGACGGCGTGATCGGCACGAACGACCCGAACGCGCTGCTTCAGCAGAACGATCCGTCCGTCGTCATCCGCAATCCGGACGGCACGATCCGCTATGTCGCGCAGCAGTTCGTGAATCTCGGCTCGCTCGATACCGACGGCTTCGACATGAACTTCCGCAAGTCGGTCGGCACGAAGTACGGCACGTTCACGCTATCGGGCGACTGGGCCTATGTGTGGCACTTCAAGCTGAACAGCCCGGGCAGCCCGACGCAAGACTTCGCGGGCAACAACCTCGCGCTGCTGCAGCCGTTCGGCGCGAGCAACCCGCGCTGGAAGGGCAATACGAGCCTGAGCTGGGACTACCAGAAGTTCACGACCACGCTGACGTGGCAGTACACGGGGCCGTACACGAATGCCGTCGCGGCAGAATTCGGCGATGGCGGCACGCTGTCGGTCGCGTCGTATAGCCAGTTCAACCTGATGGCCACGTATCGCGGCTTCAAGCACTGGACGATTTATGGCGGCATCACGAACCTGTTCGACAAGAAGCCGCCGTTCGACGTCGAATGGCAGGCCGTGCCCGACATCACGGGTTACGACCAGTCGCTGTACACCGATCTCGGCCGCTTCTTCCAGGTCGGCGCGACGTACCGGTTCTGATTCACGCGTTACCGTGTGATGAAGGAGTCTCCCGGCCGCGGGAGACGTTGTTGTTGCAATTCCACCCCTTGTTTCAGGGGCTTTGCCGGCGGTGCGACGATTCGCACCGCCGCTTTTTCGCTTTCATGCCTGCCTGAAGGGCAGCGTGCTGGAGAATGCTTCGAGTTCCATGGCGCGCGCCGCCAGTTGCGCGAGCTTCGGGAATGCAGCGGGATTCGATGATGCTGTCGCTGTCATAGAGAATCTCGCCTTCGTCGGCCGCATCCATCGGATCTCGAACAGGGCCATGTCGTCATTCGCACGATCGCGTCGCGCACCAACCGGCCCTTTCCAATCGTCGTGGCGAGGGATGGCGAGCGCATCGAGGTGCAGAACCGTCGCGGGCTCACGTCGAATGACATCATGGGCTGTCTGACGATGAGCCTCGCAGGTCTCGGCGTCGTGCACGCGCTGACGTTCTCCGCCAGCACGCATCTTCGAAGCGGTGCGTTGGAGGCGGTGCCGAGCGACTGGGTATCGGACCCTGTGCCCGTTTTCGTGGCGTACCAGCCCAACGGGCACTTGAGCACGAAAGTGCGCGTGTTCATCGACTGGCTGGCGGAACTGTTTGCGGCAAATGAATCGACGGCGAGAGGCGAACGTGCGGCGGGGAAGTAAGACCGGTCACGCACGCGCACCCGCCGTGCGACGCTCCTGACGCAGCAGGACATCGCGGTAAATGCCGGGCCGGCCCGCGAGTTCCAGGGGTGCGCCGTCATCGACCAGCCGCCCATGCTGGATCACCACGATCCGATCGAAACTCTGCAACGTCGACAGACGATGCGCGATCGCCACCACGGTGCGGCCTCTCATCAGCCGGTCCAGCGCGTCCTGAATCTTCGCTTCCGATTCGCTGTCGAGCGCCGACGTCGCCTCGTCGAGGAGCAGAATCGGCGCATTTTTCAGGAACGCCCGCGCAATCGCGATGCGCTGCCGCTGTCCGCCCGAGAGCCGCGTCCCGCGCTCGCCGACATTGGTCTGCAAGCCGTCGGGCAACGAATGGATCAGATCGAGGCTGTTCGCGTTCTCACAGGCTTGCAGCACTTCGTCTTCCGTCGCATTCGGACGGCCGTAACGCAGGTTGTCGAGCAACGAACGATTGAACAGCGAGATATCCTGCGGCACGACGCCGACGGCATCGTGCAAGCTGCCAAGACTGATATCGCTCAGACGCTGGCCCGAAATGCACACGGCCCCCAAGCCGGGCGGCGGATCGAATGAGCGTTGCAGTAGCGCCAGGATCGTGGTTTTGCCCGCACCCGACGGTCCGACCAGACCGACACGCTGTCCCGCATCGATGTGAAGGCTGAAATGATCCAATACGCGGCGGCGCCCGGGATACGAGAACGTGACGTTCTCGAAATCGATATTCGCGTCGCGGACCTGCAAGGACGGGACACCAATCGTTTCTTCCATCTCGCGCGGCACGAGCAGCGACTGCGCGGCCTCGGCAAGCCGCGCGAGATGCTGGATCATGCCGACGAGCGCCACGGCGAGATCACGCGTGCCATGCAGAATCGCGAAGCCGAGCGAACTGACCAGCACCACGTCGCCCGTCGTCGCGCGCTCCTGTGTCCAGAGCCATAGCACCCAGCCCAGCAGACAGCACGACAGCACCACCGTGATGACCGCGTGTACCAGCCTGAGTTTTTCGAGGTGCCGCAGACTTGCTTCGCGAGACGCCATTTCCTGCTCGAGAAAACTGCCGATCCGCAGACACTCGCGCGCCGTGGCGACAAAGGTCCGCACCGTCGCCATATTGCCGATCACGTCCACCATCTCGCCGTCGACGGACGCAGCACGCGACGCAAAGTGCACGTGACGCTCGCCGCCCCGCTTCGCGAGCCAGAACAGAAAGGCCGTCATGCAGACGGAGATGGCGACGAGCGCGAGCGCCATCCACACGCTGATCCAGCCGATCAGCACAACGGACCCGATGACCGACAGCAGCGGCGGCAGCGCATTCCACGCGGTCAGGTTCTCGATCGTGAATATGGCATTGGCTGTGGCGGAGATACGGCTTGCGAGCGTGCCGGGCTGCACGTTCGAGAAATAGCCTGTCGAATGGCCGATCAGATAGCCGAACAGTTCGCGCCGCACATCGCCCGTGACCTGGACGAAGGTCCGCACGCTTGCCCAGCCCGCGATGCGCCAGAACAGATTGTCGGCGAGCAGCAGCACGACGATGACAAGAAACGCGTGGATCACGTGCGCGGGATGCGCGCGGCCAGCGGGCAGCGCGTCGACCAGATTCCTGATCGCGAACTGTGACCCCAGCGAGCAGCCGACGGCGGCGACGATGCCCAGCAGAATCACCACATGCTGTGCCGGATGCTGTCGAACGTAGCGGAACAGCAGGCGCACGGGACTCGACGCGTAACCCGCAAGCTCCTGTGCGCGCCGCCCGCGCGTGCGCCCGGCCGGCCCGGCGTTCGCAGCCTCTGAACTCGGCATACTCATTGTGGACCGCTCCGGTGTTTCGCCCCTATCAGACGAATCGTGCAACGCGCCAATCAATAGTCAAACGATCCCGCTACCGACCGGGCGACGATTGCCCGTCGCAAGCGCCGTTCCCGGACCCTTGGCTGCCAGACACTGCGGCACCGGATGTGCGCTGGCCGCAATCGCGCACGGCGAGGGAAAAACGGATAATGCGTTGGTATCGCTCTGTGTGGGCGGCATCGATGGCGGGTCATACGGATGCGCCGTCGTCGCAGTGGTGCGCTGCGCCATGCAGGCTTGAAAATGCAAGCATGAGACCTTCCACCCTGTCGCATCATAGCTCGCTGTCGTCGTGCGCCACGAACCTGCGCGGTCGTGCGCCACGAACCTGCGCGGTCGTGCGCCACGAACCTGCGCGGCTTGCCGACCGAATGGCAGCACCTGTCGGCCGTAACAATCAAGGCGGTTTCGTTCAACCACAACTGAAAACAATTTCATTATGCGTATTCCACCGCTCAAGGCGATCATCGCGTTCGAAAGCGTCGCGCGAACCGGGAGCGTGAATCGCGCGGCTGATGAGCTCGGTCTGACGGCATCAGCCGTTAGCCATCAGTTGAGCAATCTCGAATCGATCATCGGGCAGCCGCTGTTCCAGCGTTCGGGCCGCGGTCTCGTGCTGACGCCGACGGGCGAGCGCTATCTGTCCGACGTAACGGGCTCGCTCGCAGATCTGAGCCGCGCCACCGAGCGAGCGTCCAGCCGCGCCGACGTCGACATTCTGCGCGTGCATTCGAGCCCGAGCTTCGGCCTCATGTGGCTGATGCCGAGGCTCTCGTCGTTTCAGGAAGCGAACGGCGACATCCAGTTGAACCTCGCATGTTCGTACGAGAACGTCTCGTTCTCGAATGGCTTCTACGATATCGACGTCCGGCACGGCTACGGCAACTGGAGCAACGTCGAGGTCAAGACCGTGCGCGGCGAGTTCATCGCGCCGCTCGCTTCTCCCGCGTATCTTGCGCGTCATCCTGTGAACACGCCGGAAGATCTGCTGTCGCATCGGCTGATCTATTCGGAGTCGCCGCTCGTGCAATGGAAGCAATGGTTCGGCAGAGCCGGGGTAGCCGCGGCGCACAAGACCTTCGATTTTTCGTTCGACCGCTCGTACATGTCGCTTGAAACGGCGGCGCTCGGCCTGGGCATTGCGCTCGAAAGCCTGATGCTGGCCTCGGTGAAGATTCAAGACGGCTTGCTGGTGCCCGTCTTCGACGACAGCCATGCCGTCGAAGTCGGCGCGCATCACCTCGTCTATCCGGCGCAAAATGCGGAGCTGCCACGCGTGGCGCGCTTTCTCGCATGGATCGAGCGCGAGGCCGCTGCCGAGCCTTCGCGCCAGTCGTAGATCCAGCGCCGCAGCGCAGCTGCAGGGTTTTATTGCGCTGCAACGAAGCGCCGTCCATTCCGCCGGCGGCCCTCACCTGAATTTTTCTCAGCCATTGTTGAGCGTTTCCGCGTTGATGCGCGCGCCCCGTCAGCCGACACTCGGGGCACACATCAACACACAGGAGACAACCCATGTTGCTCGAGAACAGGATCGTCATCGTGACTGGCGCGGCCTCGCCGCGCGGCATCGGCAGGGCGACGGCCAACGCACTCGCCGCGCAGGGCGCGCGCGTCGTGATCCTCGATCTGCGCAAGGAAGACGCGGCATCCGCCGCCGCCGACCTCGGCGCCGGACACCTCGGCCTTGCCTGCGACGTCACCAGCAAGGACGCGTGCGTTGCCGCCGCGCGCACCACGCTCGAACGCTATGGCCGCATTGACGGACTCGTGAACAACGCGGGCATCACACAGCCGGTTCGCACGATGGACATCGCGGGCAAGGACTTCGACGCGATCGTCGACGTGAATCTGCGCGGCACGCTGTACATGTCGCAAGCGGTGATTCCCGCCATGCAGGAACAGCACGGCGGCAGCATCGTCTGCATGTCGTCGGTGTCCGCGCAGCGCGGCGGCGGGATCTTCGGCGGCCCGCACTACAGCGCGGCGAAAGCGGGTGTGCTGGGTCTCGCGAAAGCGATGGCGCGCGAATTCGGCCCGAACCGCATTCGCATCAATTCGATCACGCCGGGCCTGATCCAGACCGACATCACGGGCGACAAGCTGACGCCCGCGATGCGCGAAGACATCATCAAGGGCATTCCGCTGGGCCGGCTCGGCGACGCCGCCGATGTCGCCAACGCGTGCCTGTTCCTTCTGAGCGATCTGTCGAGCTATCTGACGGGCGTCACGCTCGACGTCAATGGCGGGATGCTGATCCACTGAGAGCCGCGCCGCCGCCAGCAGGCGGTGCAATCGACGCACCTGGGCAAACCCGGGGCAAACATGGCAGGAGACATTCCATGAAAGCGAAGTACACCGCGTCACCGGTTACGGGTGATGTACTGCCGCGCAACGATTCGCAGACCTTCGAAGCGAAGACGTACGCAAAGGTCAGCCGCCGGCTGATCCCCTTTCTGATGCTGTGCTATCTCGGCGCCTACCTGGACCGGGTCAACGTCGGCTTTGCGAAGCTGCAGATGCTCAGCGATCTTCGTTTCAGCGAAACCGTCTATGGCATGGGCGCGGGCATTTTCTTTCTTGGGTACTTTCTTTTCGAAGTGCCGAGCAACGTGATCTTGCATCGCGTCGGCGCGCGCCGTTGGCTTGCGCGCATCATGCTGACGTGGGCCGTCATCTCGGCGAGCTTCGTGTTCGTCAAGTCGCCGACGGCCTTCTACGTGCTGCGGTTTTTGCTCGGCGTCGCCGAGGCGGGCTTTGCGCCCGGCGTGATTCTCTATCTGACTTACTGGTTTCCGTCCGAGCGTCGCGCGAAGGCGCTATCGCTGTTCTTCATGGCGATTCCGCTGGCAGGCATGGTCGGCGGTCCGCTGTCGGGCTGGATCATGCATTCGCTGCAAGGCGCGATGTCGATGGCCGGCTGGAAGTGGCTGTTCCTGCTCGAAGCGTTGCCGTCGCTCGTACTCGGCTTCGCGATCCTGCTGTATCTCGACGACGGCATCAAGCAGGCGAAGTGGCTCACCGACTCCGAAAAGGCGCTGCTCGCCCGCAACGTCGCCGCCGACGCCGAACATAAGACCGCACACGTGTCGATCCGCGCGTTCATCGGCGACCGCCGCCTGTGGCTGATGGCCTCCATCTACTTTTGCGTCGTGCTGGGGCAATACGGCCTGACCTTCTGGCTGCCGACCATCATCCGCAAGTCAGGCGTTGCCGATCCGCTGTGGGTGGGCGTGTTCACGGCCATTCCGTATCTGTGCGCAATCATCGCGTTGCCGCTGATCGGCATGAGCGCGGACCGCCGGCGCGAGCGCCGCTTTCACCTCGCCATTCCGATGCTGATCGCCGCTGCGGGCTTTGCGACCTTGCCGATGCTCGGCAGCGTGGCGGCGTCGATTGTCTGTCTGAGCATTGCGGCTGCCGGCATTCTCGCGTCGTCGTCGCAATTCTGGTCGCTGCCCACAGCTTTGCTGGGCGGCATGTCGGCGGCAGCGGGCATCGCCGCCGTGAACTGCTTCGCCAACCTGGCGGGCTTCTTCTCCCCGGCGATCGTCGGCTGGCTGAACGATCTGACGGGCAAGTCCACGGCCGGGCTGATCTTCATCTCTGTCGCGATCACGTTTGGCGCAGCACTCGTTTTTCTGGTACCGGCCCGATCCGTCAACCGCTAATTCGCTTAGCCACCTTTTCGTTTGAACACTGGAGACATCGATGGACACTGAAACCGTCAACGATACGGTCACGCTCGCCGAGCGAGCCTACCGCATTCGTCGAAACGCGCTGCTGATGGGGGAAGTACAAGGCCAGGGCTATATCGGCCAGGCGCTCGACATTGCCGACGCGCTCGCCGTCGCCTACTTCGGCGCCATGCGCTACCGCCCCGAAGATCCCGAATGGGAAGGCCGCGACCGCTTCCTGCTGTCGAACGGTCACTACGCGATTGCGTTGTACGCCGCGCTCTTCGAAGCCGGCATCCTGCCCGCCGACGAACTCGAAACCTACGGCAGCGATGACAGCCGTCTGCCGATGTCGGGCATGGCGAGCTACACGCCCGGCATGGAGATGTCGGGCGGCTCGCTCGGCCACGGTCTGACGATTGCCGTCGGCCGCTGTTTGGGACTGAAGCGCAAGCACTCGGACGCATTCGTCTACACGCTCTTCTCCGACGGCGAACTCGACGAAGGCTCGATCTGGGAAGGCCTCATGTCCGCCGCGCACTGGAAGCTCGACAACCTGATCGCGATCGTCGACGTGAACAACCAGCAGGCAGACGGCCCGTCGACGCAGATCATGGCCTTCGAGCCGCTCGTCGAAAAGCTGGAGGCATTCGGCTGGTACACGCAGCGCGTGAACGGTAACGACATCGACGCCGTCACGCAGGCATTCGACAACGCTCGCACTCACGACAAGCCGCAGCCGCGCATCATCGTCTGCGATACGAAGATGGGCTGCGGCGTGCCGTTCCTCGAAGAACGCGAGAAGAACCATTTCATTCGCGTCGATGCGCACGAGTGGCAACTCGCGCTCGAAGCACTCGAAGCCGGGAGGCAAGCATGAGCACCCTTATGAAGAAGCCGCGCCTGAAGACATCGGCGATGATTGCTTCGATCGCGGGCGAAGGCCAGCTCACGCGTTCCGCGCCGTTCGGCCATGCACTCGCCGAACTCGCACGCACGAAGAGCAACGTGATTGGTATGACAGCCGATCTCGGCAAGTACACCGACCTGCACATCTTCGGCAAGGCGTTTCCTGACCGCTACTATCAGATGGGCATGGCCGAGCAGTTGCTCATGGGCGCCGCCGCCGGCTTCGCGCATGAAGGCGCGCAGCCGTTCGTGACGACCTACGCCGTGTTCGCCACGCGCCGTGCGTACGACTTCATCCATCAGACGATCGCCGAAGACAACCTCGACGTGAAGATCGTCGCCGCGCTGCCCGGTCTCACGACGGGCTATGGCCCGAGCCACCAGGCCGCCGAGGACCTTGCGCTGATGCGCGCAATGCCGAACATGACGGTGATCGATCCATGCGACGCGCTCGATATCGAGCAGATGGTGCCCGCCATCGCTGCGCACCCGGGCCCCGTCTATGCGCGCCTGTTGCGTGGCAACGTGCCCGCCGTGCTCGACGAATACGATTACACGTTCGAACTCGGCAAGGCGAAGCTGCTGCGCGACGGCAACGACGTGCTGCTGATCTCGTCGGGCATCATGACAATGCGATCCCTCGAAGTCGCCAAGGCACTGGAAGCGGACAATATCGGCGTCGGCGTGCTGCACGTGCCGACCATCAAGCCGCTCGATACAGCCGCCATCCTGCGCGAAGCGAAGCGTACGGGACGCATGGTGATCGTCGCGGAGAACCATACGGTGATCGGCGGTCTGGGTGAAGCAGTGGCACGCACGCTGCTCGGCGCGGGGGTGACGCCGCCGTTCCGCCAGATTGCGCTGCCCGACGAGTTCCTCGCCGCCGGCGCATTGCCGACGCTGCACGACCGCTACGGCATCTCGACCGACACAATGGCCGCCAGTATCAAGACGTGGCTCGGATAACAGCTCGAATTCCAATCGAGCCATAGTGGCATGATCGAACGACCGCAGCCGGAAGGCTGCGGTCGTTTTTTCGAATACGTCAGTGCGACGACACGTAATCGGAATCGGCAAACGCCGGCGGCATCGAAAACGTCTCACGCATGCGCTTCGTCTCCGCTGCAGGCGTCGCCCCGAATAGCCGCTTGAATTCGCGATTGAACTGCGACGCGCTCGTGTAGCCCACCGCGTGACACGCTGCTTCGGCGGTGATGCCCTGACGCAGCATCAACAGTCGAGCCTGGTGCAAGCGCGCCGATTTCACATATTGCATAGGCGATGTTTGCGTAATCGACTTGAAGTGGCTGTGAAACGTCGGCACGCTCATACCCGCATCGCTCGCAAGCTGTGAGACGTCGAGCGGCTGCGCATAGGTCGCGTGGATGCGGCGCAACGCCTTGCCGATCTTGCCGAACTGCCCTTGCATCGCCAAAGCCGCGCGCATCGCGCTGCCTTGCGCGCCCGTCAGCACGCGGAAATACAATTCCCGCTTCAGCGCCGGACCGAGGATGGACGCGTCGAGCGGCCGGCTCATCGCTTCCAGAAACCGCAACACGGTGATTCGAAGTGCGGGGTCCATCGGACTGGACATCATGCTTTGCGGCGCACACGCCTGAACGGGTGCATGATGACGGTCGATCTCCAGCATGAGTTCGGCCGCCACGGCGAAGTCCAGATGCAGGTAGATGGCCAGAAGCGGGCGTTGCGGCGTAGCGTCGGTTTCCATCGTGAACGGCACCGGTACGGCGACAGCGAGATACTGCTGCTCGTCGTACACGTAGACCTGATCGCCGAAATAGCCCCGCTTGGTTCCCTGGCAAACAATCACGATGCCGGGATCATAGAGAACGGGCGTGCGGGACAACGCGCGATCCGAACGGAGAATTCGCACGTCCGGCAACGCCGTGAGGTTGTATCCCTCGTTGGGCGCGAGTGCTTTCAACAACGCAATCATGGTTTGCAGCCCGTCGACCTTTCTCACCATGCTTCACCACTGTCATAGGAATAGGCAATAAGTCGAGACTATAAGACCTGAATCGTACAAGTGAGAAAGAATATTATGCAGTCGGTCTCTCTTCTTTTACGAGGTACGCATGTCATCCGTCAAAACCCTTCTCATTACCGGCGTCAGCAGCGGCTTCGGACGCGCGCTGGCCGAAGAAGCGCTTGCCGCAGGTCACCGCGTGATCGGTACTGTCCGAAGCGAACAGGCCAGGAATGCATTCGAAGCACTGGCGCCAGGTCGATCCGTGGGGCGTGTGCTCGATGTGACCGACTTTGATGCTATCGAGGGCGTCGTCGCCGACATCGAAGCAACGTCCGGGCCGATCGACGTGCTCGTTAACAACGCCGGGTATGGTCACGAAGGCGTGATGGAAGAATCGCCGCTGAGCGAGATGCGCCGGCAGTTCGACGTCAATGTATTCGGCGCCGTCGCGATGATGAAAGCCGTGATCCCGGGCATGCGCAAAAGGCGGCGCGGCCATATTCTCAACATCACGTCGATGGGCGGCCACATCACGATGCCGGGCATTACCTACTATTGCGGAAGCAAGTTCGCGCTGGAAGGCATCTCCGAGGCGCTCGGGAAGGAAGTCCGTGCCCTGGGCATCTTCGTCACCGCCGTTGCGCCGGGATCGTTCCGGACCGATTGGGCCGGCCGGTCGATGATCCGGACGCCCCGTTCGATCCCGGACTATGATCCGATCTTCGATCCGATCAGAAAAGCGCGCGAGGAAAAAAGCGGCAAGCAGCTGGGCGACCCCGTGAAGGCGGCGCGCGCGATGCTGTCGGTGATGGATAGCGACAATCCGCCGGCGCATCTGCTGCTAGGCAGTGATGCGCTGGGTCTCGTGCGCGAGAAGCTCTCGGCCATCGGCGGTGAAATCGACGCCTGGGAGACCGTCAGCCGATCGACGGACGGCTAGCGCGGCCCGTGCAAGATCGACACGGCGCCGCAACGGTGATGACAGTGGCGGGAACTTTACACGGGCAGAGTGTCGGCCTCACAGGTACTCGACATTGCCGTCGACACTAATGGCCTGCCCGGTGATATTGCCGCCAGCCGGCGATGCAAGGAACAAGGCCATAGCGGCAATATCATCGACCGTGACCATCCGGCGCAACGAAATCTTCTTCAGGTACTCGTCGCGCATCGCGTCGAACGAAATACCGAGCGCGTCGGCGCGCGCGGCGATCACCTTGCTCATCCGCTCGCCTTCCACGACGCCCGGCAGAATCGCGTTCACACGAATATTGCTCGGGCCCAGTTCGGCCGCCAACGATTTGACCAATCCCACGATCGCCCATTTAGTCGATGCATACGGCGTGCGAAACGGATAGCCGAGACGTCCCGCCACCGAAGACATGGCGATGATGCTCGCGCAGTCAGACGTCTCTTTCAGAACGGGCACCGCCTTGCGCAGAAAATAGAACTGGCTATTGAGGTTGGTGGACACCGTGCTTTCCCATTGCGCAGGATCGAGATCTTCGACCGCGCCCGTCGGCCCCGCTATGCCCGCGTTGTTGATGAGCACATCGAGCCCGCCGAGCTTCTGCCGCGCATCGTCGATGATGGCATCGACCTGCGCCCGGTCCGACACGTCGGCGATACCCGCGTGAAGGTCCGGCAGGCGCGATCTGGCGTCGGCGACAGCTGTCGCATTCACGTCGCAGATATAGACCTTTGCCTGCGCCTGCAGAAATGCTTCGGCGATTGCCGCGCCAATTCCCGCCGCCCCCGCCGATACGAATACCCGCAGCCCGGCGCGCGGTTTCAACAGGTCAATGATATTCATGCCGCTACCTCTTCACTGTTTGCAAACGGATCACAAGGTCAATCCGCCTGTCGCCTCGATCACTGCGCCGTTGATATAGCTTGCCTCGTCGCTTGCCAGAAACGCGTAGATATTCGCGATTTCCTCAGGCTTGCCGAGCCGGCGCAGCGGCACGTCTTCGCGCATCTTCGCGAGCACGTCTTCAGGAATGGTTCTGAGAATAGGTGTGTCGATGAAACCGGGTGCAACCGCGTTGACACGGATACCCTTCGGACCCAGTTCGCGGCTCCAGGTCTTGGTGAAGCCGATCACGCCGAACTTGGCCGCGGCATAGTTCGTCTGCCCGTAGTTGCCGTAAATGCCCACGACAGAGCTTGCGTTCAGGATGACACCGGAACCTTGCTCGATCATCGAATCGACGACTGCCTGGGCGGTATGAAATACACCGCGAAGGTTGACGTCGATTACATCTTCGAATTGCTGCAACGTCATCTTCTGCAAGCGCGCATCGCGTGTGATGCCTGCATTGTTCACGACCACGTCGATGCGGCCATAGGTATCGCGCACGCTGGCGACCATCTGATCGACTTGCGCACGTTGCGTGACATCGACGGCAAACGCTTCCGCCTTCGCGCCCGCTTCACGGCACAGATGCGCGACCGTTTCGACAGCATCCAGATTCATGTCGCAGGCGATGACGACGGCGTTTTCGCGCGCAAACTTCAATGCGGTGGCTGCACCGATTCCCTGCCCCGCGCCCGTAATGATCGCAACTTTTCCGTTCAACTTCATTGTTGGTTTATTCCTTCCAGAAAACGCAAACCCGACTATGGCTTCATCTGTGCGGCCGGCTCGCGCAACGACTCTACACGAGCCTCGCCGCGGATCGCTTTCGCCAGCAGCGGCACCAGTGCGAGGCCGAGTACCGCGGCGACCAGAATCACCGAGAAACCGGCATCGCTTCGGCCCGAAGACGTTTCGGCCATTCCGAACAGGTACGGTCCGACAAACCCGCCGATCAGACCAATCGTGTTGATGAACGCCAGACCCGCAGCGGCCTGAATGCCTTGCAGGCGCTTCATCGCAATCGCCCAATACGACGGCAACACGCCGCCGCCAAAAAATGCAGTCACTGTCAGCAGGCAGATGCGTGCAGCGGGCGTCGTCACCGCGAGATAAACGCATGCGCCGACGACAAGTCCCGCCGTGAGCACGCCTAGAAACACGCAATCACTGTTCACGCGCCGATGGATGCGCGGCAGAACCAGCACGCCAAGCAGAAAGCCGAGCCCGACGCTTGCGGCCAGAAAACCGATCAGAAGCGGCGAATCGACATGCATCTGGTGAACGATGGCGGGCGCGAAAAAGTACAGCCCCACGAACGCCACCTGATTCAAAAAATAAATCAGGCCGATCAGCACGGTGGTGGGCCGTTTGAGCGCGGCAATCCAGTTTGCGGACGAGTACTCTGCGCGGCCATGCGCGTCGATCACAGCATGCGTTTCGAGCACGTCGCGCTCGGCCGCCGACAGCCACCGCGCGTCTCGCGGCCGCTCCGGCATTGCAAAGAACAGCACGATGCCGACGATCACGCTCGGAATGCCTTCGATCATGAACATCCATTGCCAGCCGTGCAGCCCGCCGAAACCATCCAGTTGCATCAGCGCGCCGCCGAGCGGACTGCCGAGCATCAACGCGAGCGCGGGGGCAATGTAGATCCAGCCGACCACGACGGGCCGGTCATGCGGCGCGAACCACAGCGTCACCATATACATCAGCGCGGGAAACAGCCCTGCCTCCGCGATGCCCAGCAGAACGCGCAATACATAGAACGACGTGGTGCCCTGCACGAACATCATCGCCGTCGATAGAATGCCCCACGTCACTGCAATGCGCGCGATCCAGCGTCGCGGACCGACGCGATGTGCCGCCAGATTGCTCGGTACTTCGAGCAACGCATAGCCGAGAAAGAATATGCCCGAGCCGAATCCATATGCGGCGGCGCTGATGCCGACATCGGCCGCGAGCTGAATCTTCGCGAGGGCAACATTCGTGCGATCGAGAAAAGACATGAAGTAGATCGCGCACATCAGCGGGATCAGCCTGAGCATGGCCTTGTGCGTGGCAATGCGATGCAGCTGTTCAACGCGATGGTCAATGGAAGTAGTGTCCATGACGTGTCTCCTGTATCTCTGCTTTTTTATTGGCTTCGCTCTAGAGCGTTACCTTGTCGGCGCCTTTGAGTCCCAGCATCTTGCGCGCGTCCGCGGGCGTGGCGATCTCGAACGACAGTTCTTCGAGAATGCGGCGGATTTTACGGACCTGTTGCGCGTTCGTCTCCGCCTTCACACCCTTCGACAAATACACGCTGTCTTCGAGGCCCACGCGAACGTTACCGCCCAGGATCGCGCTCATGGTGACGAGCGGCATCTGGTGACGGCCCGCGCCGAGAACGGAGAACTGATAGTTCTCGCGGCCGAACAGCCGGTCCGCCGTCGAGCGCATCACGACCATGTTTTCCGGGTCCGTGCCCAAACCGCCCAGAATGCCGAACACCGATTGAATGAAGAACGGCGGCTTGACAAGCCCTTGTTCGACGAAATGCGCAAGGTTGTACAGATGCCCCACGTCATAGCACTCGAATTCGAAGCGCGTGCCGTTGTCTCCCAACTCCAGAAGAATGTTGCGAATGTCCTTGAAGGTATTGCGGAAGATCATGTCTTCCATGCCTTCGACGTAATCCTTTTCCCAGCCGTAACGCCACGACGCAATCTTTGCCGCGACGGGATGAATCGAGAAGTTCATCGAGCCCATGTTCAACGAGCACATTTCGGGCTTTGCGAGTCGCGGATACGCGAGACGTTCTTCGAGCGTCATGCGCGTGCTGCCGCCTGTCGTGATGTTGATGACGGCGTCGGTCGCTTCGGCGATTGCGGGCACGAAGGCCTTGAAGATCTCCGGGCTCGGCGTGGGGCGGCCGTCATTGGGATCGCGTGCGTGCAGATGAATGATCGCGGCCCCGGCTTCAGCCGCTTCGATGGCCTGGTCCCGGATTTGCGCGGGCGTGATGGGGAGATGTTCGGACATCGACGGCACGTGAGTTGCGCCCGTGATCGCACACGAAATGATGACCTTGCGGCTGGTGTCGCTCATTGGGAAATCCTGATCTGTTCGGCGTGCGCGGCGCTTCGTCCCTGCGCAGTAAAAGGACGCGGCGCACGCTGTCTCCGTGGTTGTACCGACGCGCCGGCGGTCCGGGGACGCAGCGCTTGTGATACCGATAATAGTGGGATACGATGGCGCCCGTAAGGTCATTTACGGACACAAGGATGTCTTCGAAGGACATTCTGTGAAGCATTCTTGGCATCGACTCGCCCTCTTATCAACGAGCGCATTTACGCGCCGTACAAAATCGCCGCACTGGTCGACGTGCTCGCGGAGCAAGGCATTGCGCCCGAAGATAGCCTGAAGGGCAGCGGTCTGAGCGTCGATCAGCTCAACGACGCGTCGGTGATGACATCGGTCCGTCAATATGCGATCGTGGCCCGCAACGCGGTGCTGCTGTCGACCGATCCGGCTACGCCGTTCAAGACCGGCGCGCGGCTGCATCTGTCCGCGTATGGCATGTATGGCTATGCGCTGATGTCGTGTCTGTCGTTGCGCGATTACTTCCGGCTTGGCGTCAAATATCATCGGCTTGCAACGCCGACGGTGACAATCGATTGGACCGAGTATCCGGATCAAGCCGTGTGGTCGTTTCCCGATGCGTTCGTGTCGAGCCCATCGCGCGAGTTGCGCGAGTTCATCATCGAGCAGCAATTCACGCAGCACGTCACGCATCTGCAGGATGTCGCGGGTCATAGCTGTCCGCCGCTCGAGGCGTCCTTTTCGTATCCGGCGCCCGCGCATGCCGATCTCTATCCGCAGTATCTGGGGTGCCCGTGTTTTTTCGACGCGCCGCAGTGCGAGCTTGTTTACGACAGCGCGATACTGAACCAGAAGCCGCAGCTTGCGCACAGGCTGACGGCGACGCTGCTGCAGGACACGTGCGATCGTTTGATCGGGCAGGCCAAGACTTCAGTGGGAACGGCGGGCGAGGTTTATCAGGTGCTGATGAGCACGCCAGGCGTTTTTCCCGGCATGGAAGAAGTGGCCACGCGGCTCAATATGACGAGCCGTACCTTGCGGCGGCATCTCGAAGCGGAAGGAACGTCGTTCGTTGCGATTGTCGATGATGTGCGTTGCTCGCTCGCGCTGGAGTATTTGCAATCGACGAAGATGAGTACCGAGGATGTCGCGATGCTTCTGGGTTTTAGCGATGCAGCGAATTTTCGGCGCGCATTGAAGCGCTGGACGGGGAAGGGGCCGGGGGAGTTGAGGAAGTAGCCGGTTCGGGCGCTGTGGGTTTGCTTTGGGTTTTGCTTTGGGTTTGCTTTGGGTTTGCTTTGGGTTTTGCTTTGGGTTTGCGCTGGCATCCGCGTTACGTTAGCGTGCTTCAAGCGTCGCGGGCCTATCCGTCATTTTGTGGGCGAGGCATATCATGAGAGGTAAAAGTCATGGATATGCCAATGAAGAAGAAACGCACGGTGGCGTCTCAGGCAGCGGCCCGAGGGCCGCTGCCTGAACTGCCCAAAGCACTGCTGGACGAGCTGGTCAAGGGGCCGATGACGCCGACCGAGGTGCAGGATCTGATGCTGGCGTTTAACAAGGCGATTATCGAACGCGCGATGGGTGCGGAGATGAATCTGCATCTGGGGTATCCACCGGGCGAATCCAAACCCGCTGGCCAGGCCAACGAGCGCAACGGCGCCAGCCGCAAGACGGTCATCACCGATCGTGGCGTCGTCCGGGTCGAGTTGCCGCGCGACCGCGACGGCAGCTTCGAGCCGATCCTGATCCCCAAACACGAACGCCGCTTCACCGGCTTTGACGAGCGCATCATCGCGATGTACGCGCGTGGCATGAGCGTGCGCGAGATCCAGGCCTTTCTGGCCGAGAGCTACGGCACCGAGGTGTCGCCCGATTTCATCAGCTCGGTCACCGACGAGGTGATGGCCGAAACGCTGGCCTGGCAGAACCGTCCGCTCGAGACGATGTATCCGGTGGTCTTCTTCGACGCGTTGCGGGTCAAGATCCGCGATGACGGTGTGGTCAGCAACAAGGCGGTGTATCTGGCTCTGGGCATTCAGGCGGACGGCCAGCGCGATGTGCTGGGCCTGTGGATTGAGCAGACCGAGGGCGCGAAGTTCTGGCTCAAGGTGTTCAACGAACTCAAGACCCGCGGCTGCCAGGACATCCTGATTGCGGTCGTTGACGGCCTGAAGGGGCTGACCGACGCGATCGGCGCAGCTTACCCGAAGACGGCGGTGCAGACCTGCATCGTGCATCTGATCCGCAACAGCCTGGAATACGCTGGCTGGAAGGACCGCAAGGCTGTCGCCCAGGCGCTGCGTCCGATCTACGCAGCTGCCAGCGAAGAGGCAGCGAAGCAGGCTCTGCAGGCCTTTGCTGATGGGCCATGGGGCGCGAAATACCCGACTATCGTGCAGTCCTGGCAGCGCGCCTGGGAGCACGTCACGCCGTTCTTCGTGTTTCCACCCGAGATCCGGCGGGTCGTGTACACCACGAACGCCATTGAGAGTCTGAACATGCAGTTGCGCAAGATCATCAAGACCCGCGGTCACTTCCCCAATGACGAGGCTGCAATCAAGCTACTCTGGCTGGCATTGCGCAACGTCCTGGCCAAAAACGTGCGCTCAGCCTTCGACTGGAAGTCAGCCATGAACCAGTTTGCTATTCTGTTTGGCGATCGATTTACGCAGGCGCGCGGCTAACGATTCCTTTAACCGCCTCGCCCACAAAAATGCGGACAGGCTCAGCGTCGCCCCTGTGCGGGGCAGCACCTACTTTTCTTTGCCGCCGCAAAGAAAAGTAGGCAAAAGAAAGCGGCTCACACCGCCAATTCTTGACCTTTGCCCACGGGCACCCAACGTCCCCACGCTTCGCACGGTAGCGCGCTATTCCTTACCCGTTGCCAGCGCGTTGAACCATCGCATCACCCACTTCATGCGCCCGTACAAGAGCAAGCGGCAGCGAATGACATATGCCGCCCAGGTGGCAACCTGTGTGTAGGCCGTAGTGCCTCGCACGTCTCACTCCGGACCGACAACGCACGCGCCCCACTCGTTAAGAGCGGTAACCTATACGACGCGACAACCTACACACAGTTTGCCACCCGGGCGGCGGTGGAATTTCTGGCGTGGCGTGCTGAAACACGGGTGTGTGCAGCGGGTGAGGCGCTCATTCAGAGCGTTGGCAACGCACGCAATAGATATGCTGCAGTGTGAAGCGTGGGGCCGTTGGGGGCCCGTGGACAAACGTCAAGCACTGGCGGTGTGAGCCGCTTTCTTTTGCCTACTTTTCTTTGCGGCGGCAAAGAAAAGTAGGTGCCGCCCCGCACAGGGGCGACGCGTGAAGCACGCTAACAATTCGCGGATGCCAGCGAAAGCAAAAGCTAAAGCGAAAGCAAAAACAAAAACAAAAGCAAAAGCAAAAGCAAAAGCAAAAGCAAAATCCAAACCGGCCGCGCCACGAATTCCCCCCCTACAAAAACCCCTCCCGAGCCGTTTTCTCGATCGTCGCATCATACCGGCCGCCCTCACCTCCTAGCGCCGCCGTCGCGCGCTTTGCGCATTCGAGCAAGGCAATCAGCGCACCCGTGATGGTCGACGCCATATCAAAGCGCGCTTTAGGCCCCGACAACGCCAGCGCCCCCACCAACTCCCCCGATGCCCCAAACACCGGGACCGACACCGACGCCGTCTCAGGATCGCGCTCCCCATGCGAGACAGCCCACAACCGCTCGCGCACCTCGTCCCAACGTGAATCGTGCGTGTCCGTGAACGCCAGCAGAACTTTCCCCGACGCACCCTTGTCGATCGGAAACTCCTCGCCGACGCGAATCGACACGCGCACCGCGCGCGCCGGTTCGACGCGGAACAGCACCAGTCTCCGGTCACCCTGCCGCACATACAACGATGCAGTCTCCCCGAGGTCCCGACTCAGTTGCTGAAGAATCGGCTCGATAACCGGTCCCACCTGAAACGAGCGCTGGTACAGCGCCGCCAGGCGCAATGGCTGCGGCCCAATCGCATACTGTCCGTCGCTCAGTCGGCGGATGAATCCGCCATGCTCCAGCGCACCCAGCAGACGCAGTACCGTGCTCTTGTACAGATCCGTGCGACGCGAAAGCTCCGCGAGCGACAACCGGTCATCCGTCGGCCCAAAGGCGTTGAGTATCGCGAACGCGCGATCGAGTACCGCCACTCCGCTCGACCCATCGCTTGAGGCGACGGTCTCCGACGGTGACGTTTCCTGCATTTCGCTGGGCACGGCTGTTTCCTTATCAGGTCTCTACGTTGCATCGACTGTAGCGTTCTGTCACGCAGAACGCAAGTTTCATAAATCGGCCAGATCTCGGGTTTACCCACCTTAAATTGTCCTGTTTCTGCTTCTATAGTTCTGTTCAATAGAACATCATTCCGTTGAATAGAACCACCGAAAGGACTTAGCCATGAACACTTCCCCCGCTCCCTCGGTCCTCATCAGTGAAGTGGGCCCGCGCGACGGGCTCCAGAACATCAGGCGCGTGATGCCGACGGCTGCGAAGCTTCGCTGGATTTCCGCGCTGGCCGCCGCGGGGCTGAAGGAGATCGAGGTTGGCTCTTTTGTGCCGCCAAAACTGCTTCCGCAGATGGCCGACATTCACGAAGTCGTCGCTCATGCGCTGACGATCCCCGGCCTACACGTCGCCGTGCTTGCGCCCAATCTTCATGGATCGCAACGCGCCTTCGAAGCCGGCGTGCACAAGGTCACGTTGCCTGTTTCGGTGACCGACGAGCATTCGATGGCCAACATTCGCAAGACGACCGCACAGATGATCGACGAGGTGCGTGAGATCGTCGCCTTGCGCGACGCGCAGTTCCCCGGTGTGCAGATCGAAGCGGGCGTATCTGTGGCATTCGGTTGCACGATCGCGGGCGCGGTGAGCGACGACCAGACAATGCGGATGTGTCTCTCGATGGCCGCGTGCGGTGTGGACGAAGTGGGCCTGTCCGATACCAGCGGCTATGCAAATCCCGCGCAAGTCCGCCGTTTGTTCCGGCGCTTGCAGACCGAACTTGGCATCCGGGCAGGCGGCGCCCACTTCCACAACACTCGCGGCCAGGGACTGGCGAACGTCGTCGCTGCGCTCGATGCAGGCGTGACAACCATTGACGCGAGCCAGGCGGGTCTGGGCGGCTGTCCCTACGCGCCGGGCGCGACCGGCAACATCGTCACGGAAGACCTTGCCTTCCTGCTCGAAGCGATGGGCTATGACACGGGCATCGACATTGACGCGCTCGTCGCTGCCCGCGCCATTCTCGCGGAAGCACTGCCGGGCGAAGCGTTGTACGGGCACCTTCAGGACGCGGGATTGCCGAAAGGATTCAGCTACGCAGATGGACGCGCGCCGAGCGCGCCGCAACCGGAAGGATGTTTGCTGGGAGTCGCGCAATGAGTGCCATCCAATCGAATCAATCCCTGCCCTACAGCGGCGTGCGTGTGATCGAAATGACGCACATGGTGATGGGACCGACCTGCGGCATGGTGCTGGCGGACCTTGGCGCGGAAGTGATCAAGGTCGAGCCGATTACAGGCGACAGCACACGTTCGCTGCGTGGATCAGGGGCAGGCTTTTTCAGCACCTTCAACCGGAACAAGAAAAGCATTGCCGTGGACGTAAAAGATCCTCGCGGGATTGAAATCGTCCACAAACTGCTCGCGAGCGCCGACATCTTCAGCGAGAACTTCAAGAGCGGCACGATGGACAAGCTCGGGCTCGGATACGCAGCGCTGTCCAAGCTCAATCCCCGTTTGATCTATGTCTCGCACAAGGGCTTTCTTCCCGGTCCATACGACCATCGGACCGCGCTCGACGAAGTCGTGCAAATGATGGGTGGCCTTGCGTACATGACGGGACCCGAGGGACGGCCGCTGCGTGCCGGCACCAGCGTCAACGACATCATGGGCGGCATGTTCGGCGCTATCGGTGCGATGGCGGCACTCGCGCAGCGTGAGCGCACAGGCAGGGGACAGGAAGTCCAGAGTGCCCTGTTCGAAAACAACGTGTTCCTCGTCGCGCAGCACATGATGCAGTACGCGGTGACGGGTCAGGCTGCGTCGCCGATGCCGAGCCGTATATCCGCCTGGGCTGTGTACGACGTCTTTTCCGTCCGGAACGGCGAGCAGATTTTTCTGGCGGTCGTGTCGGACACGCAATGGGCGTTGTTCTGCGACGCCTTTGGTCTTGCGGAATTGAAATCGGACGAACGGATTGCCACCAACAACCAGCGTGTCCGCGCCCGCGACTGGTTGCTGCCGCGCTTGCGCCAGCACATGGAGGCGTTCAGCGCGGCGGAAATCAGCGCCATCTTCGAGCGCATCGGCTTGCCTTATGCACCGATTACCAGGCCGCAAGACCTGTTCGACGATCCGCATCTGCTCGCGACGGGCGGGCTCGCCGACGTGACGTTGCCGCCCGATGCAAGCGGCGCGGGTGAACCGGTCTCAACGCGCACTGCATTGCTCCCACTGACGTTAGCGGGCGAGCGGTTGCGGCTTCGCGCAGCGCCGCCCGCGCTCGGACAGGACACGCAGACGCTGCTGTCGCAGCTCGGCTATACCGACGACGAACTCAGACAACTGGTCGAGGCCGGTGTCGTTAGATGCCAGCACCGCCCGTCGGGCGATGCGTCGAGTCCTTCGCCCAATGAGCTTGCCAGCGCCTGACGCTGGACCCATCGCACAGAAACACAGCACCGCGCCGGCCGCCTTGCGGCCAGGCCCGGCCAGTGAATTGTCTGGAGACGACAATGACATCCCTTTCCTCGAGCATGACGGCTGACACCCCCGCCAGCCTCGAACAGCAGGCGGTCAGAAAAGCGGCGTGGCGCTTTATTCCGCTGCTCGCACTCGCTTACTTTTTCAACTATCTGGATCGTACGAGCGTCGGCTTTGCGGCGCTGACGATGAACCGCGACCTTGGGCTGACTGCAACGCAGTTCGGCTGGGGAGCCGGGATCATGTTTGCCGGCTATTGCATCTGCGAGGTGCCCAGCAATCTGGCGCTATACCGCTTCGGCGCGCGGCGCTGGCTGGCACGCATCATGATCACGTGGGGGCTGTTGGCGGCAGCCACGGCGCTCGCTGCCGGACCGACCAGTTTCTACGTGATCCGTCTGCTGCTCGGAATCGGCGAAGCCGGCTTCTTTCCGGGCGTCATATTCTTTCTTGCCGTCTGGTTCCCCGCCAGCTACCGCACGCGTGTGCTTGCATGGTTCACCGTCTCGACGCCGCTGTCTTCACTCGTCGGTGGCCCGTTATCGTCGTGGCTGCTTCACATGGATGGCTTGCTCGGTCTGGCAGGCTGGAAATGGATGTTCATCATCGAAGGTCTGCCGGCATGCGTGCTGGGATACCTGGTGCTGAAAATGCTCGCGGACAAGCCCGCCGATGCCACATGGCTTTCGCCTGAAGAACGGCTCGCGCTGCAAAGCGCATTCGATCGCGAAGGTTCATCCACGCAGAAAAAGAAGGATTTCCGTGCGGCGCTCAAGGACGTGCGTGTCTATCTCCTCGCGATGATCTCGTTTGGCTTCACGATGGGCTCCTACGGCATCGGCATCTGGCTGCCCCAGATGCTCAAAGCGCACGGCATGAGCGTGACGCAAACCGGCTGGGTTTCTGCCGTGCCGTACTTCTTTGCCACCATCGCACTGCTCTGGTGGGCGAAACGGGTGGACCGGCGCGGCGGGCATATCGCAAACCTTGCCGCGGGTCTGCTGATCGGTGCCGTCGCGCTCGGTATCTCGACATACTTTCACCAACTGTTGCCCGCGATGACGGGTATCACGCTGGCATTGATCGGTACGATCGCTGGCCGCACGATTTTCTACACGCTGCCGGCCCGGTTCCTGTCCGGCCAGGCAGCCGCAGGCGGACTCGCGCTGATCAACTCGATCGGCGCACTTGGCGGCTTCGCAGGTCCATATCTGGTGGGCTATCTGAAGGACAGCTTTGGAACCTACACGGCTGGGATGTTCGGTCTCGCCGTCGTGCTCGGCTTGACGACGATGCTGACGCTCTCCCTGTATGCCTTCAATCGGGAGGCGCGATGACAGCAACGATTGATTCGCCGATGCGCCGCCAGTTGCTTCGCGCCGCCGCTGCATCGATCGCCCTCCCCGTCCTTGCCACGCATGCAATCGCCAACGAAGAGACGCGCCCCATGAATCCGACCAGCAACTATCTGCCCGTTCGTTCCGAATGGCTCGCCTCAGGAACGGAAACGGCACTAGAGCCGGATATGCCGATCATCGACGCGCATCATCACTTCTATGATCGCCCGGGCTGGACCTACCTGCTTGACGAGTACCTTCGCGACGCACAGTCCGGGCACAACATCACGGCTTCCGTGTACATGCAGGCGCTCACCCGTTACCGGCAGTCAGGCCCCGACGCATTGCGGCCGGTCGGCGAGGTGGAATATGTGACAGCCGCAACCGCGCCGACGCAGGGCGGCAAGCCACAGGTCGCAAAAGGCATTGTCGGCTATGCGGATCTTCGTCGCGGTGCGGCGGTGCGCGACGTCCTCGAAGCGCATCTCCAGGCGGGACAGGGCCGGTTCAGAGGCGTCCGGCATCTCGTGACGTGGGACGCCGACCAGACTTTGGTGAATCCTGTCTCGGCGGCGCCGCGCGGATTGCTGCTCGACCGCGACTACCGCGCGGGTGTGGCGCAGTTGGGGCCGCTCGGTCTGTCGTATGACGCATGGCTTTTTTTCCCGCAACTTCCCGAGTTGTTCGACCTTGCGAAGGCCAATCCCGACCTGCCCGTCATCATCAATCATTGCGGCGGCGTCGTGCGGATTGCCAGCTATGACGACAAGCGGAAAGAAGTGTTCGAAAGCTGGTCCCAGTCCATGCGCAAGCTGGCGCAACTGCCCAACGTGTATGTCAAGGTCGGCGGACTGGGGATGCGGATCAACGGCTTTGACTTCGAGAAGGGTGAGCGGCCGCCGTCGTCGACGCAACTCGCCGAAGCGTGGAAACCGTGGATGCACACCTGCATCGAACTGTTCGGCGCGAATCGATGCATGTTCGAAAGCAACTTCCCGGTCGACAAGGGCTCGTACCCATACAGCAACGGCTGGAACGCATTCAAGCGATTGACGGCGCAGGCAAGCCAGGACGAGCGCGAAGCGTTGTTCCGGGGCACGGTGAGCAACGTGTATCGCCTTGGCTGATCGGACGCGTGTCGCACCATGTTGCCTCGTGCCCGACATCGCCCGACCGTTTCATTCGTTAATTACAGTGTGGCATTCAGTTGCGCGAACTCACGCGAGACAAAAGATCTCTGCGCGCTCTCGATAAGATGATGCATACGGACTGCATCGGCGAAAGTCGGCGCGGTTCGTGTTCCATTCGACACGTCGTGCGCGTAAGCCCAATAGAGTTCGGCCAGTTCCAATACGGCGGAAGGCAGGTCCGATTCCGGCAGGCGCAGATAATGGGCCGGCACGTCGAGCCGTTCGAGCGGCTGCTTGTCGCCGTGCGCGCCGAAGATTGCATAGTCGTCGCCCACATCGCCGAAAGCCGACGCGTTCGTGATCCGCAAATCGCCTTGCGTCCCGGTGATGTCGATCTGCACGCCGGAGCCGTTGCGCTTGCCGCCTTCGATATGAACGGACACCACTGCGCTGCCTTCCAACATGCCGGCAATCACGAGTTGATCGGGTGTCGATGTCGGTATCGAAACGCCTGTTTCCCGAATCGTCACCGACGGAAACTGGTTCGGCGTGAGCGCGGCGATAGATACAGGCCAGCCGGTTGCCGAAAACAGCATGTCGAGAAAGTGGCCGCCATAAATCGAAACCACTGATGAAAAGTTCTCCAGCGGCACAGTCCATTCGAGCGCACGTGACCGCGTCGCCTGAAAGTAGTTCATGCTCACATGCATGCGCACGGAACGCAATTCGCCGACGTAACCTTGCTGGATCAGATCGCGTACATAACGGCTATGCGGCGCGAGACGCCTTTGCAAGCCGACGACATGACGCACGCCACGCTCTCCCGCCAGTCGCAACAGTTCTTCCGACTCGGCAAGCGTGGTCGTCAACGGCCATTCGCAGTACACATGCTTGCCCGCCGCGATCACCCGCCTGACGGTCTGCGCATGTTGCGCAGCCGTGTTCAGCACGACCACCAGATCGATGTCGTGACTGTCGACAAGTGCGTCGATCGACTCAGCCACGCGCCCGATCCGGTATTCGCGCGCCGCGGCTTCAGCGGCTTCGTGCCGTTGGCTGTAAATGGCTTGCAGCGTGTATTGCGGCAACAGATCGAGCACACGCAAATGACCGTGCTTCGCCCAGTTGCCGACGCCGATCACGCCGACGCGCAATGGCACGTTAAGTGACGCTTCCATGATTCTGAATTCTCCAGTCAATGACAGACGGCGATGACTCGCGTATCACACCGACACCACGATGCGCCCAAAGTGCTCGTTGCGTTCCAGCACCGCATGCGCCTGGGCCATCTGGTCGAATGCAAAGCGACGCGCGATTGCCGTCTTGAGCGCGCCCGACTGCAACCCGTCGAAGATGAACGCCGCAGCGTCGGCCTGACGTTGCGCGTCCGTGGTCGTCGAGAAGAGGTTGTAACCATGCACGGTGATGCGCTTATAGAGTAGCGGCAGCACGGGCAATACGGTGTCGTCGGGACTCAATGCGCCGTAGAGCAGGATCGTGCCGCCGGGCCGCGTCGCGTCGATCAGACGCGCAAAGGTCTTGCCGCCGACAGGATCGAATACGAGGTCCGCGCCGCGTCCCTCGGTGATGCGCTGCACCGCTTCGACCAGATCTTCTTCGTCGGTGACGATCACGTGGTCGGCGCCTAGCGCGACAAGTGCATCGCGTTTCTCACGCGTTCGGGTGAGCGCGACGGCTGTCGCGCCCAGACGCTTCGCCACCTGAATCGCACCGATACCCACGCCGCTCGACGCCGCCGGGATCAACACGACATCGCCCGCTTTGACGCGTCCGTTTTCCGTGAATGCCGCATAGGGCGTCACGAACACGTTCCAGATTGCCACCGCGTCTTCGTGCGAAAGCCACGCGGGGCTCTTCACGACAGCATGCGCGGGCGCCAGCACGAGTTCGCCGTACACGCCGTAATCGTTCATCGAAAACGAAGGCACCGTACTGACGTTATCGCCCACGGCCACGTGCGTGACGTTCGCGCCAACGGCATCCACCACCCCGGACGCTTCGTAACCGACGCGCGCGGGAAGCTTCGCCGGCTCGACGTACTCGCCGCGCCGCCACATCGACTCCGCGCGATTCAGACCGATGGCCTTCACACGAATACGCACTTCGTTAACGCCGGGTTCGGGCGTGCCGATTTCCGTGTACTCGAAAACCTCGGGACCGCCGTGCTGCGCAAAGGTAATGACTTTCGACATGATTCGTTCCTTTCGTTCAATCCATCCATTACAGGCGCCTCGAAACGACACGCCCCTTCAAGTGGTTCGAATTATCGGAATCGCCAGGTGCGGAATAAATGCGGCGCCGCCGACATCACTGTTCTTTTGCCGCCAACAATCGCTTCTTAGTCGCGCGAAGCCCGTGCAGCAAGGCTCGCGCGATTGCGGACACGGGTGTCCAGAGTAAGCGAACCCGTGGGCTGTTTTTCTGGCGTATCGCCGCATCTACATTAGCGTCAAGCGTCGCCGGTCACCGGCATTGCGCAGCAGATTCCCTGAATCACTGGATTGTGGAGATTGAAATGTCCAAACTGTTTTCGAAAGTCGCGGTCGGTTCGTACGACATCGCGCACCGCGTGGTCCTCGCTCCTCTCACCCGCATGCGTGCCGAGAGCGGCGCGCGCCCTGGTCCGCTGATGGCCGAATACTATGCACAGCGGACGTCGCGGGGAGCGCTGCTGATCGGCGAAGCCACGATCGCCGCGCCGAACGGCAATGGCTATCTCGGCGCGCCTGGCCTGTACGACGACAGCCAGATCGCGGGTTGGAAAGCCGTCACCGACGCAGTGCATGCGAAAGGCGGCAAGATCTTTCTACAGCTTTATCATGCGGGCCGTCAATCGAATGCACAGTTGCAGCCCAATGGCGGCCGTCCCGTGGGACCGTCCGAAGTGCCGCACGGCGGCGTCGCGTACACGGAAGCGGGCTGGGTGCCCAACACGCCGAACCGTCCGCTGGAAACGGAAGAAATCGCGGGCATCGTCGAGAGCTTTCGCGCGGCTGCCGGGCGCGGTGTGAAGGCAGGCTTCGACGGCGTCGAATTGCACGGCGCGAACGGCTATCTGTTCGATCAGTTCCTTCAGGACGGCAGCAACAAACGCACGGACGAGTATGGCGGCTCGATCGCCAACCGCGCGCGCCTGCTGCTCGATGCGACGCGTGCCGTGATTTCCGTGTGGGGCGCGGACAAGGTTGCCGTGCGCCTCGGGCCGAGCGGCTCGTGGGGCGACATGTCGGACAGCAACCCCGAAGCGTTGTTCACGTATGTGGCCGATGAACTCGACAAGCTCGGCATCGCCTATCTGCATCTGATCGAGCCGCGCATCGCGGGCAATGTCGAGGACGAAGCGCGCGACCAGCAACCTGTCGCCGCGAAGTCGCTGCGCACGCATTTTCATGGGCCGATCATCGCGGCGGGTGGCTTCGACGGCGAAAGCGCCGAAGCCATCCTGCAATCGGGCGATGCCGATCTCGTCGCATTCGGACGTCATTTCATCGCGAACCCCGATCTGCCGGAGCGGCTGCGCAAAGGTCTGCCGCTGAACCCGTACGATCGCGCGACGTTCTTCGGCGGCACGGATGTGGGCTACACCGATTATCCGTTCCACGACGAGGCCGCCGTCGCAGCGTGAGATGCGTGGGCAGTAACAGCCGATTCAGCCGATTCAGCTGATTCATAGCGCAGCCGGAAGCGATCCTGCGTTCACGCACGGTCGCTTCCGGCGTCAATTGCTTCAAGTCAATTGACTCAATTGACGCTGCCTCTTCATCTCCCCGTTTTTTTCTCATTGCACTTCGCAGCCGTCACGCGCGATCCACTTCGCGCGTGGCGGCGGTTGCGCGTTTGCTGGAGCTTTTCACATGAATACCGATCAATCCGCGTCGCTCGCCGACGCGCCCATATCGTCTTCATCCATCGCAAGCCAGCGACGCTGGCTCGCCGTGTTCTCGATCGCGCTCGGCTCGTTCGCTTTCGTGACGACGGAATACCTGCCCGTCGGCGTGCTGCCCAAAATCGCCGCAGACCTCGGCGTCACGCCCGGCACGGCAGGCCTGATGACGACCACGCCCGGACTCATCGCCGCCATCTCCGCGCCGATGCTGCTGCTTGCCGCGGGCCGCCTGAACCGGCGTTCGATTCTGCTGTTGCTGTCGGTCGCGCTGGTCGCGTCGAACCTCATTGCAGCGCTCGCAAGCACTTTCACGACAATGCTCGTCGGACGTGCATTGCTCGGCATCAGCCTTGGCGGGTTCTGGACCGTCGCACTCGGCGTCTCCGGACAGATCGTCGCGGAAGAAGAAATCGCCAAGGCCAGTGCGACCATCTTCATGGGTATCACGCTCGCCACTGTCATTGGCGTGCCGCTCGGGACGTTCATTGCGGAACTGGCGTCGTGGCGCGTCTCGTTCTTCGCGACGGCTGCGCTCGCGCTCGCAGCGCTGCTGATGCAGGCGACGCTGCTGCCCGATCTGCCGCCGCGCGCGGCAGCCCGCATCGCCGACTTCGGCCGCATGCTGGCGCGTGGGACCGTGTTGCGCAGCCTCGTGCTGGTCGCCTTGCTGTTCGGCGCTCACTTCTGCGCGTACACGTATATCGCGCCCTTTCTCGAAGACAACGCGTCGCTCGGCGCGACCTGGGTGACGGCGCTGTTGCTTGGCTTCGGCATCGTCGGCTTCATGTCGAACTTCGTCGCGTCGGCGTTCGTGACATCGCATCCCCGGCTCTCGCTATTCGCGATGACTGCACTCGTGATGGCGTCGCTGGTGGCGCTTCCCGCGTTCGCCCACATGCACGGTGCGGTGGTCGCGGGTGTACTCGCGTGGGGCATCGCCTACGGCGCGATTCCGCTGTGCCTGAGCATGTGGATGCAGATGACTTCGCCGAAGCAGCCGGAAGCCGCATCGGCGCTGTTCGTCAGCGCCGTGCAGACGGCGATCGCCGCAGGTTCGCTCGCGGGCGGCGTGACCGTCGATCACGCGGGTGCTACGGGCGCGATGCATCTTGGCGTGCTGCTGTCGGCATTGGGGCTTGCAGTGCTCGCATCGTTCGCGACGACGCGGCGCACACTGGCAAGCGCGCTCGAAGGTTGAGCGCCATTTGCGCCGCCCGATTGCTTTTCGGCAGGTCGCTCGTTTGAGCCAGGTGTGTGTGTTGGGGCTGCAGCGACTATTTGCGTGCAAAGAAATCGCGCGCCAGGAATCAGCCGAAACGGCGTTCGAGTATCATCTTTGCGCACGGCCCCCATACTCAGACTTCTGAAAGGCTTCGACGATGGCCACTCCGATCGACTATCTCAACCCTGCCCTGCCCAAGGGTCTTCGGCGCGTGGCGATGCCCGTCGTCGACGCGACACCGGTCACACTCGACGGCTACGGCAGGCTGGTAGACGACCCTAACGAATGCCGGGTTGAAATCGTGCAATGGCCCGCGACGGGATCGAGACCGATCGACCCCGGCACGGGAGACGAAGCGGGCACGACAGAGGGCGTCTTCGTCAGCGAATGGCGCGGGGACATCCTTTACGGCCGCAACGAGGCGGTGGGCGGCCACTATGTCCTCGCATACGCGACGGAGCCTGACGAAGCGCGCGAAGACAACGCCGCAGCGCCCGAACGCATGCTGCTCTGGCACGCGAACTACCACCCGGACGGCGGACAGCTGTTCTTCCCTCTCGATGGTCGGCCGTTCTATGTTCCGCTGGCCTTGCCGGGTGACGACGTGACGCCCGGGAAGTTCGTGTGCTTTCGCTTCGATGGCCGGCAGGGACTGTATATTCATCCGAACATCTGGCACGAAGGCGTCTTCACGCTCGACGGGACACAGCGTTTCTTCGACAAGCAGGGCGCGGTCCATGCACGTGTGTCCGTCGAGTTTGCGCAAGAGTTCGGTTGCCTGCTCGAAGCGCCCATCGTTTTTCCGTGATGCTAGAGCGTTAGATCGAGGCGGCGGTTCGAGACGAAACCGCCGGCCAAACTGGAATCGAACTAGAAAACCAGACCGCCCGCGACATCGATGGTGGACCCTGTCACCCACGCGGCGTCATCCGAAACCGCGAACGACACGGCTGCCGCAATATCCTTCGGCAGACCGGCGCGGCCAAGCGGCGTCTTCGCAATGAACGGCTGAATGAGGTCGCGCGGCAAGTGACTGTTGCCCTCCGTCTCCGTGAACCCCGGTGCAACGCCGACCACCCGAATCTGCCGCGCGCCGAGTTCCATGCCGAGCGAGCGCGTCAGCACGTCGACGGCGCCCTTGGTCGCGCAATACACATGCGCCATCGGATTCGGACTCTTCGCGACGCCGGAGCTGACGTTCACGATCACGCCACCCTGAGGCAGCACGCGCGCCGCCGCTTGCGTCATCAGCAGCAGGCCGCGCACGTTCACGCTGAAATGCCGGTCGATGCTTTCGGCCGTCAACGTATCGAGCGAATCGATGTCGTAGATGCCGGCGTTGTTCACGAGAATATCTAGCCTGCCGAACGCTTCGAGCGTCGCGTCGACGAGCGCCTTCGGCTCGCCCTCTTTCGCGACATCCGCGCGAACCGCCAGCGCCTGGCCGCCGGACGCAACGATGCCCGCGACAACGGCATCCGCGTGCGAAGCGTCCCGCGTGTAGTTCACCACGATCTTCGCGCCGTCTGCCGCGAGCCGCTCCGCAATGCCCGCTCCGATGCCCTTCGACGAACCCGTGACGATCGCCACCTTGCCTGCCAGCCGACTCATACTTGCTCCTTGATTGTGAAGTCAAACTGTATGCTAGGCTCCGATCATCCCCCGATAAAGCGGCAAAACAGGATGAACCATGAAGAGGCGCTTCACATTTCCGCGAATCTTCCCGAGCTGCTGCCGGGCATAGCGGCGTTCGCACGGGTTGCGCATCACCGCAGCTTCACGAAGGCGGCGCACGAACTGGGTGTCTCGACGTCGGCCCTCTCGCAAACGCTGCGCACGCTCGAAGCGCGCCTCGGCGTGCGCCTGCTCGAACGCTCGACGCGCAAAGTCGGCCTGACCGAGCTCGGCCAGCGCTTTCTGCAAAGCGCGCAGCCCGCGCTTGCGGCACTGCGCGGCGCAGTCAACGAAGTGCACGACATGCGCGACAAACCGGCTGGCCTGTTGCGCCTGAACGTGTCGCGCGTGGCCGCCGAGATTCTCGTGATGCCGCATCTCACGCCGTTTCTCGAAGCCTATCCGGACATCACGGTGGAACTGCATTGCGACAATGCGCTGATCGATATCGTTAGCGGCGGCTTCGACGCCGGCATCCGGCTCTCGGAGAATCTGTCGCAGGATGTGGTGGCCGTGCCGCTCGGCGGCACGCAGCGCCTCGCAACCGTGGCCGCGCCACACTATTTGAGCGGAAGAGCCTTGCCGCGGGAGCCACGCGATCTCGCCGCGCATCGCTGCCTCAATGTGCGCCTGCAAAACGGCATTTTCCGCTGGGTGTATCAGGCGGACGAGCGCGAGTTCAGCGTCGATACGCCCGGACCGTTTGTGACCAACGACGGCGATTTGCTGCTCTCCGCGATTCGCAGCGGCGCGGGCATCGGTTGCACGCTGGAGGCCGTCATCGCCGACGATATCCGCACCGGCCGCCTGATTCCGCTGCTCGAGCCGTGGTGGCCCAGCTTTCCGGGCTTTCATCTCTACTATTCGAGCCGCGTGCACGTGCCGCGCAAGCTGCGCGCGTTCATCGACTTCATGCAAACGCGTTCGTGATTTTTCGCCATTGCGGCATATGAATTCGAAGCCCTCAAAAAAAGTGCTTGACTGTCTATCTAGTAGTAGATAAAGTTCGATCCATGGAACCGACCACTACAGTTCGCGATCAGATTCTGGAGCACGCCATCACGCTGATGATGCTGCGCGGCTACAACGGGTTTAGTTATCGCGACCTGTCGGAGCTGGTAGGGGTGAAGACTTCGAGCATCCATTATTACTTCCCGTCGAAAGACGATCTGGTGCTCGAAGCCGTCAGCCAGTACAGCAACGAGATACTCAGTGCGCTCGGCTCTATCGAGTCCTCTCTTCCTGCGGATCAGAAGCTCGGCAAGTACACGAAGCTGTTCGGCAGAACCCTTGGCGAAGGCGATCAGATCTGCCTGTGCGGCATGCTCGCCGCGGATATCGAGGCGTTGCCCGATGATGTTCGCACTGCCGTGCAGGCATTCTTCAAGGCCAACGAAAGCTGGCTCGCGAAGGTGCTGGCGCAAGGCGCCAGGGAGCGCACCTTGCACGTCAACGGCAAGCCCGAAAACGCCGCGCGGGCGCTGTACGCCGCTTATCAGGGCAGCGTGCTGGCAAGCCGGCTGTTCAGGACGAAGGCACGGCTGGAAGATGTCGAGGCGTCGTGGAAGGTTTCGAAATAGTGGTATTCGAGGCGGTTGCTGTTGACCGCCTTTTGTTGGAACCGGTTATCTATCTTCTAGTAGATAAATAACGGATGTAAAGAGATGTCGTTGAAGTACAGAGATTTGCCCGGTTGTCTATCTAGTAGTAGATAGCACAAATGCAGTTCACTCAACTATTGCCAGTCAGGAGTTACATCATGTCGATCGAAAAAGTTCTGTACCGCGCTCACGCTCACGCCACGGGAGGCCGCGACGGCCGCGCCGTCGTCCCCGAAGGCAAGCTCGATTTCAAGCTGGTCACGCCGCGTGAACTCGGTGGCGCGGGCGGCGAAGGCGCGAATCCTGAACAACTGTTCGCGGCCGGCTACAGCGCCTGTTTCCTCGGTGCGATGAAATTCGTCGCGGCGCGCGACAAGACGGCGATTCCGGCAGATGTATCGATTGACGGCAGCGTCGGCATCGGCGCGATTCCCAACGGCTTCGGCATCGAAGTCGAACTGAAAATTTCGCTGCCCGGCATGCCGCGCGACGCCGCTCAGGCACTGATCGACAAGGCTCACATCGTGTGCCCGTACTCGAACGCAACGCGCGGCAACATCGACGTCACGTTGACGCTGGTTTGATCGACTTCGCCTGTTAGACAGAACATTGGAGCGTAAAAAATGAAAGCCCTGAAGCCACTCGTCCTCGCCGCCGTCCTCGCAGCCAACGCCGTCATTGCCGCCGCTGCCACGCCCGCCGCACAACCGACGCCCGACCGGGTCACGACGGCATTCCTGAAACAGCTCAACAGCGGCACGGGCCCCGCCCTGAACACGCTGCCGCCCGCGAAGGCGCGTCAGGTGCTGGTCGATGCGCAAAACGGCGTTAAGGTCGACCTGTCCGGCATCGACGTGTCGAACCGCACCATCGAAGAGGACGGTATCAGCGTGCCGATCACGATCGTCCGTCCGCAAGGCGCGACGGGCACACTGCCGGTGTTCATGTTCTTCCACGGCGGCGGCTGGATCCTCGGTGACTTCCCGACCCACGAACGGCTCGTGCGCGATCTCGTCGTGCAGTCCGGCGCGGTTGCCGTATTCGTGAATTACACGCCGTCACCCGAGGCTCGTTATCCCGTCGCGATCAATCAGGCGTACGCCGCGACGAAGTGGGTCGCGGAACACGGCAGCGACATCGGCGTGGACGGCAGCCGCCTCGCGGTGGTGGGCAACAGCGTGGGCGGCAATATGGCCGCCGTCGTCAGCCTGATGGCGAAGGACAAGCACGGTCCGCAAATCCGCTTCCAGGGGTTGATGTGGCCCGTCACGGATGCCAACTTCAACGACGGCTCGTATCTCGCGTACCGCGACAAGCACTTCCTGACCCGCGCAATGATGCAGTGGTTCTGGGACGCGTACACGAAGGACCCTGCCCAGCGTGCGCAGATTTACGCATCGCCGCTGCGTGCGTCTGAAGAAGAGTTGAAGGGTCTGCCGCCCGCGTTGATCCAGGTCGCGCAATTCGACGTGCTGCGCGACGAAGGCGAGGCATACGGGCGCAAGCTCGATGCAGCCGGCAACGAAGTGACGACGACCCGCTACAACGGCACGATCCACGATTTCGGTCTGCTCAACGCACTCGCTGCCGATGCACCGACACAGGCCGCGACGAAGCAACTCGCCAATGAGATCAAGACGCGGCTGAAGTAAACGCTGGTTCTTATAGCGGCCCGATGGCTTGACGCGCCATCGGGCCGCTTTTCACTTATACGCCAAGTTGCTTCGCGAGATCCACCAGGTCGTTGGCGACCCAATCCCAATTGTGTTCCGGCTTTAGATTCGTTGTTTGCGAGGCGCCGTGTTCATGGGGACGTGGAATGAATGCCGTTCTGAATCCGCACTTCTGCGCCGCTGCCAGATCGCTATTGTGCGCGGCCACCATGCACACCTCTCCCGGCGTCAACGCCAGAATCCCGGCCGTGCGCAAATACGCTTCGGGCGATGGCTTGTAGGCTTGCGCGACTTCCGCGCCGAGAATCGCGTCCCACGGCAGGCCGCCGTGCTTCGCCATATCGATCATCAGCCTGACATTGCCGTTAGACAGTGGCGCGATGATGTATTGCGACTTGAGCCGTGCAAGTCCTTCGACAGTATCCGGCCATGGATCGAGCCGATGCCACGCGAGATTGAATTCGTCGAGTTCCGCGGCAGGGATCTGTTTGGCTTCGATACCGAACTCGTGCAACACCGCTTCGAGATTCTCACGGTGCAATATATCGAGCTTCGTGAACGGACGCTCGCCGCTGCGGACCCGTTGCATCGCGGGTTGATATTGCGCGCGCCACGCATCCGCGAATGCGTCGGCTTCCTGTCCGCTTCGTCCATGCCTTTGCAGAAATGCAGCCGCTTCACGCGCAACGCCACTCCGCCAATCGACGAGCGTGCCGAAAACATCGAATACGAAAGCCTTTACGTCCGCTGTTGTCATAGGAAATCCAGTTGCAGTTGCGCGGCGGGCTCAAGGCTGCCATGCCTCGCCATCGGGGTAAACATAGGTGTCGAGCGACGGCGCCTTCATTTCGATGCTGTATCCCGGCTTTTGCGGAGGCATATAGTGGCCATTGCGAATAACGACGGGATCGACGAAATGCTCGTGCAGATGATCGACATATTCGAGCACGCGGCTTTCCAGCGACGCCGACACGCAGATATAGTCGAATAGCGAAATGTGCTGCACGTACTCGCACAATCCGACGCCACCCGCATGCGGACATACGGGCACGCCGAACTTTGCCGCCATCAGTAGCACGACGAGTACTTCGTTCAGTCCGCCCAGACGGCAGCTATCGACCTGGCAGAAATCGATTGCCTGAGCCTGCAGCAACTGCTTGAACATCACGCGGTTCTGGCAATGTTCGCCCGTCGCCACACCGATCGATCCCAGCCGCTGACGAATGGCAGCGTGACCGAGCACATCGTCGGGACTTGTCGGCTCTTCGATCCACCACGGGTCGAATTCCGCGAGGCGTCGCATGTTCGCGACGGCTTCATCGACGTCCCACACCTGATTCGCATCCATCATCAGCTTCAGGTTCTCGCCGATCTCTTCACGCAGAATGCGGGCGCGCCGCACATCCTCTTCGAGATTCCCGCCTACCTTCTGCTTGAAATGGGTCCACCCTTGCGCAACACCTTCGCGCGCGAGCCGGCGGATCTTGTCGTCGTCGTAACCAAGCCAGCCCGCCGATGTCGTATACGCCGGATAGCCTCGGGCGAGCATTTCCTTTTCGCGTTCGCCTTTCGTCCCGGCGTGGCGATTCAGCAGCGCCAGCGCTTCGTACGGCGTGATCGCATCCGTGACGTAACGAAAGTCGAGACAGCGCACGAGTTCTTCCGGGCTCATATCGACGAGCAGCTTCCAGACGGGCTTGCCAACCGACTTTGCCCACAGGTCCCACACGGCATTGACGATAGCGGCCGTGGCCAGATGAATCGCGCCCTTATCGGGACCGATCCAGCGCAATTGACTATCTGAAGTAAAGGCGCGCCAGAATGCACCCATATTCGCCACGATATCTTCGAGCTTCTTGCCTACGATAAGCGGCGTCAAGGCATTCACCGCTGTCACGCAGATTTCATTGCCGCGCCCGATCGTAAAGGTCAATCCGTGCCCTGTGAGCTTTTGCGGCGAATCGGTTTCGAGCGTGACGTAAGTGGCGGAATAGTCCGGCGCGGCATTCATTGCGTCGGAGCCGTCGAGAGAACGGGAAGTGGGAAAACGAATGTCGCGAACGGACAGCCTCGTGATCGTGGTCATCTGAGCACCCTCCAGGGATGGCTACGGGCATTGACCTGCTAGCGAAGAGGAACCGCCTGGTGCGTTCGTCAAAAACGGGAGATCCGGGTACACCCTGATAAGTCCTACCAGGCGTTTGCACGCGTTGACAACGCTCAATCCACTTCCTAGCATGCTAGCATGTCTTCTGGAAATCAAGCGTGCCGTGAGCTCTTCGTCAGATGTAGCGAATGCCGCCAGTAATCCGTATGTCGCACTGCAAAAGGTCAAAGGCGGCGAGCGCGGCAGCCTGACCGACGCGGTGGAACAGGCGCTGAGAGAAGCGATCGTGACATTGGTGCTGGAACCCGGAATGATGATCGACAAGCTGGCTGTGTGCGAGCGCATGGGCGTATCGCGCTTTCCGGTTTCCGCTGCATTGGCGCGGCTCGAGCATGCGGGCCTCGTCGAAGTTCTGCCGCAGCGCGGCACGCGCGTCAAACCCATCGCGCTTCACGACATACGCCAGCACCTGTTCATACGCAGCGCGCTGGAAGTCGAAACCGTGCGCGCCGTCGCGCTGATGCGTGACAGTGCGACCATCGACGCGCTCGCCGTCAATCTCGATCAGCAGCGCGACGTTGCCGGCAACGGAGAGCGTTTGTCGTTTCATGTACTCGATCTGGCCTTTCACGAAATCATGCTCGACGCGGTGAATCTGCCGCGTGTGAAGGAAATCGTCGCTGTGTCGCGCAACGCACTGGATCGCGCAAGACAACTGTTGGCAAGTCCGGAGCGGCTCGTGCATACGCTCGACGAGCACGAGCGCATATTCGCGGCTATCCGGGTGGGAAACGCCGATACGGCTGCAAAAGCAATGCACGATCATCTCGACGAAGTGGTCGCCGAATTGCACCGGTCCGCGAAAGAAAGGCCCGATCTTTTCGCACCTTGAGGACAAGGCAATGTCTCTGGCTTCTCTTTGCATGACTGCCGCGCCATGACTCCACTCATTTCCGTCAGCAAGCTCAACAAGAGCTTTCCGGGCGTGAGGGCGCTGCACGAAGTGCAGTTCGAACTCATGGCAGGCGAAGTGCATGCGTTGATGGGCGAGAACGGCGCAGGCAAGTCCACGCTGATGAAAATCCTTGCCGGCGTGTACACGCGCGATTCCGGAGAAATGCTCTACGACGGCAAGCCCGTCGATTTCACCAGCCCGCGCGAGGCGCAGGCGGCAGGCATTGGCATCATTCATCAGGAACTTCAGCTGATGAACCATCTGACCGTCGCGCAGAACATGTTCATTGGCCGCGAGCCGCGCGGACGCCTCGGCCTGTTTCTCGATGAAGACAAACTCAACGCGCAAGCTCGCGACATCCTCTCGCGCATGCATGTGAATCTCGATCCGCGTACCGTCGTCGATTCGCTCACGGTCGCGAGCCAGCAAATGGTCGAGATCGCGAAGGCGCTGTCGTTCGACTCGCGCGTGCTCATCATGGACGAGCCGACCTCGGCGCTCAACGACGCCGAGATTGCCGAGCTTTTCCGTATCATCCGTCAGCTGAAGGAACGCGGTGTCGGCATCATCTACATCTCGCACAAGATGGATGAGCTCAAGCAGATTTCCGACCGGGTCACCGTGATGCGCGACGGCGAATACGTGGCCACCGTCGCGACGGCGGACACGACCGTGCCCGCGATCATCGGCATGATGGTGGGCCGCACGCTCGCCGACGTCACGCCGTATCAAGGCACAGAATGCACGGGCGACATCGCGCTCGAAGTGAAGCATCTGAACGCCGGCCCACTCGTCAAGGACGTGAGCTTCACGCTGCGCAAAGGCGAGATATTGGGCTTTGCAGGCCTGATGGGCGCCGGCCGCACGGAAGTCGCGCGTGCGGTATTCGGCGCCGACCCGATCGAGTCAGGCGAAATCTTCGTAAAAGGCGTGAAGGCGCTCATCAAGCGACCCTGCAATGCCGTTGCGCACAGCATCGGCTATCTCTCGGAAGACCGCAAACGCTTCGGCCTCGCGACGGGCATGGATGTCGAATCGAACATCGTGATGTCGGATCTCGGCAAGTTCCTGTCGCTGCGTGTGTTTCTCCGCCGCGCGCAGATCCGCAAGCGCGCTTCGCATTTCATCAATCTGCTCGCGATCCGCACGCCTTCCCCGACACAGCCTGTCAGGCTGCTGTCGGGCGGCAACCAGCAGAAGATCGTCATTGCAAAATGGCTGGAGCGCGACTGCGATGTATTGTTCTTCGACGAACCGACGCGCGGCATCGATGTCGGCGCAAAGAGCGAGATCTACAAGCTGTTGCGCTCGCTCGCGGCGCAAGGCAAGGCGATCGTGATGATCTCGTCTGAATTGCCGGAAATTCTGCGCATGAGCGACCGCATCGTCGTGATGTGCGAAGGCCGTATCACTGGCGAGCTTTCCGCCAGCGAGGCCACGCAGGAAAGCATCATGCATCTCGCGACGCAGCGCGAATCCTTGAAAACCGCTTGAGCCTCTAGAGGTCGAGATCGATGACATCGCAACCGGATACCGCGGCACTATCCAACGAAAGAAGACTATCGGGCTTCAGAGCCCGGCTCTTCTCGCCAACCGCCTTGCAAAAGCTGCTCGCGTTCACAAGCCTGATACTGCTGCTGATCTTTTTCAGTTTCGCGTCGCCCGCGTTCATGCAGATGGACAACATCCTCGGCATTCTGCAGGCGACGGCCGTCAATGGTGTGCTGGCCATTGCGAGTACTTTCGTCATTATCACGGGCGGCATCGATCTGTCCGTCGGCACGCTGATGACATTCACGGCTGTCATTTGCGGCGTGTTTCTCACCTACTGGCATTTGCCGATGTGGATGGGCGTGCTCGCCGCCATCGCGACGGGCGCAGCGTGCGGCACGATTTCGGGCACGTTGACGGCAAAAATGAAAATACCGCCGTTCATTGCCACGCTGGGCATGATGTTGCTGCTGAAAGGACTTTCGCTCGTCGTGTCGGTCGATAAGCCGATCTATTTCACCGACACGGAGAACTTCTACATGATCTCGCAGGATTCTCTGATCGCGTATTTCCTGCCCAGCGTGCCCGTGCCGAACGCCGTCCTCATTCTGTTCTTGCTCGCCATCGTGAGTTCGGTCACGCTCAACCGCACCGCACTTGGCCGCTATACGTTCGCACTCGGCAGCAATGAAGAAGCCGTGCGTCTGTCGGGCGTGAACGTCGACAGATGGAAGATAGCAATCTACGGCCTGGGCGGCGCGATTTGCGGCATCGCCGGATTGCTGATCGCGTCGCGTCTGAATTCGGCGCAACCGGCCCTCGGCCAGGGCTACGAACTGGAAGCGATTGCGGCTGTGGTGATTGGCGGCACGTCGTTGAGCGGCGGATCGGGCACGATACTCGGCACCATCATCGGCGCATTCATCATGAGCGTGCTGACCAACGGCTTGCGCATCATGTCGGTTGCGCAGGAATGGCAGATCGTGGTGACAGGTCTCATCATCATTCTCGCCGTGTATGCCGACATCTTGCGACGCCGAAAGCGCTGAGCCTGCACACGACAATAGAAATCAAAGAAAGGAGAGTACCGAAAGGCTCTCTCAACGGCTGGAGGTCGATAGCCCACCTTAGGAGGAGAAACCCCATGTTGAAAAGAAAAGTACTCGGTATCGCGCTCGGTGTCGGCGCACTCGTTGGTGCAAGCAGTCTGGCGTATGCGGACGAGCCCTACATTCCGCTCATTTCCAAGGGCTTCCAGCATCAGTTCTGGCAGGCCGTGAAATCGGGCGCCGAGCAATCCGCAAAGGAACACAACGTGCGCATCACGTTCGAAGGCCCGGAAACGGAGGCAATGGTCGATAAACAGATCGACATGTTGTCGGCAGCGCTCGCGAAGAAACCACAGGCACTCGGCATTGCCGCGCTCGACAGCAAGGCTGCCATTCCGCTGCTCAAGCGCGCGCAGTCCGGCAAGATTCCCGTCATCGCATTCGACTCGGGCGTCGACAGCGATATTCCGCTGACGACCTGCGCGACGGATAACCTCGCCGCCGCTGCGCTCGCCGCGGACAAGATGGCTGGGATGATCGGCAACTCGGGCGAAGTCGGCGTCATTGTGCACGACCAGACGAGCCGCACGGGCATCGACCGGCGCGACGGCTTCCTGAACGAGATGAAATCGAAGCATCCGAACATCAAGATCGTGTCGGTGCAATACGGCGGCGGCGATCACCTGAAGTCGGCGGAGATAGCCAAGGCGATGATTCAGGCCAATCCGAACATCAAGGGCATTTTCGGCGCCAACGAAGGCTCAGCGGAAGGCGCGGCCATCGGCGTGAAGGAATCGGGCAAGAAGCTGGTGCTGATCGGCTACGACTCAGGCAAGGAACAGAAAGAAGACATCATGTCCGGCCTGATGGCGGGTGCGATTACACAAAACCCGGTGGGCATCGGCAAATGCGTGATCGATTCAGCCGTGAAAGCGCTCAAGGGCGAGAAGTTGCCGAAGAAAGTTGATACTGGCTTTTACTGGTACGACAAGACGAACATAAATGATCCGAAGATCGCGGCGGTGCTCTATGACTAGGTAGCGTGCGATGCAAGAGGAAGCTTCAAGACCTTCCTCTTGCATTTTTATACAACGCCGCACACGTCGCTATTACCGCAAGTCCGCGCGCAATTCACGCACGCCCCTTCCCAAGCGCTGGCGCAGCAGCGTTCTCAACGTCGCACCGTCGACATAACCCACTTCAGCGGCGATCGCCTCGAGATCGAGACCGCTGCCATGAAGCAGCGATTGCGCGCGTTCGACGCGCAAGTCCTGAAAGTACGCGAGCGGCGATTTCCCCAGCACTTCCTGGCAGCGGCGCTGCAGCGTGCGCGCGCTCGTCGCCAGTGCGCCCGCTGCGTCTTGCAGCGAGAAGCCCTCTTTCAGATGATCCCGCGCCCATCGTTCGAAACGCTGCATCAACGGGTCCGCCATCGCCAGATGATTGGGAATGATGTATGGCGCCTGCAATGAGCGGATATCGGCGAGCAGATAACGCGACACGAGGGTCGCCAGCTCTGGGCTCGCCTTACGGATTAACCAGAGCGTGAGATCGAGGTGTCCCATTGCCGCGCCCGCCGTCACGCCGATATCGGTCGCGACGAGCATGCGCGATTCGTCGAGCGAAACCTTCGGATAGCGTTGCCTGAAGAGCGGCGCGAGCGACCAGGTCGACGTCGCTTCCCGATGATCGAGCAGCCCCGCTTCGGCGAGCAGAAACGTGCCGATGCACGAAGCGGCAATCAAGGCGCCCTCGGCACGCCACGCCAGCAATTGCGCCGTGGCCTGTTTCACGTCCGCCCGTTCCAGCGCGGGAAGCAGTTCTTCCGGCGTGGTCTTGCCGAGCGCGGGAACGATGACCCAGTCCGGTTTCAGGTCTGGTGTGATCGGCTGCACGGGAATCGTGAAGCCTTGCCCCGAGCGCACGCGCTTGCGCACGCCTACCACGGTCACGTTGAATTTCGGCGTTCCGCCCGTCATGCGTGAAGCGAGCTTGTTCGCGGAGCCGAGCGCGTCGAGCGTAACGGCAAGCCCTGTATCGAACAGTCCATCGAGTGCGAGCACGGTAATGCGCATGGCGTAAATGACCCTAACGTTGTCATATGCGACGGTACATCTTTTTCACTTGGAGTGCAGGCTCGCTGCCGGATGCAAAAGAGAACCTCGCGATTTTTACGACATTTTTTCTTGTGGCCCCTCATGGCCGATTCTAGACTTCACACAAGTCAGCAAGCCCGGAGAGAGACACCATGTCGAAACGACGCGCGACACTCGAAAAGCATTCACCCCTCGCTTATAGCGAGAGAAGCACTGGCAGCGTGGTGCTGCGCCGCTTCGATCCATCGCGCGACTCGTACGGGCAACTCACGACAATGCTGCATCGCGCATTTGCGCGGCTCGGCATGATGGGGTTGAACTGCACGTGTGTGGATCAGGATGTGGCCGTCACGATGAAACGTGCTCGAAGCGGCGAATGCTTCGTGATGGTAAGCGGTGGAAAGATCATCGGTACCATGACGCTTTATACAAGCGACAGCGACTCGCTCTGCGAGCATTATCACCGGCAAGACGTGGCGTCGATTCGCCAGCTGGCCATCGATCCTTCGTGGCAGAACCGCGGCATCGGCAAATCCATGCTGGCGTTCGCCGAGCATTGGGCCGCGACGCGCGGTTATGCGGAGTTGGCGCTCGATACGCCGTATCCGGCTGCGCATCTCGTTGCCTTCTATCGCGGGCAGGGCTTTCGCATCGTCGACGCGGTGCGTTTCGCGGGCAAGGTGTACGACAGCGCGATTCTCAGCAAGGCGCCCGTTGTCGCGCGCACGCTGGCCGCATGGACGCATCAGATCGCATTGCCGGGCGCGCACCTCGTTCGGTTCGCGGCGTGAAGGTCCGATTAAGGCAACGAGGTGCCGCATGCTGCGGTTGAGATTTCGGGAATCCCACGATGTAACGCAGACTGGCGCGAAACCAGCCCGCAACGAAAGCACGCTCGCGAGCCTTGAGGTTCAGCACCGCTGGTGCTTCGTACTGGCACTCGCCGCCAGCGTGGGCGCTTTGCTGGCAATCAGTCTGGGCTTCGCGACGTTCGGAATCGCGGTGTATGTCGCGGCGATTTTGCCGTTCGCGTTCTTCTCATAGGCCGCTGCGTGCTGTTTTGCAGCGATCCAGCCAGTCGAGCACGACACGCAAAACGTCGTCGCTGTTCTCGTCCATCATCATCATGTGCGTGTTGCCGCGCATGCCGAGGGCAGGCAGATCGACACGCACGCCCTCTCCGCCCGCCGCATTCCACGCCTCGATCGACGCACTCGCGCGAGCCGCATGCGCACGCCACGCTTGGTCCTCTTCGATGAAGTCGCCAAACACGACGAGTGCGGGCGTGCCCGGCAAACCGGCATCGAACGAAGCAGGGACGCCGTGCGGTTCGAGTGCGACGCAGGCGCGCACGAGATCGCGCGCCGCGTCGGCTGCATCGGAAACCAGACCGCCGCCCTGGCTGAAACCAAGCAAGGCACACGGCCCGATACGCCGCACCACATCGATCAACGCCTGCCTTTGCAGCGCACGCGTGCCCGGCCAGCGCGGCACGGTTTGCGCCGACAGGCCTTGCATCGCGTCGAGCGGAAAGCGGTGGCCCGCGTAACCAAAGCGATAGATCTTCGCGGACTCTTCGTCGCTGCGCGATAACGGACGGTCGGGCCAGACACCGTCGAGCGCGCAGAAGCCGGCACGTCCGCGTTCGACGTTGTCCACCACATACACCGACACGCCCGCTTCGAGCAGCCGCTGCAGCCAGCCGGGCCTGCCGTCCGGCGTGTCTTCCCACATCGCGCCCGTCAGCCCGCCGCCATGCATCAGCACGAGCGGCACCGCATATCGCGGCGAGGCTTGCAGAAAGTACTGCACGTAGGCCGCTTCGATCCAGTACGTGCCGTTCGGATCGTAGTCACGCGTCGACGTCGACGACAGCGTGACGCGATACGGCGCTTCGCCCCTGACGTTCACGCGCCGTCCGCCGACGAAGAAACTGCCTGTTTTCTGAAGCGTGATCATCGGCGGTTCCGGCTCACACGCGCACCGCACTGAGGGTTTCGGCCGGAAACAGTTCTTCCGGCTTGAGCAGCCGATGGCACACGCCCTGTTCATAGCCGAACTTCAGGAAAGCCTCGAGCGTCGTGCGATTCGGCTCTAGTCCGTACGGCCAGATGTCCGCGCCGAACAACGCCTGCGCTTCGGCAACACGCGTCGGCATCCATGGCAGCGGGAAGTGCGAGCACGTGATATCGCTCAGCCGGTAAAGGCTATTGCGCTTGGCCTCTTCAAACGCCTTCAACAGATTGCCCGCGATCCACCGATGCTTTTCAAACGCCTCACGGCGCAACACGATCAGGTGCATGATCGGAAAGATGCGCGTGGCCTCGTAGTATTCGCGTTCCGTGTCGGCAAAGCGCGAGAAGAGCCGCACGATCTCATCCGCGCGTTCCTGGCCCGGCTCGGGCGGACGCGCGCTCAGCACGGCGTCGATCTCGCCGTCGAGCAGCAACGACGTCAGCGAGCGCCCGGGCTCCGACCGATACGACACGCCCTCGGGCACGCGCACGTTCACCTTCTCCTTGCGGCCCGCCTGATTCACGCCGCCCTGCACCCACTCGATTTCGGAAAGCGGAATGCCGAGCGAATGCGCAATCCAGCCACGCGAGTAGATCGCGGCCGTTTGCGCCCACTCCGGAATGCCGATGCGTTTGCCGCGCAAATCCTCGGGACGCTGGACGCGGCCATCGCGGCGCACATAGAGCGAAGACTGGCGGAACGAGCGCGATGGAAACACGGGCAATCCGACCAGCCGGTCATCGCCCTGCGAGCGCAGCGACGAATACTTGCCAAACGACATTTCCGAAATGTCCCACTCCTGAAAATGCGTCGTGCGATAAAAGATCTCTTCGACGTTGAGCACCGACGGCACCAGTTCGATGCCTTCGGGCTGCACGCGGCCGCTTACCAGGTCGCGCACATGGTCATAGTCGCTGACAGCGAGGCTGAGCGTTAATCTCGACATAATGGTTCTCTTTGAAACGGAAATTCAGTGTGCGTTAGTTACGACCACATGCGGCTGCGATGGACCAACGGTCAGCACCAGCATCGCTGTCGTCAGTACCGCGGCGCCGATCGCTGCGAACATGATGCCCGGTCCGCCCGACCACTGCTGCAAAACACCCGCCACGGCCGGTCCGAACATCGCGCCGATACGCGACAGCCCCAGGAACACGCCGACGCCCGTGCCGCGCATTTCAGTCGGGTAAGTGGCTGCAACCAGGTTGTTGAGCACGATCTGCGAGCCGACGACGAAAGCACCCGCGCCAGCGACGGCAATCAGCGTCGTGGTGCGGTCGGTCGCCCACGCGAGCAAGGCGACCATCGCTGCGCCGAGCAGGTACGACGCCGAAATCACGCGTCGGCGATCGCCGACGCGGTCAGCGATAAACCCCGAAATCAGGCCGCCCGCCACGGCCATGCCCGCGAACAACGAGCCATACGCGAAGCTCGACGACAGGTTCTCGCCGCGCTTGAGCATGATGGTTGGCAGCCAGCCCGACAGGCCGTAGGCCGAAAACAGGCTCAACGCGCCGGCGGCCCAGAAACTCAGCGTGCGCAGCCGGTAATCGCGCGACAGCAGCAGGCCGAGCGGACTTCTGTGCGAGATCGCGCCGCCCGTGGCGAACTGGCCCGCGTCGTAGGCTGCAGCGCGGTCCGGACGCAAGCGGTGCAGCAACGGCTTGACCTCTTCCCAACGTCCGCGGCTGGCGAGAAAGCGCGGCGATTCGGGCAGCCACAGTTGAATCGCAAGCGCGAACACGAGCGCGACGCCGCCTATGTAATAAAGACTCTGCCAGCCGTAATGCGGCGTGAGCCACGCCGCGATCAATCCTGCCGACGACGAGCCGCTCACCCAGCCAAGCGAGAAGAACAGGCTCGTGAAAACATTCGACGAACGCTTCGGCGCGATCTCGTTGATGTAGGTGATCGCGAGCGGCATCAGCAGCCCGAGCGCCAGTCCCATCGTCACGCGCAACGCGATGTAAGACGCGAGGCTGTGCGCGAACAGCGCGATCGCCAGACTCATCACGCCGGAGCCCCAGCAGCCTAGCAGCAGAATGCTGCGGCGCCCGAAGCGGTCGCCCAGCAGCCCGCTGACGGCCGAGCCCGCGGCGAATCCTGCCAGCCCGCTCGACAGCATAATGCCGATGCGCGTCGGCGACAGTCCCCACGGACCTGCCACGTAGTGGACGATATACGCCGAGTTGTACAGGTCGTAACCGTCGAACAGCAGGATCATTGCGATCAGGACGCCGAGCCGGATGTGAAAGCCGCCAAGCGGCGCATCCTCCAGTTCCTGGCGAACGTCGATGCGCCCCGCAGGCATCGACACTTTGTGTTGGGCCATGATGTTCTCCACTGTCAGAAGGTATGTTTGATGCCGACCATGGCACCCGTCTGGTTTCCGCCCGCCGTCACGTCGCCCGTGGCGCGCACCCCGACGTTCAGCCCGTTCGAGTTGGTGACGTACGATACTTCGGCGTAGAGATCCGTGCGCTTGGATAGAAAGTAGTCCGCCAGCAGCACGCCGCTGGTGGCCTTTTGTCCCGTGCCATGAATGCGCTCCTGATACCCGCCGAGCGAAAAGATCAGCGGCGAGCTGGCTTGCCACGACGCGCCCAGCCAGTACAACAGCGAGCCTTCCAGCGTCGCGCTGTTACGGATGTTGAGCCAGCGCGTGCCGACATACGCCCGCACCGGTCCGAACGTATAGGTCGCACCGCCCACTACGCGCATCTGCGTGACATCCTGCGTGGCGATCGACGTGCCTTGCATCTGATCATAGGCAACGCCGACGTTGGCGGAGCCGTTTGCGTACTGCAGCGCGAAACTGTATTCGCGCCCGACCTTCGAATGACCGGGCACCTGCGCGCCGTTGGGGATCGTCGAGTCGAACCCGGTGCTATACAGTGCCGCAAACGTCACGCCCGAGAACCGCGCCGTATATCGGACCGCATTGTCGGCGCGACCCACGAGCGTTGCATCGTAGCCTTGGGCCGAATAACTCGGATTGAACTGAAGTGCGTCGTACACGTACATCAGGTCATACAGCAGGTTGTATTGCCGGCCGAGCGTCACGTCGCCATACGGCGTGCTCAGCCCGACATACGCCTTGCGGCCGAACAGACGGCCGCCCTGCCCGAGCGTTCCGTTGTTGATCGAGTAGCCGTTCTCGAGCACGAATAGGGCCTTCAGGCCGCCGCCGAGGTCCTCCGTGCCGCGCAAGCCCCAGCGCGAACCGGCAAGGCTGCCGGACTCCATGCGTACTGCCGTGCCGGACGTGCCATTGGGGCCGGGCACGTGATTGGCGACTTCCACGCCGACATCGGTGATGCCATAGAGCGTCACCGAGCCCTGCGCATACGCGCAAGAGGTGGCGGCGCATGTCAGGCTGAACGCGGCGAGAGTGTGGCGTCTCTTCACTAGAGTGTCTCCGAGATTTTTGTATTCGTGTGTTGGTGTTGATCCGGTTTGTCCGCGCGGCATGGCGGCAGGCGCGATGCCGCGCGGACAAACCCGCCCGTGACGCCACGGGCGATACGGCTTCGACGCGTTGCGTGTCAGTTCAGGCGCGGCGGCTCGCGGCGCGGCTGCGGCAACGGCGTGCCGAGCCCTGCCTCGCTCGCGAGCGCATACAGCCGCAAGCCGAGCGCGAGATCCGATACGCCCATGCCCATCGCCTTGAAGACCGTGATGTCATCGGATGCCGTGCGCGCGCGTCCCTCGGCGATCACGTCGCATAGCGGCGTCACCTCGCTCCAGGCATCGCGCGCGCCGTACGCACGCACGAACTCGGTCGACAGGCGTTTCGCCGCGCCGAGATCGTCGACCACGGCACGCGTGCAGCGGGCGAACACATCGTCGGCGAGTTCGATACGCTCTTCCGTAATTGCGCCTACCGCGTTCACGTGCGTTCCATGCGCAAGCGCCGATGCAGGCAGAAACGCTTCCGTGGCGCGCGTCACAGTCGTGACGATCGGCGCATCGGCGACGGCGGCCTCCACCGACGGCGCCTCGACGATCTCGATGTCGAACTTCTCGCGCGCCCGCTCGACGAAGGCACGCCGCTTGTCGGGCGTCGGGCTGTACACGCGCACCAGTTTCAGGCGGCGCACGGCAGCGACGGCAGCGAGTTGCGCGAGCGCCTGCTTGCCCGTGCCGATCAGCGCGAGCACGTCCGCATCGGGCCGCGCGAGCCACTTCGTCGCCACGCCGGAAATGCCGCCCGTGCGCATCTGGCCGAGCGCGAATGCTTCGAGAATCGCCTTCAACTGGCCGTTCTCGCTATCGAAGAGAATCAGCAGCGGACATGCGCCGCCTTCCGTATGCGCCCACGTCTTGGTCCCGACGATGCCCGCCTGCTGAAACGCCGCGCCGATCGCGTGCAGATTGCTGTGCCCCCAGGCGACATGTGTCTTGCCCATGTTGCGCGCCGCGCCGCTCGCCTGTTGCGCGAGGCCTGCTTCGAGCGCTTCGATGGCACCCGAGAGATTCATCAGCGAGACGATCTGCTGCTCGGAAATCCACACGGGTGTGTTGGCCGCGTTCATTGCTCATCCTCGAAAATCGACGCCACGGGTGGTTCGAGCCGCAGCGTGTTGACGGCGATCGCATGCGTGACGTAGCGGCCGATCAGCATCACAAAGGCCATGGCTTGCGCAGGCGTCACGAGGCGCGCAAATGCGTCGAACTCTGCCTGCGCTTCGAGGCCGCGCGAATGCAATGCCTTCAGCGCATAGGCTTGCGCCGCTTTTTCGACATCGCTCAGTTCCGTTGCGGCAGAAGGATCGAGCCGGTTGACCTGCGCGATCCAGGTGCGCGCAAAGCCCAGCTTCACGCTCAGACGTTCATGCTGGTGGCGCTCGTAACGGTTCTCCATGTAACTCGCCACCGTCAGCGCGCCGAGTTCCGTGAGCCGGTCGGGCAATGCCTGCTTTAGCGCGTCGGTGAAATGCATGAATTGCAGAAGCACGTCGGGCGCATGGCCCGCGCACTTGAACAGCTCGCCGAGATAACGCAAGCGCTCGACGCGCGGTGTCAGATAGGCGGCCAGATCGCTCCGCATGTCGGCCATTTCGAGCCGTGGAATCCTGTCGCTCATCAGCGTCTCCGTGTTCGTTGTCGTTCGGATCGTCGCGGGCGCTCAGAGCAGGCCAGCGCGATCGAGCACGCCATCGAGCCGCGCTTCCAGTTCGCGCGTAGCGGGCATCATCGGCAAGCGATGCTCATTCGCGGGAATCAGGCCCATGCGCTTCATCATGTATTTGATGGGGATCGGATTCGTGTCGTAGAACACCGACTGATTCAACTCGAACAACGCGAAATGCAAGGCCCGCGCCGCCGCGTAGTCGCCGCGTTCGACGGCCTCGACCAGATCGGCGACCTTGCGCGGCGCCAGATTGCCGACCGCATTCATCAGCCCGCAGGCGCCGACGGCGAGCATCGGATAGCTCAGCTCTTCGAGACCGACGAACACGCGCCACTCGGGCCCGAACGCATCGAGCATGTGCGTGACGAAAGCCATGTCGTTGACCGCGTGCTTCATGCCCACGAGGTTCGGCGCGCGCTCGCGGATCGCCTTGACGGTGGCGAGGTCCATGCTGACTGCCGCACGCCCCGGGATGTGATAGATCAGCAGCGGCCGTTCGGTGCGCGCGGCGATATCCGCGTAGTACTCGACCAGCCCGCGCTGCGGCGGACGGATGTAGTAAGGCGTGACGACCAGCATCGCATCGGCGCCCGCCTTGTCGGCGTGCTGCGTCAGTTCGATCGTCTCCGCGTGCGATTGCGAGCCCGTGGCGGCCAGCACGGGAACGCGGCCCGCCGCTGCCTCGACGGCCACGTCGACGAGGCGGTTGCGCTCGGCCACGGTGAGCAGGCTCGGCTCGGCCGTCGTGCCGTTCACGAGCACGCCGTGGCCGCCGTTGACGATCTGCCAGTCGACGAGCCGCGCATACGTTTCGTAATCGACGGTCTGGTTGCGGAAGGGCGTAACGATCGGCGTGATCGAGCCTTTCAGCCAGGAGATGTCGCGCATGATTCGGATTCCTTGTCGATGAAGCGGATTACGCAGCCTTGGCAGCGTTCGTTCGATTGGTCGAAAACCCCGTCTGCGTGCCGAGCAGCGCAGGCGCCTCCTTCATGCTCTCCTGCCACAGCAGCGACTGCATGTAGATGTTGAGCGGCTGATCCTGGATGGTCAGCTCGTACACGTAGTCGTCGTAGGACGCATGGTTGTGCACGGCCCAGCCGGGCGCCGACAGCATCAGGTCGCCGGCCTTCCACTCGTAGCGGTTGCCCGCCACCATGCTGTAGCCCGAGCCCGAAAAGTAGTAGTTGATGGCTGCCGATACGTGGCGATGCGGACGGTCGACGATCTTCGGCGGACGGATCGTCATCGTCGCGAAGAAGTTCGGCGTGATGCCGTTGGTGCGGCCCGTCACCGGGTTGTACATCATGTACAGGCGGCGGCCGACGTAGTCGCTGCCCAGCGCCTCGAGCTTGTCGAGTTCCGCCTTCACCTGTTGCCACGAAAAATGCAGCGGGCGCGATTCGACCACCTGCGGGTTGATCAGCGTTTCGTACGGCATCAGCAGCCCGCCGTCTTCGCCGATGGGAAACGTGCCGAACGGACTGCGGCGCTTCGGGTCGTCGCTCGCATGCGCGGTGAGCGTCTGCGTCGGCACTTCGAGTTCGACGCCGAACTCGGGCACATACACTTCCATGTGCTGCAGCAGCGGCGTGTTCGAGTAGACCAGCCGCACCTGGATGTCGTCGGTGTCGTTCGTATGTGCGAAGGCGACGAAGGCGGGGTGATTCCACACGTCGTACTGACGGAACGCGATGGTGCGGCCCGCGACGCGCGTCGAGCCGCCGCCCCGGATGCAGAAGTTCACCTCGGTGGCGTTGTGGCGCATCGGCTCCGTCGATTCGCCCGGCAACAGAACCTGCAGCGACACCTGAATGCCAGGCGCAAGTCCCGGCGAGCCGGCGCGCGCCGACGGATGGACGATCAACGACTGGCGGCGGCCGTCCGCGGGCTTCGGCAGCGCGGCAAGGCGCTCCACTTCCGCGTCGATCTGTTCGCGGCTCACGATCACGGGCGCCCAGTAATGATTGTCGCGGGGACGCTGGCCCGTCTGATCGACGAAGCTTGCTTGCGCCGGCCCGAATTCGCGTCTCAGGTCATGCATCGGAAAGTCTCCTCAAGGCACCCGCCCGAAACGGTTCGCGGCGCGGTGCAAAAATGGAATCGAGGACTGAAAATTACTCGCCGACGCTCTGTCGATCAAGATTGATATTTCAAATCAATATAAACGTTGGAAACGCTCACTGCTGCGATGCAAAACACCTGAAAGTCATTAACTACAGCCTTTCTGCTAGACTGCAGAATGCCCGAGCATTACGCTGAATTTGGTTGATTTATATTGATTACATTGATTTCATGACGACCCGAGATCTGATGACGCGCGAGGAGGTATTGGCCCGGCTCAACATCAAGCCGGCCACGCTCTACTCGTACGTAAGCCGCGGCCTGATCGGCACCGCGCCGCACGACGACGGCCGGCGCAGCCTGTACGTACGCGCCGACGTCGAACGGGTGGGCAGCCGCAAGCGTGGACGCATGCCGAAGGCGGCATCGGCTGAATCGACGATGCGCTGGGGCGAGCCCGTGCTCGCTTCCGCGATCACGCACATCACGCCGCAAGGTCCGCTGTACCGCAACCGGTCCGCCGTCGAGATGGCGAAGGCTGGCTCTTCGTTCGAATCGGTTTCGCAGCTGCTGATGACAGGCATCTGGCAGGACGGCGTCACCGCCTGGGGGGCGCTCGACACGCCGCAAGCCGTCCTGCCGCTATTCGATGCGTACGCGGGCAAACTGGACGGCAGCGATATCGCCAACCTGCTCGGCATGGTGCCGCTCGCGCTCGGCATGCAGGGGCGCGGCGCGGCGGAGATTTCCGACGGCAGCGCGGTGCAGGCCGCACGCCTCATCATGCAGACGATGGCGGGATGTCTCGGATTCCTGAGCAAAACGCGCGCGTTCGTGATGCGCGAGCGCGGCGAGAGTCTCGCGGCCTATCTGCTGCGCGCAGCAGGCGGCACGTGCACACCCGATGCCGTGTTTGCCGTCAACGGAGCGCTCACCGTGCTCGCCGACAACGAACTGGCGCCCGCCACCTTTGCCGCGCGTGTCGCGGCGTCGACGAATGCGGACCTCTACAACTGCGTCGCGGCGGCGATCGGTTCGCACGTCGGTTTTTCGACGGGCACGGCGACGGAGAAAGTCGAAACCCTGCTGTTACGCGACGTCGCCAATCCGGACACGGCGCCGCGCCTGCAGATGGTTCGCGAGGTCGGCGCGAGTCTGTTCGGCTTCAACCACCCGCTGTATCCGGAAGGCGACGTGCGCGCCAATCTGATCCTCGAACAGGTGCGCGCGCTGCAGCACGCGACGCCGGAGACGATCCCGACACTCGAATTCCTCGCGCTCGCCAGAGACAAACTGTCGATGCATCCCGGCGTGGCGATTGCCCTCGTCGTCCTTGCACGGGCGCTCGGCCTGCCGGATGGCACGGCCACGGCCTTATGGATCATCAGCCGTACGGCGGGCTGGGTGGCGCATGTGCTGGAACAGCGCGCGCAGGCTTTTCTGCTGCGGCCACGGGCGAAGTACATCGCGGCCTTGCGAATGTAGCGCCTGTAGCGCCTTTAGCGTCGAACACGCGCCGGCTCAGACGGATAAACCCGCAGCCGTGTCCCGCGCCATTTCGGCGAGCAGCCATGCGCGAAATGCCGCCACGCGCGCCAGCGACTCCTCGCCCGCCGGATAAACGAGGTAATACGCCCCCTGGCCCTTCGCGGTCTGCGGCAGCGCCTGCACGAGTCGGCCCGACGACAGTTCGGTCCGCACCATCGCCGGGTCCACCACCGCGACGCCGAGGTTTTCGCAGGCGGCCTGGATCACCATGTTGCGCGATGCGAGTAACAACTGGCGTCCGCCTGGCGGCAATGGCTGTTGCGCAGCATCGGCCCAGACGGTCCAATCGTCGGGCCGCGTTTTCGCCGAGAGCAGCGTGAAGCGCGCAAGATCGGCGACGCTCGACAGCGGTCCGTTCGCCGACAGCGTGTCAGGCGAACACACGACGATCAGCGACTCCTCGCGCAGGAAGTCGCAATGCACGCCTGGCCAGTGACCGTCGCCATAGGCGATCGCGCAGTCGAGCGCCTCGCGCTCCAGGTCCACCTGCGCAATCGACACGCGAATCTCCACATTGGCGAACTGTTCCTGCACGGCTGTGAGCCGGGGCAGGAGCCAGTGCATCGCGAAGGTCGGCAGCGAGTTGACGACGAGCGGCGCCGGGCGTTCGTTCGCTGCTACGCGCTGCCACGCCGACCATAACCGTTGCAGACATTGATCGACTTCGCCGTGCAGCAGGCGCCCCGCTTCCGTAAACGCGAGCCCGCGCCCGGTGCGCGTGAAAAGCCGCGTGCCGAGCCGCTCTTCGAGCACGCCAAGCTGATAGCTGAGCGCCGATGGGCTCAGATGCAGTTCGCGGGCCGCATGCACGAGGTTCAGATGGTGGCCGATCACCTGGAAGCTGCGCAGATGATTGATCGATGGCAGCGCTTGTGTGCTCAAGGGGAAAGGCTCCGTCGAGGGACGTAACCCATCGTACCCAGCCGCGCGGCGCGTCGCAATCCGGGATTGCCGCGATCAAAGATCGAGAACCAGCTCGTCTGTATGCGAGCGCGAGCAACACGGCAGGAACTGATCATTGCGGGCGCGCTCGTCGTCGGTCAGATACAGGTCGCGATGTTCGGGATCGCCCGCCAGCACGCGCGTCAGACACGTGCCGCAGACACCCTGCTCGCACGATGTCTCGATGCACACGCCGTGCGCGGCGAGCGCCTGCACCACCGTTTCCCGTTCGCTTACGCTTACCAACTTGCCGCTGCGTGCCAGCCGTACGCTGAACGCGCGCGCCGTGGGCGCGTTGTCACGCGTGTCGATCGCGGGCGCGCTGAAATACTCGCGATGCAAATGCCGGTCCGTCCAGCCGGCCTGCTTCGCTGTATCGAATGCGTGGTCCATGAAGCCGGAAGGACCGCACACGTACAGATGCGAACCAGGCAACGGATCGCGCACGACACGCGCAACGTCGATTCGCGCATCGGCGGGTGCGTCGTCGGTGTAGAGCGTGCAACGGCCATTCAGATGCGGCGCGTCGAGCCGGTCGAGAAAGGCCGCCCGCTCGCGATTGCGTACGCAATAGTGCAGCTCGAACGAGGCCTGCGTCCGCGCGAGCCGCTCGGCCATGCTCAGCAGCGGCGTAATGCCAATGCCGCCCGCGAGCAGCACCGAATGCCGCGCGTCGTTCGCGAGCGGAAAATGATTGCGCGGCCCTTCGATACTCAGCGTGTCGCCCACGTGCAATGCGTGCATCGCGCGCGAACCGCCGCGCGATGCAACGTTGTGTTGCACCGCTATCACGTAGGCGTCGCGTTGCTGTGGACCTCCGCATAGCGAGTACTGGCGAACGAGGCCTGTCGGCAGATGCACGTCGATGTGCGCGCCCGGTGTGTATTCCGGAAGCCGCGTGCCGTCGAGCGGCGCGAGTTCGAACATGCGGATGCCTTGCGCGACCTCTTCGATCCTTCTGATACCTGTTTTCATGGGGGATTCGGATTGATGTCGTCAGGCACTCTGGCTCACGCTTGCCACCGCATAGCGGCGCGACAGTCTCACGAGCAGCATCAGCAACACGCCGATGGCAGGCAGCAGCGCGACCGCAAAGAGAATCGTGTCCGGCTTCCAGCCGTTCGCGAGGACGGCACCCACCAGCATCGGCGAGCCGATCTTGCCGATCTGTCCCGCCGCGCCGCCGAGTCCAAGCGCCGTGGAGCGCACACGCGTCGGAAAGATGAGCGCGAACAGCGCGAGCGGCGCGGATTGTCCGATACCGCCCGTGAAGCCGATCACGAAGCCGCCTGGCAGCAGCGCCGCGAAGCGCGTGACCTCGAATGCAACGACAACCGTCGTCACGGCGAGCACGAGCAGCGCAGGCAACAGCGAACGTGTCGGCCCGAAGCGGCTCACCAGGTATCCGGCCAACCCGAGTCCGAGCATCGAACCGATGTCGAGGCTCGCGAGCACATACGATGTTTGCACCACCGAGATGCCCGCCGTCTGCAGCAGCGGCGTGAGCCATACGGTCATGACCTTGATGGTCGCGTAACTCAGCATCAGGATGCCGAGCAGCAACAACGTGATGCCCGCGCGGCCTTCGCTGAATATCTCTCGCACGGGCACGCCCTTGCGCGTCACTTGCGCAGCGCCCGCCGCCGCGTTCAACCGTAGCTGGTCGACGTCGATGGTCTCGCCAGGAAAGAGCCGCGAGAACACGGCGCGCAACTTCTGCGTCTTGCCGCGCGAGATCAGGAAATGCGGCGACTCCGGCAGCCACGCGACGATGGCGAGCGCCGCTGCGATCGACAGCGCGCCGCCCACCACATATACCGCACGCCACCCGAAGTGCGCGAGCACATAGCCGTTGACGACCGCGCCGACCGCTGCGCCGAGCGAGTAGTTGGCGAACAGCACCGCGACCGCGAGCCCTCTGGAGCGGCTATGCACATATTCGGCACCGAGCGCGAGAACACAGGGAAAGATGCCGCCGAGGCCGATGCCGCCGAGAAAGCGCACGATCAGCAGTTGCGTGTAGTTCTCCACGGACGCCGTTCCAAGCGTGAGCGCGCCGATCAGCAACGCGGCAGCGATCACGAGCGGCCGGCGGCCGACACGGTCGGCGAGATAGCCGAACACGAAGGTGCCGATCAGGCCGCCCAGTTGCAGCACCGAAAACACCACGCCGAAACTCGCGAGCGGCACGTCGAGCGCATGGGCCATGGCTTTGGTGGCGACGCTGATGGACTGGGTGTCGAGACCATCGAGGAAGATGACTGATCCGCATAGCACGAGAATCAGTCGCTGATAGGCCGAGAGCGGCCGGCTGTCGATCAGCGCGGCAGCCGCGCGCGGCGTTGCGGTCGATTGCATGTCTGTCTCCTTGAAGCGGGCGCGGTGCGTCCCGCCTTCTTTTCTGGTTTCTTGCGTCGCTTACGCTATCGCCAGGGGCACAGGCTGATCGCTGCGCGCCTCGGCGTCGATCATCGCCGCGAGCAGACGCCGCGCGCGGATCGCGGCCGCGTCGGTGGCGAGCAGGACGGGACGCATCGACAACAGCTCGCGCTCGCCCATGCGCGTCTGCACGCCTTCGATCATCGGCTTGTCCTGTTCGTGAAAGCCCATTTGCTGCCAGCGTGCCGTTTCGTCGTCCGCGTCAGGATCGTCGAGACGATAGTTGCGCGAACTCGCATACAGATACTGCGTCGCCGCTGCACCGATGGGTGTGACGATGTGCGTGCCGATCCGCACGAGGCCTTGCTCGCGCGGCCTGCCAGCGGGCACCACGCCCGTCTCCAGCAGACAGCAGCCCGGCGCATGCCAGCGTATGTTCAGCCAGTAATCCACGGGCGCGTCGGGATCGTCGAGAAACGGGCGGAACGATTGCGGCGCGCGCGTCGCGGCCACCATGCGCCGGCTTTCCAGCGCACTGCCGTCCTGCACGACATCGTGTTTCGCCTGAAGAAAATCGTCGACCTGCTGATACGGCGCGTGCAGGTAGTTCACATGCGAAAGGTCCATCAGATTATCGACGACCAGTTCGTAATGCGCTGTTTGGGTCATCTCGTCACCGACGGTTTTCAGTCGCGGCGACACCAGATGCGAAAAATCGGGGATCAGGCTCGCGTCGGCGCGCGATGGTTCGCCCGCCCATATCCACACGAGCCCATACCGGTCTTCTGCCGGAAAGCTGCGCACGCGCGCGCCGGGAGGAATGCGGCCGTCGCCGTGCGGATTCTTCGAGCAGTCGCCGCTACAGTCGAACTGCAGTCCGTGATATCCGCATTCGACGCCGTCGCCGACCCGCTTGCCCATCGACAGTGGTGCAAAGCGATGCGGGCAGCGGTCGATCATCGCGACGGGTGCGCCATCGTGCTTGCGGTAGAGCAGCATCGGCTCGCCTAGCAACTCGCGGGTGGAAAAATCGACGCCGACATCGCGGCTCCACGCCGCGGCGTACCACGTGTTCCTCAGCAATTTCATGACTCGCTTTCCTCGAATAACGCTGTCGTTGGGGACAAGGGCAGGTTATCGGCGAAACACGAGTACGACAAACGCAATTATTTGGCGGCAGAATCGCAATTTTTCGATGCCTATACCGAGAAGCGCTACAGGCACGTTTCAAGAAGGCAAGACAGGGTTGTGACTACGCGCCCTGCCGCTGCTTCCAGTCAGCGTATAGATCACCATGCGATTCCAGCCGAACCGGTTCATAACGGATCTTGACGGTTTGCTCGGCAAACGGCTTCGCGAGGTCGGCGTACACAGCCGCTGTCGACAGCCCATAAGGCGCGCCGTCTTCGTTGGAGTACGCATAAAACACTTCACCGATGCCCGCCATCCGCATCGCGGCAAGACACATCGGACACGGATGACCGCTCGCATACACCGTGCATCCCGCGAGATCCGGCGAGCCGAGTTTCTGGCTCGCCGCGCGGATCGCGTTCAATTCCGCGTGCGAGGTCGGATCGTTCGTGCGCAGTATGTCGTTCACGCCTGTTGCGACGACCTTTCCATCCTTGACGATCACTGCGCCAAACGGCCGGCCGCCGCTCTCGATATTGCCGTAGGCGAGTTCGATTGCTTCAGCGAGGTAACGTTGTTGCGGGGTCATGGCAGTCGCTCCTTGAATACGTCCCAGGAGTTTACGACACGTCGATTCAAAACGTCTCCCACTCGACTTCCGCCCGCGTTTGAACGGCCGGCTCGCGTTGTGCGACGCCCTTCTTCGCGGCCACCGCGCGAGTGCGAATCGGCGTCGCGTGCGCAGCCGCCGCATGAATCCCCTGCTGCCCGCCATCGAGCCTGAACATCGCCACCGCAGCCTTGAGGCTCGCGGCCTGATCGGCCATCGACTGCGCGGCTGCTGTCGCCTGTTCGACGAGCGCGGCATTCTGCTGCGTCACCTGATCCATCTGCGCGACGGCCGTATTGACCTGTTCGATGCCCGTCGACTGTTCTGTCGACGCCGCCGCGATTTCGCTCATGATGTCCGTCACGCGTTTCACCGAGCGGACCACGTCGTTCATCGTCTCGCCCGCGTCGTGCACGAGCGTCGAGCCCGTCGACACATGGGCAGCGGATGTTTCGATCAACGCCTTGATCTCTTTCGCGGCGGCAGCGCTGCGTTGCGCGAGCGTGCGAACCTCGCCCGCGACCACAGCGAAGCCGCGGCCCTCTTCTCCGGCGCGTGCCGCTTCGACGGCCGCGTTGAGCGCGAGAATGTTCGTCTGGAACGCAATGCCTTCGATCACCGAAATGATCTCGGAAACGCGCGAAGAACTCGATGAGATGTCATCCATCGTCGCGACGACCTTGCGTACCACATCGCCGCCCGTCGTCGCGGTCTGCGATGCGTTGCTCGCCAGCGTGCTGCCCTGGCGAGCGTTTTCGGTGTTCTGCCGGACTGTCGACGTAAGCTCTTCCATGCTCGCAGCCGTTTCTTCCAGCGAAGCCGCCTGCTCTTCCGTGCGCTGCGACAGATCGGTGTTGCCCTGCGCGATTTCGCCCGCCGCGACCGAGATCGACTCGGCCGATTGTTTGATGTCGGCGACGATCGACGTGAGCCGCGCGCGCATCGTGTCCAGCGATCCCATCAGGCTGTCGGCATCGGCGTTCGCGAGATCGACCTTGACGGCGAGATTGCCCTGCGCGATCTGCGCGGCGATATCCTGCGCGCTGCGCGGCTCGCCGCCCAGTTGCCGCAGGATGCTGCGGGTAATCAGCGTCGCCGTGAGCAGCGCGAGCGCAATCGATGCCGCCACGATCGCCGCGATCAGCACGCGAATCCGCGAGTAGGTCGCGATTGCGTCCTGCTGCGCGACGAGATTCGACTGGTCTTCGAAATCCGCCAGCTCCGCCGCGTGCGCAAGCCATGTGCGTTGCGTCGGCCGGGCACGTTCGAGCAGCAACTGGGTCGCGGCGATCGTGTCGTTCGCGAGACTGAGCTCGACCACCTTGCTCATCGGCGGCACAGCAGCGGACTCTTCCTGCTTGAGCGCGGCCATCAGCGAACGCTCGCGCGCGTCGGTTCCGGCTTCTTCCGCAAACATGCGGTCGAGCTTCTGATACGCGTCCGCGTAAAGCGCGCTCTGCTTCGCAATCCGCTCGGCTTCGGCTCGCCTGTCCGCAGCGGTCGTATAGAGCACGACGTTGCGCATCGCGATCGCGCGGTCCTGAATCGACGTGCGAAGCTCGTTGGCGAGACGCGCCTGCGTACCGTTGACGCGGGCAATCTCATCCAGTTTGCCGTTCAGCGCCCACAGGCCATAGAAACCGATCATCGCCACAGCGAGCAGCAAGGCCGTCAACAGGCCGAATCCGGCAAGCAGGCGTGTCGAGACATTCAGGTCGCGCAGTTTCATTGCAGTCGTGCCTCGTTGTTGGTTACAACTTGTTTACGGCAAACCAACGAACGACTTAATGCGGCTTTATGCCGCACTGCACATAGCGGTTACAACACGGACGTTCGTTCGATGCCGACGCCGACGCGTGACGGCATTAGCAACGCGTCGACCGCTAATCAGCCGACGTGACGCGGACGACGTGCGCGCCGCGTCGTCCGTGCCCTCATCTCATCCCATCTCAGCGCAGCGAGCGGAAACTCAGGCGCACCTCGTCCGTGAATGCTTGCGGTTGCTCCCAGGCTGCAAAGTGGCCGCCTTTGGGCAAACGGTTGTAGTGAATCAGCTTGGGATACGCCTTCTCGGTCCAGCTCTTTGGCGCCGAGTAGATTTCATCCGGGAACACGCTGACCGCGACGGGAATGCTCACGTGCTTCGGCGCAAAGAAATTGAGCTTGTTCTCCCAATAGAGCCGCGCCGACGAAATGCCCGTATTGGTCACCCAATACAGCGTGACGTTGTCGAGCACGTCGTCGCGCGACAACCCTTCAGTTTGTCCGTCGAACACGCGGGCAATCATCGCCTGACTCGCCGCGTCGTGATCGAGCATCCACGCGGCAAGACCGATAGGCGAATCTTCGATGCCATACAGCGTTTGCGGCCGGTTCGCCATCTCTTGCGCGTACCCCAGACCGTGCTTGTAGAAGTAATCGAGCTGATCGAACGCGTGCTGTTCGTCGGACGACAGGCCGGCGGGCGGCGGGTTGCCATACTTGAGTGCATTCGCAATGTCGTCGGGGACCGTGGCGGGCATGTTGGTATGAATGCCGATGAGTCCCGGCGGCGTCAGAAGCGCCATCTGCTCGGTGACGGCATTGCCCCAGTCCCCGCCTTGCGCGACGTATCGCGTGTAGCCGAGACGCTGCATCAAGGTCACCCATGCGCGTGCGATCCGCGCCGGGTCCCAACCCGTTGCTGTCGGCTTGCCTGAGAAGCCGTAGCCGGGAAGCGACGGGATCACGACATCGAATGCATCCGATGCGTTACCACCGTGCGCCGTCGGATTGGTCAGAGGATCGATGACTTTCATTTGCTCGATGATCGAGCCCGGCCATCCATGCGTGATGATCATCGGCAACGCGTCTTTCTGTTTCGATCGTACGTGGATGAAGTGAATGTCGAGTCCGTCGATTTCAGTCACGTATTGCGGCAGCGCATTCAGTCTCGCTTCGACCTTGCGCCAGTCGTAGTTAGTCGACCAGTAGGTGGCGAGCTTTTGCATCGTCGCGAGTTGCACGCCTTGTGACGCATCCGTGACGGTCTCGCGCTCGGGCCATCTGGTCGCCTTGATGCGTCGGCGCAGATCTGTCAGTTGCGATTCCGGCACGTGCACGCGAAGCTTGCGGATGGCCGTCTTGTCGCCGCCAGCCGACGGCGTGATGTCAACGACTGGCTGATTCGTCTGCGCAAAGGCGAATCGGCTCAACGAACCTGCGGCGACCGCGGCAGCCGCCACGCCGATAAAGCGGCGACGCGACGGGACTTGAGGAAGGATATCGTTTTGCATGGAAGCTCCTGTTGGCAATGTGCACGAGTAGGTGGAGCGATGAGCGCCGCTGCGATTGATATCCTGGGCATACCGCTTATCGCTGCCCGTTCGAAAGCCCATACCTCAAGCCATTCGGCAAAGCTCATATCGTCACCGTTTCGCTGCGAATCGACATTCGTGATTCGTGATTCGTGATTCGTGATTCGCAGCAGGTGAGCGGATTATCTGAACGCGGGTACATGACGTAAATACCCGCGACGGCACAACACTTGTGTCGGCGATGAACAACTCGCCGCCGATGCTGCGTGCCTGCTCGCAGGAATAGGCAGTAGTGCTGCCCCAACCGTAAAACGGTTGCAAACAGCAGCCTTTTCCACGGCAGAACGAGTGCGCTCGATTGTTGCCCCGCAACGCTTATCGCTTGACCCGGATCGCGTGCCGCTACACACGCGGGCCCTTCCGAAGCAGCCCCTTCATAGCTGGACGTTTGCTATTGCGGCACGTTCCAAGGCGTTTCTTTCGAGCATCAGTGGCTGCTTGAATCCGACACTGGAAGAACGTTCGGCAGTGCATGGCGGCGACGCACCTGTCCGAACCGTCGAGCGAAACGCGGCGAATCGTGCCGCCCAGATGGCTGACATAAGCGACGTTGCGGCTTGACGCGCGTTGCAAACAGATACTGCATGAGAACTCCCTGGACTGTCACGTGTTGTTGAACTTACGTGCAGTCCAGGAAGCGTGCGCAAGCGGAAAAGACGGCGCGCCGTAAAAGCCTCTTTTACGGAGCCTGAAAAGTGCGGACCCGCGGGCGATCAAAACGCCTTGGCAAGCCGGAATGCCGAAACGGCTTCGCGCATGGTCTGCGCCTGGCTTTCGAGCGCGCTCGCCGCGGCGGCCGCCTGTTCGACGAGCGCCGCATTCTGCTGCGTGACCTGGTCCATCTGGCTCACTGCGTGGCCGACCTGCTCGATGCCGTCGCTCTGCTCGGCCGTCGCCGTCGTGATTTCGCCCATGATGCCCGCGACGTTGCGAACCGACCGCACGATCTCGGTCATCGTCGCGCCCGCCTGCGCGACGAGTCCGTTGCCGTTCTGCACGTGGTCGATGGACGTGCCGATCAGCGCCTTGATCTCGCGTGCGGCGCCCGCGCTGCGCTGCGCGAGCGTGCGCACTTCGCCAGCGACGACGGCGAACCCGCGCCCCTGCTCGCCCGCGCGCGCCGACTCGACGGCCGCATTCAGCGCGAGGATATTCGTCTGAAACGCAATGCTGTCGATCATGCCGATGATGTCCGCAATCTTGCTCGAACTGGAACTGATCTCGGCCATCGTGTGCACCGCGCGCTCGACCACGTCGCCGCCCTGCTGCGCGAGATCGGCTGCACTCGTGGCAAGCCTGTTGGCTTCGCGCGCGTGCTCGGCATTCTGCTTCACAGTCGACGTCAGTTGCTCCATGCTCGCCGCCGTTTCTTCGAGGGAGGCCGACTGCTCTTCAGTGCGGCTCGACAGATCGAGATTGCCCGCTGCGATCTCGCGCGCCGCCGTATGAATAGCCTCGCAGCTTTCGCGCACGCCGGAAACCGTGCGCGTGAGACCCGACTGCATGCGGTGCATTGCGGCGAACAGCTGACCGATCTCGCTCTTGCTCGCCTCCGGCACGCGCACCGTGAGATCGTTGGAGGCGATGCGATCGAGCACGTTGGCCGCCTGCTTGAGCGGCGTGGTGACCGTGCGTTGCAACGCGATGTAGGCAAGCACGATCAACGCCACTGCGATCGCGATGCCGAACATCACCGTGCCGACGATCCATTGATAGCGCTCGTTGCCGCTCGCGAGCGCATCTTCGGAAAGCTGGTTCGCGAGCTTCTGGAATTTCTCGACGTTCGCCGAATAGGCAGCGCCCGACGCCGTGATGTCGCGATCGTTGAGCGCCGCGTAGGTCGCCGTGTCGCCGTTGCGCAATGCGTCGGCGGCGCGGTTGAGTGTCGCGGCGAGTTGCGTCGCTGAATCGAGCAGTTGCTGCTTGAGCGCAGCGTCCATGCCGTCGAACGCATCCGACTTCTCGAAAGCCTGCGTCTCGCGCACCGACAGGTCGAGCGAGCGTTGCGCGCTTTGCAGTGCCGAGTCGCGCGTGGCCGTGTCGTTGCGCTCCTTCAGCGCGGAGTAGGCGCGCACCATCGCCGAACGCGTGCGCGTGGTGTCCTTGTACGCATCGTTGACGAGAATGGTTTGACGCGCCATGTCGCGCAGATTCTGCGCGTTGCCGTTGGTGATCTTCAGCGCGCCGATGCCGACCACGCCGCCCAGCAGAATCATCGACGCAAATACCACAAGCAATGCAAGCAGGCTGGCCCGTACCGTAATGTTGCGCATGCTGATCGATGCCAGCACGCGCCGGCGAAGAGTTGACTGAACAGCTTTAACGGCAATATCGGGGAACGCTTTAGGACATTCGGGAAATATCGGCCAGTCGCATCGGACATTGATGCGCGAACCGCGCTATTGCAGCGCGAACGCGTGAATTGCGATGTTCCGGCAGCTGGTCGGCGAACCGCCGCAGAGAAATCTCGCGTCGGGCCGAGCTTTTGAGGCCCGCCCGAACGCGAGTGAAGTGAGAGGCGCTACCTTTGCTGGATTCCAACTGCTGCACGGTGGATCACACAGTGCGCAGCATCTCCAGCACCCGCGCGACATCGGCGTCGGCGAGGTCGCCCTCCGGTTCCTTGCGGGCGAGCAGCAAGTCCATCAGGTCGTTATCGCTCAGTTCGAGCAGGCGCGTGAGCGCGCCCACATCCGCATCACTGAGATCATGCTCATATCGGCTAAAAAAACGCTCGAAGATCAGATCGTTTTCCAGCAGGCCACGCCGCGCGCGCCACTTCAGGCGCGCACGGCGCAGCGGGTCGGACTGATGCGATGTCTCCATCTCAGACCGTCCGGCGCACCATCAATTCCTTGATCTTGCCGATCGCCTTCGTCGGATTGAGCCCCTTCGGGCACACGTCGACGCAGTTCATGATCGTATGGCAACGGAACAGACGGTACGGATCTTCCAGGTTGTCCAGCCGCTCGCCCGTCGCCTCGTCGCGGCTGTCCGCGATGAAACGATACGCCTGCAGCAGCCCCGCCGGGCCGACGAACTTGTCCGGATTCCACCAGAAGCTCGGGCACGACGTCGAGCAGCTCGCGCACAGAATGCACTCGTACAGCCCGTCGAGTTCGTCGCGCTCCTCCGGCGACTGCAGACGCTCCTTCTCCGGCGGCGGCGTGTCGTTGATCAGGTACGGCTTGATCGAGTGATACTGGTTGAAGAACTGCGTCATGTCCACGATCAGGTCGCGGATCACGGGCAGCCCCGGCAGCGGACGCAGCACGATCTTCTGCGGCAGGTCGTTCAGGTTCGTCAGGCACGCCAGACCATTCTTGCCGTTGATGTTCATCGCGTCCGAGCCGCACACGCCTTCACGGCACGAGCGGCGGAACGACAGCGTTTCGTCCAGTGCCTTCAGCTTCACCAGCGCGTCGAGCAGCATGCGCTCGTGCGAGTCGATCTCGATCTCGTACGTCTGCATGCGCGGCGCGGCGTCCTTGTCCGGGTCGTAGCGGTAGATTTCGAATGTACGCTTGGCCATTGTGTGGGGTCCTTTGACTTGTGCGTGTGGCTTAGAAAGTACGCGCTTTGGGCGGCACCGATTCGACCGTCAGCGGGTTCATGTGCACCGGCTTGTAGTCGAGGCGGTCGCCTTCGCTGTACCACAGCGTATGGCGCAGCCAGTTCTCGTCGTCGCGATGTTCGAAGTCGTTCTGCGCATGCGCGCCGCGGCTTTCCTTGCGCGCTTCGGCCGACACCATCGTCGCGCGTGCCACTTCGATCAGGTTCTCCACTTCGAGCGCCTCGACGCGCGCCGTGTTGAACACCTTCGACTTGTCCTTCAGGTGGATGTCGCCAACGCGCGCCGCCACTTCGCGGATGCGCTCGACGCCTTCGGCCAGCAGCGCCGACGTGCGGAACACGCCCGCCTGCTTTTGCATCGTCGAGCGGATATCGTTCGCGACGTTCTGCGCGTATTCGCCGGAGGTCGATTTGTCCAGCTTCGCCAGACGCGACAGCGCGAAATCAGCGGCATCGGCCGGCAGCGGCTTGTGATCCTTGATTTCCTTCACGTGCTTGACGATGTGGTTGCCCGCCGCGCGGCCGAACACCACCAGGTCGAGCAGCGAGTTCGTGCCCAGGCGGTTCGCGCCGTGCACCGACACGCACGAGCATTCGCCGACAGCGTAGAAACCGTTGATCGGATCTTCGTGGCCCTTCGCGGTGCCCACCACCTGACCGTGGATGTTCGTCGGAATGCCGCCCATCTGGTAGTGGATGGTCGGCACAACGGGGATCGGCTCCTTGATGCAGTCGACGTTCGCGAACTTCAGCGCGATTTCGCGGATCGACGGCAGACGCTTCATGATCGTCTCGGCGCCGATGTGCGACAGGTCGAGCAGCACGTGGTCCTTGTTCGGACCGACGCCGCGGCCTTCCTTGATTTCCTGGTCCATCGAGCGCGAGACGAAGTCGCGCGGTGCCAGGTCCTTCAGCGTCGGCGCATAGCGCTCCATGAAGCGCTCGCCGTTCGAGTTACGCAGGATGCCGCCTTCGCCGCGCACGCCTTCCGTGATCAGCACGCCCGCGCCCGCCACGCCCGTCGGGTGGAATTGCCAGAATTCCATGTCTTCGAGCGGGATGCCCGCGCGTGCGGCCATGCCCAGGCCGTCGCCCGTGTTGATGAACGCATTGGTCGATGCCGCGAAGATCCGGCCCGCGCCGCCCGTGGCGAACAGCGTGGTCTTGCCTTCGAGGATGTAGACGTCGCCCGTTTCCATTTCCAGCGCGGTCACGCCCAGCACGTCGCCGTCGGCGTCGCGGATCAGGTCCAGCGCCATCCATTCGACGAAGAACGTCGTCTTCGCCGCGACGTTCTGCTGGTACAGCGTGTGCAGCAGTGCGTGGCCGGTCCGGTCAGCCGCCGCGCACGCGCGCTGCACGGGCTTCTCCCCGTAGTTCGCCGTGTGGCCGCCGAACGGGCGCTGGTAGATCGTGCCGTCCGCGTTACGGTCGAACGGCATGCCGAAGTGTTCGAGTTCGTACACGGCGTTCGGCGCTTCGCGGCACATGAACTCGATTGCGTCCTGGTCGCCGAGCCAGTCGGAGCCCTTGATCGTGTCGTAGAAGTGGTAGTGCCAGTTGTCTTCGCTCATGTTGCCGAGCGAGGCGCCGATGCCGCCCTGTGCGGCCACCGTATGCGAGCGCGTCGGGAACACCTTCGAGAGCACGCACACCGACAGACCCGCGCGCGCCAGTTGCAGCGACGCGCGCATCCCCGAGCCGCCTGCGCCGACGATCACCACATCGAACTTGCGGCGCGGCAGGGAATTCTTGATTGCAGCCATTCTTTACACTCTCCAGAGAATCTGCGCAGCGTAGCCCGCACACGCGAGCAGCCAGACGATCGTCAACGCCTGCAGCACGAGCCGCGTGCCGACGGGCTTGATGTAGTCCATCCAGATGTCCCGGATGCCGACCCATGCGTGATAGAACAGCGCCAGCAGCGTGACGAAGGTGGCGAGCTTCATCCACTGCGTGGCGAAGATCCCGGCCCAGCCGTCGTAAGAGAATGCGTGCGCGCCGAAGAACCAGGCGAGCAGGATGACCGTGTACACGGCCATGATCACGGCCGTGATGCGCTGCGCGAGCCAGTCGCGCAGACCATAATGCGCGCCCACGACGAGGCGCTTCGAACCAACTCGGTTATTGGCGGACATGTTTTTAGAAGGCTCCGAACAGTTTGAGCGCGAAGGCGATGGTCAGGATCGACGACACCGCCAGCACGACGACCGACGTGCTCTTGCCGCGCTCTTTCGATACCGCGTCGTGGTTCACGTCCATCGTCAGATGGCGCACGCCCGCGCAGAAGTGAAACAGGAACGCCCAGGCCAGCACCAGCGTGATCAGCTTGACGACGATGTTGGACAGGAAGCCCTTGAACACCTCGAAGCTCAGTTCAGAGGTCAGGCTCTGGTCGAAGAGGTACAGCAGGAACGGCAGGCAGATGAACAGCAGGCCGCCGCTTACACGGTGAAGGATCGACACCCGTCCCGCCAGAGGAAGACGGTATGCCGTCAATATCTGCCCGATACCGATGTTCCGGTATTCCGGTCTCGGTTTTTTCAATGCATCTGCCACAGTAGACCCCTTTCGGTTCTTCAAGACGAAACAACGACGGCATAGCCGCACGCCACCCCAGGCGCGATGCGTCCTGCCTTTCTCCTCTTGACGATTGTTGGGGACGTTATCCGGGGAGACGTTCGGGGGCGGCGGACCGCGCGATAGCGATATTTTGTCGCGGGACTGTTATACTGTCCAATATCTATCGCGTCTTTCTGAAATAGCTTTTTCATATATCGGATGGAACTGCGTCATATCCGCTACTTCCTTGCCGTTGCCGAAGAGCGCAACGTCACGCGCGCGGCCGAAAGGCTGGGCATCGGTCAACCGCCCCTCAGCCAGCAAATCCACGCGCTCGAAGACGAAATGGGCGTGCGCCTGTTTCGCCGCACGGGGCATGGGGTCGTGCTGACGGAAGCGGGCGAAGCCTTCGCCACCGACGCCAAACGCATCCTGCACGACACGCGCATCGCCGTCGAAAAGGCGCAGAGCGCCGGGCGCGGCGAGATCGGGCAACTGAACATCGGCTTTACGGGCTCGGCGGCTTTCAATCCTGTCGTGTCGAAGCTGATCCGCGCGTACCGGCAGGCTTATCCGAACGTCACGTTGACGCTTGCGGAGGGCAATACGGCGCAACTGCTCGCCTATCTCGACGAACGCCGTGTGGATGTCGCGTTCGTGCGGCTCGGCAGTCAGTCGCCCGCTGGCGTGCAGTTCCATCACATCGCAACCGAGCCAATGAAGATCGTGCTGCCCGCCACGCATCGTCTTGCGAAGAAGCGCAAGATCGCGCTGTCGGATCTGGCCGAAGACCCGTTCGTGATGCTGCCGCGAGAGGCTAGCCCGACGTTGCATGATGTGATCGTCGGGGCCTGCCGGGAAGCAGGCTTTGAGCCGATTGCCGGACAGCAGGCGCCGCAGTTGTCGTCAGTAGTGAATCTCGTGGCGGCGGAGTTTGGTGTGTCGCTGGTGCCGGCTTCTGTTTGTCAGATACAGGTTGAAGGCGTCGTGTATATCGATGCGCTCGGTAAGCCTATTTCTATCCGGCTGGTGCTGGCGTCGCGGATTGAATCGACGCCGGCAAAGACAGCGAATTTTCTCGCGCAGGCTTCGGTGTTTGCGGCGGAGATGTTGTAGTGGAGGTTGGGGGTGGGGTTCGGCCATGCGCAAGGCCAGCGACTGCAAGTACTTTTTAATTTGCTTGATGAGCTTGGCGCATTTGAACGGCGCTTTTGCCCCGGCAACACGTTCAATATATTCGGGGCACTCAAGGTAATCCGCCAAGAGATTCGGCATTCAAAACACCCCGAACTGCGCAAACCTGTATATCTTCAATTCGTCAGCGGGGCTGCAGGCAGGTGCGATGGTCCGCTCGGCGAGAAAAGGCACTGACGGCAAATGGCTGGACGTGAGGCGCTCAACCCAGAACAACTGGAGTGCGGATCCGCCCCGGGAAAATAGAAGCGGGGAGGCAATGTGATTACGGGGCTACCCGGCGGAATGAGGGGTTATCGCCGAGCATGCCGGCATACGCGGAGTCATCGGGACCATAAGCACTACCCGTTCTCGATGAACGGACGACAATGACACCCTTGTTGATGGCCTTTACACCGACGGAGATCGCTTCGCCGCTCTCTAGCGCAATTAGCCCCCGGCCCGCTTCGCAGTGTGCCCGTCCTTTCTGAGCGCTTCGATGATTCGCTCGCAATGGTCGCCCTGTACTTCAATCACGCCGTCCTTGACCGTTCCACCAGAACCGCATGCCATGCGCAACTGCTTGCCTAGCAACGCCAGAGCAAGAGGATCGAGCGCCAGCCCTTTGACGATCGTCACGCTTTTTCCGCCCCGACTCTTGGTCACGAGCGTCACCCTTACCACACCATCGCCTACCGGTTGTGCCCTGGCAACCGCCTTGCAGACACATTCCGCAAGTACCTGCCTACATTCAGGACACATCCGCCCACCATCGGTGGAATAGACAAGGCCACCTTTTGAACTACTCTTCATGATCGGCTTACTCAGAGACTAATCGAGACGAGTTTAGCAGGGCGTATTCCGCTTGCCATGCCAAACAATCCGGCCAGAGCGTGTGACTTCGACCCGATGGCTGGGGCCATCCGTGTCGACGAAAGCAGGTGAACGGAAAGATCACCGCAAAAAACGGCGCACCGCGATGTGCACCCCAACCACGCAAGCCAACCCGATGAGACCGCCCGCGAGTACATGCGCCGCGTGCAACAGCGGCCAGCCCTTGATTTCGGTGGCGAGGCGAAGATACAGGGGTGCGTCGGCAGGCATGCGTGAAGTCCCCTTCCGATGTCCTCAGGCGGACTCGCGCTGTAAACCGGCAGCCACTCAGTCTGCGCACGGGATGCCCGATGAACTTACAACGCGATATTACGCGCCTGCCAGAGTCGATTGGCGAGCATGGCCGCTCCCCGATGCAACTGCAGACCACCACAGTCGTATCGTAGAGATCGCGACGCCGTAGCCTTCCGCCAGAATCATCAGCAGGCAGATGGCGACGACCCGGATCGTCACGCGTAACGGAATGTCCGTTGCAGAATCCCGCTGTCCATTGAATACGTTCGACGCCATGTCTACGCCGACGTCACCCGTGCCCGGTGATCCCCTATTCATGCCCACGCTCTCCCCGATGCGTTGTTGAAAAACCCCGCTCCAGGCCGCCAGCGATCAGCGCTCCCGTTCGACTTCAGCCGGACTGCGATGGCTTACCAGCCCTAACCTGCCCCGCGTCTCCGCGCTCTCCTGCCCCTCGCGCAGTAGATGACGCGCAATCTCGGCCACGCGTTCGACGTGCGCAGTCGCGGCATCGCGTGCCTCAACGGGCGCACGTGCGCGAATCGCCGCGAGAATCCGGCGCATTTCCTGAACGGCCTGGCGGCCGCGATCATCGGATGCGATCGTCAATGCACGCAGCCGGTTGATACGCGCCGTCAACGACTGCACGATGTCCCACGCCACGCTCTTCTTGCCGCCCGTGAACATGCATTCGTAGAACGCCGACGTGAAGGCGCGCACGGCCTGATGATCCTGTGCATCGAACGCGGCCTGGATCTTTTCGATGCAGCCGGCCAGCTCCGCATGCGTGTTTTCGTCGGCGTGCTGCGCGCAGGCCATTGCGGCTTCGCCCTCTAGTAAAGCGCGTATTTCGTAGATCTCGGCAGCCGTATCGAGATCGAGTATCGCGACGATCGGCCCCTGGTTCGGAATCGAATCGACCAGCCCTTCCGTCTCCAGATGCCGCAACACTTCGCGCACGACCGTCCGGCTCACACCCAGTTCTTCACACAGCGAACGCTCGACGAGCCGCTCGCCCGGACGAAAATGCGCATCGACGATCGCCGCACGCATTTTCTCCAGCGTGAGTTCGCGCAGCGTCGTCGTGCGGCGTTCGACCTTCAGCGACGGCAGTGCATCACTCATGGCAATCGTCACGCTTGAGCAAAGAGCCGCACGTCGCGCGTATCCCAATCGACGAGCGCGTTCGTGCCGATCGACAGCCCACTGTCATGACGCTGTCCCGCGGGCATGCGGATCGAGATCTCCTGTTGCCATGGCGTTGCCACCGCGTAATGCATCGCATCGCCGAGATACGTAATGTCGCGCACTGTGACCGGCAAGCCTGCTGTGCCATTCGCATCGCGCATCGCGTGGATGCGCATCTGCTCCGGGCGAATCATCAGCGTGCCGTCGTCGCCTGCCGTGAGCGCCGGGTTGAAACTGCCGGACGTAACCTGATGACCATTCGGGAACACACCGTTCATGCGTCCATCGGTGTGCGACGTTACGCGCACAGGCAGGAAATTCGAATTGCCGATAAAGCTCGCAACAAAGCGCGATGCAGGGTTCGCATATAGTTCTTCGCCCGTGCCGACCTGTTCGATCCGCCCCTTGTTGAACACCGCAATACGGTCCGACAGACGCAGCGCTTCTTCCTGATCATGCGTCACATAGAGAATGGTGACGCCCGTTTCCTGATGGATGCGCCGCAGTTCAAGCTGGATTTCTTCGCGCAGCTTCTTGTCGAGTGCGGACAGCGGCTCGTCCATCAGCAGCACAGGCGGATCATAGGCGAGCGCACGCGCAATCGCGACGCGCTGCTGCTGCCCGCCCGACAATTGCGCGGGCATACGGTCGCGGCATTCGGACAGATGCACGAGCTTGAGCATCTGCTCCACTTTCGCTTTCACTTCGGCTTCGGGACGGCGGCGCACGCGCAACGGAAACGCGACGTTCTCGCCCACCGTCAGATGCGGAAACAACGTGTAGCGTTGAAACACCATGCCGATGTTCCGCTTGTTCGGCGCAACGGAAAGCAAAGGCTTGCCGTCGAGCAGCACGCGCCCTTCGCTCGGCTCCTGAAAGCCCGCGACGATGTACAGCGTCGTGCTCTTGCCCGAACCGGACGGCCCGAGGAACGTCATGAATTCGCCCTTGCGCACATCGAGAGAAACGTGATCGATGGCGACGACGTCGTCGTATGTTTTGCGCAGGCGCTGGATTTGCAGGAATGCAGTCATGTCGTTCACCTTGGTTATCGCGCGCGGCGCAACACGGCGCCCGCCAGCATCAACACAGCCGTCAGGCCGACCAGTAACGAAGACGCCGCCGCGACGACGGGCGTCAGGTCTTGCCGCAGCGTCGCCCAGATACGCACGGGCAACGTTTGCAGCGTTGGGCTCGCCATGAAGATCGACACCACCACTTCGTCCCACGATGCGAGGAACGAGAAGATCGCGGCCGCGAAGATGCCGAGCCGGATCGCGGGCAACGTGACGCGCAGCTTCACTTCGAGCGGCGACGCACCGCAGATCAGCGCGGCATCTTCTAGCGATGTGTCGAAGCTCGCTAGCGAGTTGCTGATCGAGATAATCGAGAACGGCAACGCAATGATCAGATGGCCGATCACGAAGCCCGTCATCGTGCCGTTCAGGCCGATGCGCAGGAAGAACGCATACAGCGCGACAGCGAGCACGACGACGGGCAGCACCATCGGCGTCAGGAAGAAAGCCTGCACGGCATTGCGTCCGCGAAACTTGCCGCGCACCAGCGCCAGCGACGCGAGAAAGCCGATCAGCACGGACAACACGGTTACTATCACCGCGAGCTTCGCGCTGGTGAGCAGCGAGTCGATCCAGCCAGCGTCGGTGAACAACTGGCGATACCACTCCAGCGTCCAGCCCGGCGGCGGAAAGATCAGCCACTGAGAATCGCCGAATGACAGCGCGACGATAAAGACGATCGGCAGCAGAAGGAACAGTGCAACGCCAACGCCAACAGAGAGCAAGGCCCAGCGCAGCGCGCCCAGACGGTCGAAATCGAGCAGCATGTCAGCGGCCTCCCACACTTGCACGTGCACCGCCCGTGAAGCGCAGTTGCAACGCATACAGCGAAAGCGTGACAGCCAGCAGCACGAACGCAGCCGCACCAGCGAGACCCCAGTTCAGCAATTGCTGCACGAGCTGCGCGATGAGTTCGGCGAGCATCATGTACGAAGCGCCGCCAAGCAATGCAGGCGTCACGAAGTAACCGAGCGCCATCACGAACACCATCAGCGCGCCCGATGCGACACCCGGCATCGCCAGCGGTACCAGCACGCGCCAGAAAGCCTGCCAGCGGCTAGCGCCACAGATCGCCGCGGCTCGCAGTGTCGACGGATCGATGCCGCGCAAGGTTGCGTGCAACGGCATCACGAGAAACGGCAGCATGATGTACGTCATGCCGATCGTCACGCCGATCAGGTTGTTCACCAGCGTCAGCGGCTCGCTGATGATGCCGAGCGCCATCAGCATGCGGTTGATAGGCCCTGTCTGCTGCAGCAGCACCATCCACGCGAAGGTGCGCGCCAGCAGGTTGGTCCACATCGACAGCAGCATGATTGCGAACAGCAGCGAACTCAGCTTGCGCGGCGCAATGGCGAGCAGCCATGCAGTCGGAAAGCCGATCGCGAGCGTCGCCAGCGTCACCACGGTCGCCACCAGAAAGGTGTTGCCGAACACGCGCAGATAGGTTGTCGAGCCTACCAGTTGCGCGTAGTTCTGCATTCCCAGCGACGGTTCAAGCACACTGCGCAACAGCAGCGACAGCACGGGTAGCAGAAAGAAGATCACCAGCAGCAGCAGCGCGGGCATCAGCAGGCGCACGCTGCGCCAGTCGCGCCGCGGGCGTGCGGCCGTCGCGGGCGCATGCGCGACGGTACTCAGAACATTAGGCATGGTGTCTCCCATCCACTTCGATCACTGTGGGACACGTTGCGAGACCTGAGTCTCGCCCCGATCTTCACTTCGATTGCCATGCGTACCAGCGCTTGGCGATCGCATCGCGATTCTCGGCCCAGTACTTCATGTCGAGATTGATCTGCGAGGTCTTGTACTGATCGGGTAGCGTCTTCGCGACGGCGGGCGACATCAGCGAGGCCGACTTCACGTTGATGGGCGCGTAGCCGGTGTCCGTCGCGAACTTGGCCTGCGCCTGCGGGCTGGTTGCGGCGGCCAGGTACTTCATCGCTTCTGCCTTGTGCTTTGCGCCCTTCGGAATCACCAGCATGTCGGCGGCCGTCAGGTTCTGGTTCCACGAAATGCCGACGGGCACGCCCGTCTGTTCGAGCGCATGCAGGCGGCCGTTCCAGAACATGCCGATGGGCGCTTCACCCGACGCGAGCAGTTGCTGCGATTGCGCGCCGCCGCTCCACCAGACGATATCGCCCTTGATCGTGTCGAGCTTCTTGAAGGCGCGGTCGAGATCGAGCGGATAGAGCTTGTTGGGCGGCACGCCGTCGGCGAGCAGCGCGATTTCCAGCACGCCGGGCGCCGACCACTTGTAGAACGTGCGCTTGCCGGGGAATTTCTTCGTGTCGAACAGATCGGCCCACGTCTGCGGCTGCGCGCTCGCGAACTTCGCCTTGTTGTAGCCGAGCACGAACGAGTAATAGAAGCTGCCCACGGCATCGGGCGTCGAGAAGCGCGGATCGAGTTCGTCTTTCTTCACGACGGAATAATCGATTGGCTCGATCAGCCCGGCCTTTTGCGCTGCATACGCAAAATCGCCTTCGACGTCGACGACATCCCAGTTCACATTGCCGCTGTCGACCATCGCCTTGAGCTTGCCATAATCGGTCGGACCGTCCATCAGCACGTTGATGCCCGTTTCCTGCGTGAAGGGCTGCGCCCAGTTCTTCTGCTGCGATGACTGAGTGGTGCCGCCCCAGCTCGTAAACACGATGGGATCTGCGGCGAGGGCGGGCGCCGCCGCGAGCGTTGCCGCGCAGAATGCGATCAGCGGCGCAATAAACGAGGTGCTTCTGCTGCTCATGTCAATCTCCAGGAAACGGGTGGGTATCGAGGCAACGTGTACGGCGGCCAGTCGAACGCTCTCTCAGGCAAGCGGCGAAAAACGTGCTGGCTTCATGATCTTGTTTTCCATCTCTTCCATCAGCGCCTGAATCTTTGGCGCAAAGGCCTGCCATGTCGCGTCTTGCGCGAGCGCCGCGCGGCGTCGTTCGCGTTCGTCGAGACTCGGGTAAGCCCAGATATGCACGATCTGGTTCTGCGGGCCGATCTCCGAAAAGAAGTAGCCGACCAGTTGACCCAGATACCGCTTCTGCAACTCGATGCCCTCTTCCTCGACGAGCTTCAGATAGGCGGGCACAGCGCCCGTCTTGATGCGGTATGTGCGGATTTCGTAGTACATGTGGCGTCCTCGACAGTTGGGCTTTAGCGCATCACGAACGGGTCGGCGATCGGTTCGTCCGACGTGCGAATCCAGACCGATTTCGTGCGCGTGTACTCGAGCACGGCTTCGAGTCCGCCTTCACGGCCGAGGCCGCTCAAGCCATAGCCGCCGAACGGTACGATGGGCGACACCGCGCGATACGTGTTGACCCACACGATGCCCGCGCGCAGCGCACGCGTGAGACGATGCGCGCGCGTGAGATCACGCGTGAACACGCCGGATGCGAGGCCGTAGCGCGTGTCGTTGGCGAGCGCGATGGCATCGGCTTCCGTATCGAACGTGACGACGCTCAGCACCGGGCCGAACAGCTCTTCCATCACGCTCGGCACCTGCGGGTGCGGACAATCGACGATGGTCGGCAGAAAGTAATTGCCGTTGCCGATACCGTCCGGCTGCTTGCCGCCCGTCACCACGCGGCCGCCCGCTTCGATGCTCGCGCGCAGCACGTGTTCGATATGCTCGAGTTGACGGCGCGTTGCGAGCGGACCCATTTCGGTCGCCATGTCCTGCGGATTGCCGATGCGGATCGCCTGCGCCTTTGCGATCAGACGTTCGAGCAGCGCATCGTGAATAGCGCGCTGCACGATGAGCCGCGAGCCCGCGACACAGCTTTGTCCCGTTGCCGCAAAGATGCCCGCGACGACGGCGTTGCACGCGCTGTCCAGATCGGCGTCGTCGAATACCAGCACGGGTGACTTGCCGCCCAGTTCCAGCGACATTGCCGCAAGGTTCTCCGCCGAATTGCGCACCACATGGCGCGCGGTTTCCGGTCCGCCCGTGAACGCGATGCGCGACACGAGCGGATGGCTCGTCAGCGTGCGGCCGCAGTCGTTACCAAAGCCCGTCACGATGTTGACGACGCCCTTCGGAAAGCCCGCCTCATGCACGAGGCGCGCAAATTCGAGCAATGGCGCGGGACCTTCTTCGGATGCCTTGAGGACGATCGTGCAGCCCGCCGCGAGCGCCGGTCCAACCTTCACGGCCGACAGAAACAGCTGCGAATTCCACGGCACGATGCCCGCGACCACGCCGACGGGTTCACGGCGCAGCGTCACTTCCATGTCCGGTTTGTCGACGGGCAGCCACGCGCCCTGGATCTTGTCGGCAACGCCCGCGTAATAGCGGTAGTACTCCGCGACATAGCCGATCTGGCTGCGCGTCTCGCGGATGATCTTGCCCGTGTCCTGCGTTTCGAGTTCGGCCAGGCGCGGCGCGTGCTGCGCGACGAGATCGGCGAGCCTGTACAGCAGCTTGCCGCGCGCGCTCGCTGTCAGGTTCGCCCACGACGGATCGGTCAATGCGCGGTGCGCGGCCTGCACGGCGCGATCCACGTCGCCGGCGCTGGCGGCGGGCATGCGCGCCCACACTTCGCCCGTCGATGGATCGACGCTGTCGAACTGTTCGCGCGCGCCTTCGAATGCGCCGTCGATGTATTGCTGGAACCGCTGGACCATGTCAGCCACTCCGTGTTCGGTTAGTGCATCACTTCAGTTGGGTCAGCAGATGCAAAAGCGGGCATCACGTCGGAGATGAACAGTTCCAGCGACTTGCGCTTGCGCTCGAAACTCATGTGGCTGTCGAGCCAGAAGCTGTACTGGTCGTAGCCGAGTTCTTCGTAACCCTTGAGCCGCGCGATCACCTGCTTCGGCTCGCCGATCACGAGGTTCTTGCGGATCGCGTCGGATGAGTATTGCGGGAACATCGCGACGTCGGCATCCGTGAGCGGTTCGATGAAACCCTGCTCGACGGGCCGTTCGTTCTTGAACCACTTGCTGAAGTAGCGATAGAAGCTCGCAAGGTCTTCGACAGCGGCATCGACTTCGGCTGCATTCGCGCCGACGAACGTATGCATCAGCATCATCACCTGCGGACGCGGCACCTCGGGGTGCGCGGCGCATGCGGCATTGAAGCGATCCATCAGGCTCACGACTTCGGCATCGCCCGACGCCAGCGACGTCACCTGCACGTTGCAGCCGTTGGCCACTGCGAACGCATGCGAATTCGGATCGCGCGCGGCGAGCCACATCGGCGGATGCGGTTGCTGCACGGGACGCGGCACGGGCGTCGTTGAAGGCCACGACCAGAATTCACCCTGATGCACGTAGTCGCCTTCGAAGAGCTTGCGCAGCGCGGGCACCAGTTCACGCATGCGTGCGCCCGCGCCCATGGCGTCCAGGCCGGGCAAAAGACGCTCGTATTCGAACGAATAGGCACCGCGTGCAATACCGAGGTCGAGCCGCCCATTGCTGGCGACGTCGACCATGCCCGCTTCGCCTGCGAGCGCGATCGGATGCCAGAACGGCGCGATCACGGTGCCCGTGCCGAGCCGGATACGCTCCGTCCTGGCGGCGAGATACGACAGGTTGACGAACGGATTCGGCGCGATGGTGAATTCCATCGCGTGATGCTCGCCGATCCACGCGGTCTCGAATCCGCCGCGCTCGGCAATCTGCACCAGCTCCGTCATCTGGTCGAACAGTTCGCGATGCGACGTCGTGTTGTCGTACCGCTCCATGTGCAGGAACAACGAAAACTTCATGATGTGTCTTCTCCGATGGCAACTGCGGGTTGTGCGTCGCGCGCGGCGCGGCGAACGGAGGCTTCAGTGCGCGAGTGCGAGTGTCTGCACCGTGCCCGCTTCCGTATCGCCGACATAGATGCCGAATGCGTCCTCACTGCGTTCGCGCACGTAGCGTTCGAGCATCGAGCGCACCGCGTCGTCGCGCAGTTCGCCCCACGGAATCGCCCCGAGCGGCACGATGCGGATCGTGCTGTCGATCCATGCCGCGCCGCTGTCGATCACCCGGCCGCGGTAGTAGATCTGCACGCTCGACGCAGGCCCGTTACCCGATTCGAACACGGCAAAAATAAAGTCGAGATGCACATTGAGGCCGAGCTTCGCGAGCACGCCGTGCAGGCTGGTTGCGTCGCTTGCGGGTTCGAGCTTGTGGCCCGTCGGCAATTGCAGGCCTTTGGGCGTATCGAGCAGCACGAGACCGTCGCGATGTTCGAGAATCGCGCCGACCTGGGCGCGAGCGCCCGCTGCAGCAAGCGCGTCCTGCGACAGGCTGAAGTTCACATACGCGCCCCGGCAATAACCGAGCGGCGACGAACTGGTATGAACAAAATCGACCACGCGTCCGATCAGGATGACGTGATCGCCGGCATCGACCACTTCATGGGTCGTGCAATCGAAGCTCGCGGCGGCGCCGTCCATCACGGGCGCGCCCGTCGTGCGCGCACACCATGCGACTTGTGCGAACTTGTCGGCGGCTTTCGACGCGAACACGCCCGACACGTTCTTCTGGTCTTCGGCGAGCACACTGACCGCAAAGTGTTTCGTCTGCGAAAACACTTCGTAGCTCGAAGCCGTCTTCGCGATGCACACCAGCACGAGGGGCGGATCGAGCGACACCGACGTAAACGAGTTTGCCGTGAAGCCGCGCGGCGAGCCGTCATTCTGGATTGTCGTAACGACCGTCACGCCCGTCACGAATGCGCCGAGTGCGCGGCGGAATTCCGCGCTATCGAAAGGCTGCTGATTACTGGGTTCAGCCATGATGTTCTCCAGAGATCGATCCGTTGACGGCGTATTGGGCCGCAGCCCTCGGACTCGAAGCCGATACTTCGGCGAGGAACGCGAGGAGGCTTGCGTTGACGCGCGCGGGGTCGGTGACATTCATCATGTGACGCTCGTTCGCGATGATTTCGGCGCGTCCGTGCGGCGTGGCCGCGGCCATCGCGCGCGACATCGCCGGACTCGAGTTCGGATCGCATTCGCCCGTCAGGAACAGCGCGGGCACGGGCAGACTCGCGAGCCGGCCGACATGCGCATCGTCCGACGACGCGAACAGCCGGTAGGTGCGCGCATAGCCAACGGGATCGACAGACAGCAACAGCCCGCGCACGGCCCGCGCGGCCTGCGTCAGATGCGCGGGAACTGGATCGCCGAACCAGCGCGACAAGGTTGCATCGATGCCTGCTTCGGCGGGCTTTTCCGCCGACGCTTCGCCGAGGGTCGCGGCACGGTTCATCACGGCTGCGCGCTGCGCGGGCGTGCGGTCGTACACCGCGTTGAGCGCTGTCACACTCAGCGTGCGCTCGGGATGCGCAAGCGCGAATTCGAGTGCGACCAGCGCGCCCATCGAATGCCCGACCACATGCGCGCGCCCGATTTGAAGCGTATCGAGCAGCGCATCGAGTTGCGCTGCGTATTCGTCGAGCGTCGGCATGGCCGTCGGCAACGCGCTGTTGCCGTGGCCGAGCATGTCGTACACCACGACCTGGTAGGCCGACGTCAGCGCGTCGATCTGCGGCGCCCATACACTCTGGTTCATGCCCACGCCGTGAATCAGCACGACCGTCTCGCGTGCATTGGCGCACTGCGGCGCGTGCACGCTATAGCTCGTGCCGGCCGCCTCGCCGCGTGACACCGCGCGCACGTGAGCAAGCTCAGGCTTCATTGGACTCGAGCTCCTTCAGGTCCTGATATCGGTCGCCGATCCGGTGATGCGGACGGCCGCCGATCGATGCGCCAAGTGCGATGACGAGTTCATCGGGCGCGGGTGCATCGACGATCGAGAACTGCACGGTCAGGTAGTGCGAGCGCATGCCTTCGTCGTGCTTATGCATCAGCGGAATCGAGATGGGGCAGTTCGGGCCGCCGCGCAGGTTCGTGAAGCTCAGATAGCTCTTCGCGCCGACCGCCTTGCGATAGTGGTTGCCGAAGCGCAGCGTGTGGATCAGCGCCGACGCGTGCTCGATCTCGCCCGACGTGCCGACGATGGCGGCCTTGCCATAGCCTTCGATTGCATCGCCTGAGCCGGCGACTCGCAGCATTTCTGCTGTCAGCATCTCGCCTAGCTGTGGCGCGAGGCCGTGGATTTCAGGCTTCAGATCCTCGACGAAGCCGCGGCCCGCCCACGGATTGCGGAGCACGGCTGCCGCGCCGAACAGCTTCAGCGGACGTTGGGCTTCCTTGCCGCCTTCAATAAACGTCTCTTCGACGTAGGTGACCAGCTTGCGGACTTCCAGCTTCATATCGTTCTCCTGACGGGGGCTCTTGGCCGTGGTGTCGTTCGTTGAGATTATGGTATGCCATCTTACGGTCCGCACCGCGCGTGTCAATATTATGGAATACCATGATATGGGTTATGCCAATGCTGGCATGTTTTTGGATGGGGGTGCGGTGGGGAAACCGTGCGGGTGGTTCGGGGTTTTTGCGGGCGCCATTCTTGCGAAACGCGAGCCGCGCGCGAATGATGCCGAACGGGTCAAGGTGGTCCCCGACGCTGGGGGAGTACCTGACGGGCACCTGCGGCCCGTTCGTTAGGGCCGAGCGGTCGACCGGCGCCGCGCATCGTCGCGGATATTCAAAAGCCGTTCGCGTCGTGGCTGGACCGTCCGCTGAGCGGGATCACGACCAAAGAGATATCGGGCTGGAAAACGGCCGAACTGTCGCGCGTGCTGCGCCCCGGCGCGAATGGCCTGCCGGAAAAACGCGTCAAGCCCGCAACTTTCCGAACGCGCTCGGCGGCACGTAGCGGGAAATCAAGGCATTCGATCACGTTCGTCGCGTGGCCAAAATCCGCAACTTTCGCTGGCACGATCTTAGACATACGTTCGCGACGTGGGCGGTTACAGGCGGCGCACCACTTGACCTCGTCAGCCGAAGCGTCACGCCCCAGCCGTACGGGACCGGCCTGCAAAGTGTGACAGAGGAGTACGCGTGCGCCTATCGGAAATCTTCGAAACTTGGCGTCTTTTCTGGCGGCCGGCTCGTGCCTTTGACATGGACGAGAGTGCGGGCCAAACAACAGTCAACAGCCGCTGCGATGCTAGGAGGCGACCAGCCGGGGCGGCGGATCGCATTTACACACGCAGAGGTCATCGCTCAACGCACTGTGTTTTCCGCTCACGCCAGTTTCGTGTGGCCGCTCTCCAATGCAAACGATACGTCCATTTGTCCCGCAGGCGAAGCACTTGACCACGTCCCCCTCGTATGCCAACTCCTTTCCGTCCAACGTATCCCCACGGTGAGGCGTAAAGACGACGCCACCCGTCGTCGTATGGTCACCGCTCCTTATGTCGTAACGCATCGCTACTTCTCCTTGCTGGACGTGTTTCCTTCCTGGTCACAGTGTCTGAATAGTCGTTCACTGTGCGTCCCGCCGCACCCGGCAACGAGCCGCCCGTGACTAATCGTTCCTCGCAGATTCTTGAAGTTACAGTCTAGAATGGTGGCCGTGAGGTCAGTCGAATAGCAGAGTGTTCCGTCGTTCAGGAAGCGCACTACATGCGATACGGTATTAAGGAACCTGTTGATGCTGTACTCGCCAATATAGTGTGCGTCAGAGATTGATACGGACCGTGCGCTCCTTAGTGTGCTGGACAGTGTCCCGTCGAGAGAGATTTCGTACTCGCTCCCATCCGCTGTTCTCGAAGATAGACGGGTGGGCCGTTCTTTGAAATGGTTTCGATAGTCCCGTGATTATTGCGTGACTGACGGCGCGACCTGAACATGCGTACTCCCTATGGGCGTGACCTGGTTATATGAAAAAGCATCTGTTTTGATTTTGGGAGACGGCACGTTCGCCTTGATCGGTTGGTCGCCAGATGGCGCAATGATTTCGCGCGCTGTCAGATACAACCCCTTTCCGATAAAAGACTCAAAGCCGGCCCGAGAGTCGTGAACATATTGATCGAAGAAACGAATCAGGCTGTCGGATAGCACCGGTGGATTGAGCCAAGCATCATAGTAAGCTTGCTCCTCGGGGGAAAGCTTAGGTGGTACGCCACCATTTTTTTCCCGGTCTTGCCACTCACGCGGATTCGTCTTCTCAACTTCCATCCAATAACGCCGCCAGTTGAGTGAGTCCAGTTGTGCAGCGATAGTAGTGTGAGAAGACCTGATCCTCTCAAGGTCCTTTTCACTCTGTAAATTTGCTCCACATACGTCTTTGTACACGTCGCATGGGTTCGTCTGATAGCGGGCTTTGAGCCATCCATAATAGAGACGCATGTGTGCGGCCATCTTGGCATCCAAAGTGCTCCCGATATCTGCCGCGGCCTCGAACTCGTCAAAGGATGCTTTCAGGTCTGGGTCATACTCAAAGAGGTCGGAGGTTTTCTTGTCCAGGAGCGCGGGGGGTGTGAAGGGAACACCGGCTATCGCGGCTTCGAGGCGCATTCTGTTAAGAGGGATGCGTGCAAGCGCGTCACTGCGTGCCTGCTCGCCCGGTTTGTATCCACCCCCCACGTCGGAATGCACACCAGGATAGACGAACTCACGATGTGTATCGGTTATCTGTCCCAGTCGCGTAAGCGGGAATGCTGAGCGGACTTCGTGTCCGGCCACTAAATGCAAACACTGTTCGACGTCCTCTGGCACATGCATCAACATATCGGTTAAGTCATGCGCTGGCAGGCCGACTGATTCGACGGTGTCGAAAATGCCTAGAAAACGGATACGCAGCGGAGCGCTCTTGCCATCGATAGCGGTAATACACGGCCAGTGCGGCACACCGTTCTTACGCTCGCACCTCTGGAGCAATCGATTGACAAAAGCTCGCGCCAGCGTCGCACCGCGTGAAAATCCGAAAACAGCTATGTCCACTCGGGAGACGCGATGATTCTGCGACAAGACCACATCCAGGTCGCGCAAGCCATTCTTGATTCGAATATCGCCGCCCAGTCCAGTACCGCCTCCCAGCGCTTCGCTGTCGCGTATCCGATCAATCCACGTGGGATTACTAGCCTCAAGAGGTGTTCCAACTCCCGCATAGTAAAGTCGTTGAATGACGGGGAAGTCATCCATATGGCCTTGCCATAAGCGGGCTACGTTAGATTGTTTTTCCAACGGAATGTCAATATTTCTATTATTTCCAGTTCCATCAAAGAAAAAGCTGATCCATGGCATTTGCTCACAAGTGGTACACGTACCAAACTCCTCGGCATAGAGTTCTGTTGCCGTTTTGATTTTCTGTTCAAAAGCCTCATGACTATCTGTTATCCAGTCCTGCATTATTAGTCTCCAGGGTTGCGCATTGCTCGCTCGCCTCTGAGTAACAGATCGACGCGGGGATTTACTGGGCTATGGATGTCATCTGAACGAACGATATACTCTGCCTCTACCTTCTCATTGGAAAAAAAGCGGACAATCAAATGAATTCCCGTATCTGGATCTTTTGACGTTGCGCCCTTGATTCGGGTTGTACTGCTGTGCGTTTGCCATTCCGATTCTTGCGCATATTTGTCACCTGTTCTCCAGATGACACGTAGGTTGGCCCCAACTCCAGGAAGGCTCGCACAGCATGCGGGACTTGAACTACCGCCCTTCGAGAATCGCTGTACGTCATAACCTATTAACGCCAAGTTCTTGCCTGACTCTGTCTCCAGGTGGAAGTCCCGGATGTCGTCTTCGGTGTAATTGACCGGCCATATATTCATGTACGGCATATAGGAAGCGCTAGAGGCACAACCGACACAGGTGATGGACGCGGTCGCGACAATCGCCGGCAGTAGTTTGCTTTTTATGTTTGCCATCGCTTGATAGATTGCCCCCATCGATAGTTTCCAGGTGATATTCATTGAATGTAGTCATTGGTGTAGTTTGCGGCATGGACGTCTATTTCAGCTACATATCCCTGCGGCATCCCCATTGCGCACGCACATACTCCCCAAACGGACACGCCAAGCAGCGCTGCGCGTCCAGCCCCAATCAAGCCGGCAATCATTTTCCTGTTGTTCATAACTTATCCTCTGATCTTGTCAGCACGCATCTGCGCAACCTGATCGCGCGTGTAAAACAAAAGTTCCATGTACCCCGACTCGCTATCTGCCGGGAGCGAGCCTACGACCGTGAGCTCAACGCGATTTGCGATATTGAGCGAATCGCTCCATCGAACGACAATCCGGTCGCCCGGCAACGGAACCGTTACTGACTCTTTCGTTACACTCGATACAGTGGAGCCATCCCCCACATTCCCGATACGCTGGGCATCGATATCGGGCTTTCCCGGCCACTCGATCTGCACATTGCGCACCGGTCGTCGGCTGTCGTTGATTACGTAAACGGACGTGGTTATGCAGCCAGCCAGCCTGATCCCCGCCAGCCAGTCGCGATTCTGCTTCTCTTTCAGCAGCAGTGGTGCGCACTCCGATACCGATTTCCATACGTCCGCAGGAATCTCGCTAAAGGCATCGATAAGAGAGCACTCGCCTTGAATCGTACGGGTAATGGCCTGTTGGACTTCCGCGTGCAAGTCGTAGCCGTTGCCGTATCGCAATGCATAGAGGACGAAGACACTCGCATCACTCTTGCGGTCAAGTCCGCACTCCAATGCGCGATAAACAAAGGGGGCGATTTCAAGAGCACGATCGTTGGGACGGGGCGCTTTCACGAGATCGGGCATTACTTTGTCGATCCACTCAAGCACCTGTCGCGGCACTACTTCGCGCTTCAATTCGTCGACAGTTTCGGCGGGAATCGGAAACACGTCCCACGCAACAGGAGTCGGCAGGTTCTCGCCAGACAGTTCGACTAGCCGCTTTTCGATGTCCAATGTCCACCACGCATGACACGGACCAAAGACATGCCTACGCGTGTCATCAGGTAATGAGTGATACAGCACCCGCAGATACGATGGCTGATAGAAGAAGAACCATGCCTCTTCATCGTCGGGGCCGAGACGCGCATGAAGCAGTGTTTGCAGATGCTCCACAAATGGCTCCATGTCGCATGACGTCCAGACCCATGAGACAAGCTGCGCGTCCATTTCGGCGAGATGCAATACCCTCCAGAAGATCATGAGAGGATTCGCCTGCCCACTCATGAAACTGACGGTATAGGTCTGATCGCCCCGTAGGTCGGGCATCGCGAAAAGGATTGGACCGGTCTGCTCCAGGTGATCTAGCCCAGAACCGGCGTAGAGCGACCTATGCTGACTATCCCAACCGTCGCACAGAAAAGCTCGCTCCCTGTCGCTCATGTGACCTATATCGACAAGCGCATAGAGTCGCACCTCTGGCTCAGTTTCCGCCAGCTTCGATTGCATTGCGCGAAAGCGCGCAAGCATCCCGTTTTCGAACTCGCGATACATCGCTCAAGCCTCCAGCTTTGCGAACGGCATGCCGGATTGACTCGCGCGCAGCGCGCATTGCGTCGCGGCCGGTTTGGGCAAGACAGGTAGTTCTTCGGGAAGGTGGGCCGGCCCACGGCGTGAGAACGAAGCGGCTTTCCACGTGCGGTCCCCACGGGTGCCGTCCTCAATGCCCGTCGTCGTCATACGCAGGTAGGACCCGCCGCACTTGAGGACGAGTTCTTCCTTTGCCTCGATCACAACACGCCCATTTGCGCTCTTGATCGTCATGTCTCTTTCGGAATCGAGCGACATGGCGTCGTTCTGCGCCTGTATTTCGACCTTGCCCTTCCCGGCGAACAACTTGATGCCCATTCGCTGGGCGAACACCGAAACAGCCTCACCCGCTGCCATCGTGATGCGCCTCACGACGCTCATGTCCGCGTTGCCACCAGCAGTGGCAATGAGGTTCCTCGCTGCGCTGTACTGGAGATCGCCGCCAGTTACCAGTGCGATTCCTTCCGGCGCGGTCACGAATATCCCTGCGCGTTTGAGTTGGTCGATTGTCTCGTCGAGAAGTGCTTTCTGCCGTTCGCAGTCGGCTGCAATCGCCTGCGCCGTTTTCACGGTTTCCGCGAGAGCCGAACTCTGATCCAACGCCCGGCGCAGCAAAGCCAGACCAGGCTCCATATCCAATAATTCGCCCGTTGCGCCTGGCTTGTCGTGCGCGGTGAACAGCAGACCTTTCCCGCCTCGCACAGCGGCATGCCCGGAGGTACGTACCTCGGCACCTTCGCCGCGCTTCTGCCTCTTCGAATCGACCAGAAAGCCGAGATTCAGTTGTGTCTTGCCGGAATGCTCGGTCGAGAGCTTGATGCCTTCCTGACCTTCCCAGTCCTCCATCCGCAGCTTGTTGTTGCTCTGCGTGCGAATGACATTGCGCGATAGCCAGCGGTTGTCGCTCGTGATGTGATCGACGGCCTGGCTGTTGTGCATCGCGTGCGCGATGTATGGCCGGTTCGGGTTGCCGTCGTGGAATGCAATGGCGACCTCTGTACCGTCGAGCAGCGGGAAGTGAAAGCCCGTCTGCAATGCGCCCGCGAACGGCTTCGCAAGACGCAGAGGCACGCTCTCGCCGCCAGGATTCCACGCGTCGAAATCGAGATCGAAGCGGACGACGTAGTAACCGGCGGCAGTCAGATACGCATACTTGTACTCGTCGGGTGAGGTCACGCGTGCGCTGAGCGTGCCTGCAATCGTGGGCCACGCTCTCTCATCCAGCGCCAGCCGGAAACGCCGGTCGGAAGGAATGGCCTTGTACCTGTTGGAGTAGGCCTCATCCCGCGCACCGCGATGAACCACTTCGACAACGACCTGTCCGTTTGGCGCGTCGGGCAGTGCTTCATCAATATGCAGGATGCGCGCAGGCATCAGTGCAAGAACATTGCTCTCGCCTTCATACACGACCTGCGAGGCGATAGCCGTCTCATGCCTGAGTTGAGCTTCCCACTTCGCGGCCTGTGCGTCCGGGTGATGCGTACCCCACACATAAGGCTGCCCGTAGGTGGTCTTATCTTCGGCTGCTATGTTGGCATCATCCCTGAACCGTTCCCAGGCGCTATCAGGGTTGTAGTCGGCGACCTGGAACGATCGCGCGACGGTCTGCGTTCGCGTAACGAGCGAACTGACCGCCTCGATACCCGACTCCAGACCGGCCTGCTCGCGATAAGGCACATCGAGCGACGGTTGATAAACATAATGGTCGATGTCGTCGCAGACGTTCAGCACGTCGCCATGCTCACCCGCAGTGATATAGCTGTAGATGCCTTCCTGCTTCATCAGCAGTTGCACCCAGGCGAGATCATCCATCTGGTACTGCATGCGAAACGCATGCTGAGGGTGCTGGCGACGCAGTCGGAAACTGAACTGGTGCCCCCGAAAGCCATGCCGTTTCAGTACTTGCTCAATGATTTCCGGCGCGGTGACATGTTGGTAGATACGGCTGGCATGGACGCGAGCCAGCTTCGAGAAATGCGCTTCGAGCACCACTTCATAGCTGGTGAAATCGGGCGTTGTCCTGAGTTCGGTAAAGCTGGTAATCCAACCCGCAAAACGGCGTCCGTCGAGGTCTTCGGGAACAATCGAAAACGTCGCGTCCTTGCCAAGATAGTCGGCGCGAGCGAGCCGCAATGGATGCGTAAGCCGGACCGTGACTTGATACGGTTCGCCGAGTCTCTCGGTCGCTGCGAATGAGACAACGGAAAGCCCGCTCGCGCTTGCGCCTGTATTGCCCGTCACTTCAAGAAAGTAAGACTGTCTGCCCGTCAGTCCGTTAAGACGCAGACTATCTCCTTCGAAACCGCCAGCCATAGATTTATATCCGAATTATCCCGATGTCTGGGCGACACCGCGGGCCGTCGATGATTCGAACGTGCAACTGCACGCCGCGCCATGAGAAATGTCCGAAAGTTGGGCTTGCGAGGAAAATTTGCGCGTGCTGATTGATGAATTTCGAAAGAATCCAGATCCTTTGAATTACGACGCATAAAAAAACCCGCTCACGGCGGGCTATCAAAAGTTGCTCCAGGTTGGTCGTAGAGCAACCGGACCTTTGCGCATCCGAGGCGATGCGCGGAGTGATGCAATTTCAATATAAGGGGCGCAAAGCGCAATGATCTATCGGGCAACTGGGAAATTTGTCATGCCCGCCGCTTCAGCCTAAGCATCCTGAACGACTCGCCGCGCCCGGTGTGATGCACCGCAAACCAAAGACCCAGGTCGTGCTTGCGCGACGGGTCGCACAACGTCACAGCGTCGATCGCCCGCAGGCATGCGCGGCGGGTTGTTTCGCTCGCGTCAGGTCTGATGAGCGAATCACCTGGAGAAAGGCGCGATACAAGCCATTTCAGTGATCCAGGAACAAACTTCGCTGCGACGCCGGACCCGGCCCCCAGGCTTCGGCTAAAACTACCCTCCGGACCGGTGCGCCGCTGCTGATTCTTCGTGCGCGTCGGCGCGCGTTGCGTCGCAGTGGCAGTTGCCGTGTGGCGAAACTTCGAACAGGTGGCGTCCTTCATGGTTGCTCTCCTGAGACTGGTTGCATGACGTTCCGGCGATCATATCCGTCGGCCGGAACGCCAAAGTGTCAAAGGATTACCCGCTGCGCACGAGTTTCGGTTTTGGGCAGTGCAACGGCGCCGTCGGCAAGCGCCCGTCTGGCAAAGGATCGGTGCGGCGGGAAAGCGGGGATGCCAGTCCCGGCGCGTTCAGCTTTTGACTCGGATTTCCGGCCGCTGGGCGCGCCGGGAACCTGGGCCGCTTGCAAAACCGCCCCAAAGCGTGTCCTGTGGGTGTCCCGCAAATTAGCAAGAAACTTCCACGATACGGGGATCGAACGGAAACCCTTGTCAGGAACGGGGTTGCAGGGAGAAGAGTTCTCCCGCGGAATGCCCTGTGCGCGGCGGCACCAACTAATGGGATGGTCAGCCTGACCGAGATGGCCCGACGGGCTGACGCTGATCGGGTCATTTCCTTTACCGGGAGACCACCAAGGCCAACGCAACGCTGATCGGTATCGACCTGGCCAAGCACTGCTTCTTCCCTTCACGCGCAGGAAGATGAATCGCAAGCAACTGTATGCATGGCTTGTCCAGGCACCGGCCTGCATCATCGCCATCGAGGCCTGCGCGGGCGCCCACTGGCTGGCGCGCAAATGCCGGTCGTTCGGGCACCAGACTCGCCTGATCGCCCCACAGTTCGTGCGTCCGTTCGTCAACGGCAAACAAGAAAGACGCCGATGCGCAAGCCATCTGCGAAGCCCCCTCACGCCCGTCGATGCGCTTTGTCGCGCTCAAGACGCCCGAACAACAGGTGCTGCTCGCGCTGCATCGGGTGCGTGAAGCGCACAGATTCAGGTTGCAAAAACCAGGCTGACCATACATTTCCTTGCAGCACGGCGGCAAAGAAATGTAGGTGCCCCCGCACAGGGGCAACGCGTGAAGCACGCTAACGAATCGCGGATGCCAGCGAAAGACCAGGCAAACCAAACCAACCCGGCGTCGCAGACAAAAGCCAAACCTTGACTACCACCTCACTCCACGTCTTCCTGCCCCGCCAGCACCTTCAACGCCAGTTCCGACGTGCGCCGGATATGCGCAAACGACGCCGCCGACGCCGCCTCCCCATCCCGCCGCTCGATCGCATCGAGCAACGCATTCATCTCGCGATTCGATTCGTCGCCACGCCCGGGCGTCGCAATCGTCAGCGCCCGCAGCCGGTTGATCCGCGCATTCAGCGTCTTCACAACGGTCAACGACACATGCTTCTGCGCACCTTCGAGCATCGCGTCATAAAACCGTTCGGTAAACTCGAGCACACGCGGCAGATCCTGCTGCACGAACGCATCTTCAATGTGCTTGCGAATGCCGCGCAACTGCTGCACGAGTTCGGGCGTCGACTGCTCGGCACAAGCACGCGCCGCGTTAGCTTCAAGCAATCCACGCAGCTCGTAAATTTCCCCAACCTGCTCCGGGTCGAGCCGCGCGACAATCGGCCCTTGCCGCGCGACGATTTCGACGAGCCCTTCCGTCTCCAGATGCCGAAGCACTTCGCGCACTACCGTGCGGCTCACGCCCAACTCGTCGCACAACGTGCGTTCGACAAGCCGCGCGCCCGGACGGAAATAACCCTGCACGATCGCACCACGCAGCTTGTCCAGCGTGAGTTCGCGCAGGGTCTTGGCGTTGCGGTCGATTCTGAGGTCTGACATAGGCGGCAATAAGGAAGATGAACGAAGGCCCTGCCGCGCGCCGCACAAACGATAGCGCGTCGGCTGGAATGCCATATTATCGTCCATCTTGCCCTGATGCCGGCCCGCGATGCGAACCGCCGCCGGTTCGCTCATTACGCCGCACCGCGTCCGTGCACGCACGGCGCGCTGCGCAGGCCGCGCGACGCGCGCTCGCCGCCGCCTCACGCCGATGTATGGCCTCGCGCTCACGAGTGGTACGCGTTCTCGCCGTGCGAGCTGAGATCCAGCCCTTCGCGCTCGCCGTCCTGCTCGACCCGCAAACCGATCGTCATATCGACCAGCTTGAACGCGATCACCGACACCACGCCCGACCACACCAGCGACGTCCCCACGCCCCAGCATTGGGAGATCAACTGATCGGCGATGCTGTAGTCGCCGACCTTGTTCGCGACGTAATCGTAGACGCCTGTACCACCGAGCCGCGGCGACGCGAACACACCCGTCAGCAGCGCGCCGACGATGCCGCCCAGGCAGTGCACACCGAACACATCGAGCGAATCGTCGACGCCGAGCAGGCGCTTGAGCCCATTCACGCCCCAATAACACACGATGCCCGCTGCGAAGCCCATCACGATCGAGCCCATCGGTCCGACGAAACCACACGCCGGCGTAATCACCACAAGCCCCGCAATCGCGCCCGACACCGCGCCGAGCATCGACGGTTTGCCCTTGAGCGTCCATTCGACGAAAGTCCACGCCACCGTCGCCGCGCACGTCGCAAGCAGCGTCGTGACGAAGGCGAGTGCTGCCGCGCCATTCGCTTCGAGATTCGAGCCGACGTTGAACCCAAACCAGCCAACCCACAACAGCGAGCCACCGACCATCGTCAGCGTGAGATTGTGCGGCGCCATCGTTTCGCGCCCATAGCCCGTCCGCTTGCCGATCATGATCGCGCCGACCAGCGCAGCGATCCCCGCATTGATGTGCACCACCGTGCCGCCCGCGAAGTCGATTGCGCCCTTCTGGAACAGGAAGCCTGCCGTGGCCGTCGCCTTTTCACCCGCGGCGGCGCTGGTGTACGCATCGGGGCCCGGCCAGTACCAGACCATGTGCGCAATGGGCAGGTACGAGAACGTGAACCACAGCACCATGAACAGCAGCACAGCCGAAAACTTCGCCCGCTCGGCAATGCCCCCGACAATCAGCGCAGGCGTGATCGCCGCGAACGTCAATTGAAACGCGACATAGATGTACTCGGGAATCACCACGCCTTTGCTGAAGGTGGCAGCTGTCGTGTCCGGCGTCACACCCGCAAGGAACGCCTTGCTGAAGCCGCCGAAGAACGCATTGCCCTCGGTGAACGCGACGCTATAGCCATACAACGCCCACAGCACCCCAAGCAGACAGAACACGACGAGCGTCTGCATCAGCACCGACAGCATGTTCTTCGCGCGCACCATGCCGCCGTAGAACAGCCCGAGTCCCGGCGCGGCCATCATCACGACGAGCAGCGTCGCGACGATCATCCATGCGGTGTCGCCCTTGTTCGGCACAGGGTCGGCGGCGAAAGCCGGCATCGCGAGCGCCAGCATCGTGAGTAACGCAACACATCTGACCAGACTTTTCATTGCGCGATCCTTTGGAAAACGCCGCGGCATGCCGCGTGCGATACGCGGGAAGCGTCGACGGTAATGTGTGGACTTCACTGAACTGCGGGAACTGCAGAAACTGCGGGGATTGCAGAAATGCTTGAAGCGTTGTCGCCGCTACTTGCGGCGGGCGCACACGCCCGCCGCATCTCTTCGATATCAATACTGCTGCCCAGGAATCCACGACGTGCCCGCGAGCGGAATGCGCGCCATCGCTGCCGCTTCTACCGTCAGCGCGACGAGATCTTCCGGTTCCAGGTGATGCACGTTCTGCTTGCCGCAGGCGCGTGCGATCGTCGTCAGCTCCATGTTCAGCGTCTTCAGATAGTTGCGCACGCGACGCGAACCTTCTTCGGGTTGCAGACGCTGTTCGAGCACGGCGTCCTGGGTCGTCACGCCGACTGGACACTTGCCCGTATGACAGTGATGGCAGAACCCCGCCGACGTGTTGAGCGCCGCGTAATCGGCCGTGGCGGAATGCAGCGCGCCGTCCTTGAAGTACGTGTCGCTATTGCAGCCGAGCGCCATCAGCACACCCTGCCCGATCGCCACGGCATCGGCGCCGAGTGCGAGCGCTTTGGCCACATCGGCGCCCGTGCGAATGCCGCCCGATACGATCAGCTGCACCGTGCCTTTCATGTTCAGGTCTTCGAGCGCATCAACGGCCTGACGCACGGCGGCGAGCGTCGGAATGCCGACGTTTTCGATGAAGCACGTTTGCGTCGCCGCCGTGCCGCCCTGCATCCCGTCGATCACGACCACGTCCGCGCCCGCATGCACGGCCAGCTTCACATCGTTGAACGTGCGCGTCGCGCCGACCTTCACGTAGATCGGCTTTTCCCAGTCAGTGATTTCGCGCAGTTCCTGAATCTTGATCGCGAGATCGTCGGGGCCCGTCCAGTCCGGGTGCCGGCTGGCCGAACGCTGGTCGACACCGGCCGGCAACGTACGCATCGACGCCACGCGTGGATTGACCTTCTGTCCGAGCAGCATGCCGCCGCCGCCCGGCTTCGCGCCCTGGCCGATCACGACCTCGATGGCATCGGCGCGGCGCACGTCGTCGGGATTGAAGCCGTAGCGCGACGGCAGGCACTGATACACCAGCGTCTTCGATGACTGACGCTCTTCCTGTGTCATGCCGCCATCGCCTGTCGTGGTGGACGTGCCGGCTGCCGTGGCCGCGCGGCCCAATGCTTCCTTCACGTTCGCCGACAATGCGCCGAAGCTCATGCCTGCAATCGTGATGGGAATGTCGAGCACGACAGGCTTCTTCGCGAAGCGCGTGCCGAGCAACGTCTGCGTCGCGCACTTCTCGCGATAGCCTTCCAGCGGATAGCGCGACAGCGACGCGCCGAGAAACAGCAGATCGTCGAAGTGCGGCACGCGGCGTTTCGCACCGAGGCCACGGATTTCATAGAGTCCGCGCTGTGCAGCGGTATGGATGTAATCGATCGTCTTGCGGTCGTAGCCTTGCGACTCTTCCTGCTGCAAGCGGGCGAAATGGATAGGTTTTTCCATGGGGACGCTCTCGTGATTCAGTGATCGGTGTTCAATATTCCTGGTCCGCGTCCGCGTTCCAGTGATAGAGCGTGCGTGCCGAAGCAATGCGCTTGAACGCGCGCGGATCGTGCTTCAGGCCTGCTGCGTCGAGCAGCGAGGCGACCGCCGTAAAGTCCACATCCGACATTGCCTCGAACTGCGCATCCGCGCCGAGCGATTTCACATCGCCCTTCACGTACAGCACCGCTTCGTAGAGCGAGTCGCCGAGTGCATCGCCTGCATCGCCGCAGATCACCATGCGGCCCGCCTGCGCCATGAACGCCGAAAAACTCCCCACCGATCCACCGACGACGATATCGCCGCCCTTCAGCGAAATGCCGCAACGCAAACCCGCATCGCCGTCGATCACGAGCAGCCCGCCATGCGCGGACGCACCCGCGCCATTCGACGCGAAGCCCTTCACATGCACCTTGCCGCTCATCATGTTTTCGGCGACGCCCGTACCCGCGCTGCCTTTGATCACGATGCTCGCGTGCTTGTTCATGCCGCCCGCGTAGTAGCCCGCGTGGCCGTCGATCGTGATCGTCACGTCGGCATCGACGCCGACCGCGATGTTGTGCGCGCCGTTCGGCGAGGTCACGGTGATCTGCTGGCCTTTGAGCGCAGCGGCGTCGCCGTGCAAATACTGGTTCACTTCCCTGACCGATCCGCGCTCAAGGTCGAATGTCACGCTTTCCATACATACATCTCCTCGGGTGCCGGTTCGAATACCTTCGCGTTCTTAATGTCGGGCAGATGCGCGAGCGAGCGGAACTCGGACGCGATCGCCACGTAGTCGTCGTTCTCGGCGACGACGGCAGGCTTGCACGCGAACGGATCGCGAATCAACGCGAGCTCCGTCGTCGTGCCCATCAGGAACGTGTAGAAGCCGTCGAGCTCTTCGAAGCCTTTCTGCAACGCTTCGGGCAATGCATCGCCTTCACGCAGACGCCATTCGAGAAAGCGGCATGCGGCTTCCGTATCGTTGTCGGTGTCGAAGTGAATGCCTTGCGGCTCCAGCTTGCGACGCACGCCATACGGATTCGACAGCGAGCCGTTGTGCACGAGACAGAAGTCTTCGCCCGCCGTGAACGGGTGCGCGCGATCCGGCGTCACAGCCGATTCCGTCGCCATGCGCGTATGGCCAACCAGATGCGAGCCCTTCAGATTCGCAAAGCCGTAGCGGTCCGCGACCTGCGCGGGCGTGCCGATGTCCTTGTACAGATCGATCGAACGGCCCGTCGACAGCAGATACAGCTTCGGATAATGCTCGCGCAGCCAGCTCTTTACGTTTTCCGCATTGCCTTGCAGCGTCAGCACGGCATGATTGCCCTTCGCGTCGATGCGCGCCGTCACGTCCATCGCCGCGTTCAACGCGTCGAGCAGCGGCGTCCATGCAAAACGATCGCCTTCTTCCGTGAAGCCCGCGTACAGGCTCAGCTTGCGCTGGCTCGCATCGACTGCCTTGCCGAACACGGCAAGACCCGCCGAATCCGGGCCGCGCTCCGTCATGCCGATCAGCATCGGCACCATCAGTTCGCCGAGCCGTTCGCGTAGTGCCGGTGTCTTCACCAGCAGACCTACGATTCCACACATAATTTCTTCCTCCTGGTGATGCCTAGAAAAATTCGAGGTAGCTTTTCAGCTCCCAGTCCGAGACATGACGCATGTATTCGAGCCATTCCATGCGCTTCAATTTGAGGAACTCATCGGCAACGGGGCCGAGCGCGTCGCAGATCAACCGGTCTGATTCGAGCGCGTCGAGTGCCTGTTCGAGGTTCTGCGGCAGCACGCCGATCTGGCGTTCCTGCAACTGTTGCGGCGACCACGTGTAGAGGTTTTCGTTAGCAGGCTGACCCGGCGACAGTTCGTGCTCGACGCCATCCAGCCCCGCTGCGATTACGGCCGCGGTCGCGAGATATGGATTGCAGGAGCCATCGGGCAGACGCAGTTCAATGCGCTCGCCGGGCATGCGCACCATCGTTGAGCGATTGTTGTCGCCGTAGCTGACATAGGCCGGCGCCCATGTCGCGCCCGTCAGCGAGCGGCCCACCACGAGGCGCTTGTACGAATTGACGGTTGGATTGCACAGCGCCGTCAACGCGGGCGCATGCGCGAGCAGTCCCGCCGTGAACTGATAGCCGAGCTTCGACAGACCCATGCCGAGCGGATCGCTTTTATCGGCGAACAGATTGCGCTCGCCATCGCCGATCGACATATGCATGTGCATCCCGTTGCCCGGACGGTTCGCGAACGGCTTCGGCATGAACGAGCAGATCATGCCGAGTTCGTTGGCGATCTCGGATGCGGCCATCTTGAAGAACACGTAGTGATCGCACGACGTCAGGCAATCGGTGTACGTGTAGTTGATTTCGAACTGACCGTTCGCGTCCTCGTGATCGATCTGATACACGTCGATGCCGACATCGCGCATCGATTCAGTGAGCTTTTCCAGGAAGACACGCGTGCGCGACAGACCCTTGTAGTCGTAGCAAGGCTTGGCGAGCGTATCGCTCGGATCGCACGGTTCGAGCACGCCCGACGCCGAGCGGCGCAACAGCGAGAACTCGGGTTCAAGGCCGGTAAAAAGCGTCCAGTTACGCTCCGTCATGCGCGCGATCTGCTTCTTCAGCGTCACGCGCGAATCGTAGGTCCACGGTTTGCCATCCACATGCCCGTCGCACACGATGCGCGCGAGCCCCGCTTGCCACGGCATCGGCGTGAGCGTCGACAGATCGCCGACGGCCATGAAGTCGGGACCGTTCGGCTCGATGCCGACGCCCCAGATCGCGAAACCGGCGAAGCCCGCGCCCGCCTTCAGCACGCTCTTCAGATGCGCAACGGGCACCGACTTCGCTTTTGCCACGCCGTGAATATCGACGAATTGCGCCAGCACGTATTTCACGCCCTGCTGTGAGAGCCAGGCTTGCGCGTCTTCCGCCGTCTCGAAGCGCGGCACGCTTCCTAGCTCGTTGACGGGCAGCTTGCTCGCGTCGTTCAGGTTCATCGCCACTCCTTGCAACAACATCCTTCGCTGGTTTGAAAAAGCCACGCGACCTGCGCATGACCCGGCTGCACGAGCATGCCGCGACGCCATCGGCGCACTGCAGGCATGTCCGCATGTTCGCGGCGGAATTTATTGTTATGCAACAATGATTCCCCACATGAAACCAATCGGGCGCGACTGAGCCTTCCCTGCGATACATGGCGCAACGTCGCGATCTGCTAACCTTGCCTTTTCATCGAGGCCAACCATGCAAAACGGGGACGACAGCAAATCACCGCTCGAACGCTATCTCGGCTCGACGATCCGCGAGTTGCGTCAGTCACATGGGCTGACCATCGCGCAGGTCGCCGAACAGGCCGGTATCAGCCGCGGGATGCTTTCGAAAATCGAAAACGCGCAGACTTCTACCGGACTCGACGTACTCAACCGCATTGCGCAGGCACTCGGCGTGTCGATGTCGACGCTGTTCCGCAACTTCGACGTGCCTCAGGGCGGCGCCCAGCTCGTCAAGAAGGGCGGCGGCATGGAGGTGGTCCGCAAGGGCACGAAACGCGGCCACACCTACCATCTGCTCGCCTACGACCAGGGACCGCGCAAACTCTTCGAACCGTTCCTGATCACGATGGAAGACGAAGCAGAACGCTTCCCCGTCTTCGAACACCCCGGCACGGAATTCATCCATATGCTCAAGGGCGTGATCGAATACCGCCACGGCCAGCAAACTTACATCCTGCATCCCGGCGACACGCTCACCTTCCGGGGCGACGTACCGCATGGTCCCGAACGGCTGATCAAAACGCCGATCCAGTTCCTGTCGATCTTCGTCTACTCCCAGCCTGCCGCCGAGTGAGCCGCACCTGCTTCGTCCTTCGTTATGCAACGTCTATGCCATGTTTATCAAAGGGAATCAAAAGTTCCTGCGAATAAACACTGGCGGCGCATTGCGGCATTCGGCTCCGTTCGACATCGTTTGCACTGCGATTGCGCCTGCCTGACTGCGGTGCGGCCGAATCGTGAATCTGGTGCGCATCTGCACTGACACGGTAAGGCCGGTTACGACGCTGTATCAGCGTTGCTTATAAAGTCTGCAGCGTGTCCAGCGCGCCTTCGATCATCGCGCGCACCACCGGCTGCACGCGTTCGGCGCGCGGCGGTTCATACGCGAAGGGCGCTTCTTCATGCATGTAAGTGGACTGGCACATCTCCAACTGGATTGCATGAATGCCGTCGCGCGGCGAACCGAAATGACGCGTGATATAGCCGCCTTTGAAGCGGCCATTCGCGATCCATGTAAAGCCACTTTGTGCAGCAGCCGATTCGGCGGCTGCCTGCAACGCAGGTGCAGCCGTGCGGCCGTCCTGCGTGCCGAGGTTCAGGTCGGGCAGCTTGCCGTCGAACAGACGCGGCAACACGCTCGCGATCGAATGCGCTTCCCACAGCAGCACATTCGCATGTCGTTCGCGCAGACGCGCGAGTTCCGCGCGCAGCGTGTCGTGATACGGCGTCCAGTATTGCGCGACACGCCGCTGCTTTTCATCCGGGTCCGGCTCACAGCCCGCGCGATAGACAGGCTCGCCGCGAAACGTCTCGGTCGGGCAAAGGCCTGTCGTGGTTTGCCCCGGATACAGGCTCTCGTCATTCGACGGGCGGTTCAGATCGATCACATAACGCGACACGTTCGCGCCGAGCAACGTCGCGCCCAACTCCTTCGACACGAAATCGTAGAGACGGTCGAGATGCCAGTCGGTGTCGACGAAGGTCAGCGCTGCGTCGGTATAGAGATGCCGCATCGCCGGCGGAATGCTATGTCCCAGATGTGGAATCGAAACCAGCAGCGGCGCATCGCCACGTTGCAACGTATACAGCTCATTCATTCGCATCACTCCATGAAGAATCAGCGCAGCGCGTCGTCGGGCAGTTGCGGCAACGCGCGCGCGAGCGCCGGTTGGATCGAGCGGTCGATCACGGCGCGCGTCAGCGTGACGATTTCACCAGCGAAGTCATCCCACTCGCCTTGCCGGTGCAGCACAAAAAAATCGCGTCGCCCGAGACGCCCCGACGGCAGTGGCAACACGGCTATCTCGTCGAGATAATGACGGGCCTGCCACAGGCACAGCGGCGTCGAGATCGCGAAGCCAAGGCGCGCCGCCACGAGGCTCAGCAGCGGATCGGTGGCATCGAATTCATAACGGCGCGGACTGTCGATACCCAGATGCCGCGCAAAGCGCTCCACCTGCTGGCCAATCACCGAGCGCGCCGTGTAACGGATCAACGGCAGTTCGGCGGCCAGCGTGCGCCAGTCCATCTGCGCGCGGCCCGCGATATGACTGCGCGCCACCACCGCGACGAACGCCTCGGAAAACAGCGGCACTTCGACGATGCGCGCATCGTTGAGCGTCGTCTGCGTGCACACGGCGATATCGAGTTCGCGGTCGTGCAACTGCTTCGACAGACCCGGCGTGAGTCCCGACCACAACGAAATCTGCCGCGTCGAATTGGACACCGCACGAATCAGTTCCGGACCGACCGTCGCCGCGAACGAATCGACGCAGCCAAGCCGCACGGGCAGTTTCCCCGCATTGGACGCATCGCCGATACGCGTGGTCACCATCTGCGCATGCTCGAGCAGCGGCCCCGCCAGTTCGAGCAGCGCGCGGCCCGCGATATTCGGGCGCGGCGGACGGCTGTCGCGGTCGAACAGCGTCATGCCCTGCTCGCGTTCCAGCGCCGACACGGCCTGGCTGATCGCGCTCTGGCTCACGCCCAACTGCTTCGCCGCGGCCGTCATCGATCCCGTCTCGCACACGGCGACGAAAGCCTGCAGCGCGCGCAGATCGATTGGCGTTTGGGTTCGTCTCATCCTGACTCCAGTGTCGTCGGCGGCCCAGCACGCGCCGCCCGGCGACGACGCATGGTGCCCCTTCAAAAACGTCCCGTACTCACGATGAGCGTTTTCGGGTACGCAGCATAAGTTTGCCTAATACAAAATTCGCGTGCGCTTTGGCTTTCTAGAATCGGCTCCATTGCCCTTCCAGAGGTCTCCATGAGCCACTATGACTTTGTCGTGATCGGCGCCGGCGTGATCGGCGCGTCGGTTGCCCACCATCTCGCCGCCCTTGGCGCGAAAAGCGTGCTCGTGCTCGAGCGCGGGACGATCGGCGCGGGCACGACGTCGCAGTCGTCGGGCTTGCTGCGCACGCACTATTCCGTGCGCCAGAACGTCGAGCTGGCGCGTTCGTCGTGGTGGGCGTTCAACAATTTCGCCGAATACGTCGGCGACGACGAAGCGTCGTGCGGACTCGTCAAATGCGGCTACATGATCTGCGCGCCCGAAGGCGACAAACTCGATCCGCTGCGCGCATCGCTCGATGCACAGCGCGATATGGGTATCGAAGTGCAACTGCTCGACCGCGATGAAGCGCGCGAGCGGCTGCCGATTGCCAGCTTCGACGATGCCGCCCTGATCGGCTACGAGCCCGAAGCCGGTTTCGCCGATGCGTATCTGGTCGCGACCAGCTTCGCCAGATCGGCGCGCCGCCGCGGCGTGAAGATTATCGAAGGCGCGACAGTGACGGGCGTGATCCGCGAAGGACGCCGCGTGGTCGGCGTCGAAACCAGCGCGGGAAACTTCAGTTGCGACACGCTGATCAGCACACAGAACATCTGGACGCCCGAACTGGCCGGCTGGATCGGCGTGCCGCTGCCCGTCAAACCGGAGCGCCATACCGTCCTCGCGCTCGAATGCGACGAAGGTGCGTACACGTTCAAGATGCCCGCGTTCAAGGATCTCGGCTCGCCGGGCATGCTGTATTTCCGCAGCTATGGCGGCACTCAGATGCTCGTCTCCGAAGGCGTGGTCGGCGAGACGCTCAATGCGCCCGAGACCGAACAGGGCGACATCTCGCTCGATTACGTCGCGGAAGTCGGCGCGCAGGTTGCCGGGCGTTTTCCCGCGTATGAAA